>JABLXY010000002.1:702293-1053440 GCA_013177795.1 Syntrophaceae bacterium | reverse complement strand
CTCTTCAAAGGGCCCTGAACCATCAAAACCTGCCCGACAGACCGTGCGCGGATAGACGTTACGGATATTTTGTTGTCAAAGAACGGGTAAACAACTCGTCCCCTCTTGACTGTTGCGACACAGCCTCAAAAGCCGGGGGGCAGAGGGGGTCTGCCTTTCGCCTTTCGCCTTTCGCCTTTCGCCTATCCCTTCGCAAACATGTCCTTGTACGTCACGCGCATGTCTCGCTTGAGGATCTTGCCCGTGGGCGTCTTGGGCAGCGCCTGTACGAAGACGACGCCCTTGGGCACCTTGAAGCCCGCCAGTTCCTTGCGGCACAGGTCGATGATCTCCTTTTCGGTGATCGTCTGCCCCGCCTTGGGCACGATGACGGCCGTGACGGCCTCGACCCACTTCGGGTGCGGCACGCCGATGACGGCCACTTCCTGTACGCGCGGGTCCTTGTAGATGGCCTCCTCGACCTCGCGGGTGGGCACGTTTTCGCCGCCGGTCTTGATCATGTCCTTCTTGCGGTCCGCCACCGTGATGTAGCGGTCCTCGTCCATGATGCCCACGTCGCCGGAGTGGAACCAGCCGCCCTTCATGGCCTCCTCGGTCTTCTCGGGGTCCTTGAAATACATCATGAGGGCGTGGGGCCCCCTGCCGCAGATCTCGCCCGGCACGCCGGGCTGTGTGATGGGGTTGAAGTTGTCGTCCTCGAGCCTCGTCTCCATGTTTATGCCGCCCATGCCCGCCGAGCCCAGCTTGCGCAGCGCATCCTTGGCCTTGAGGACCGTGTGGTAGGGCGCCAGCTCCGTCTGGCCGTAGTAGTTCCAGATGCCCGTGCCGGGCAGTTTCTCCATCAGCTCCTTGAGGATCTCGACGGGCATGATGGAGGCCCCGTAGTAGCACTTCTTGAGGCTCTTGAGGTCGTACTTACCGAAATCCGGGTGCCGAAGCATCCCGATCCAGACCGTGGGCGGCGCGAAGAACATCGTGGCCTTGTAGTCGGCGATGTTCTTGAGGATCTGACCGATGTCGGGGGCAATGAGGATGTTCGTGCCGCCCACCCAGAAGACGGGGTTCAGGAACACGTCGCGCTGGGCGCAGTGGTAGATGGGCAGGGCATTGACCTGCACGTCGTCCTCGTTGTATTGCCCGTCCACGATGCAGCCCATGTACTGGGCCATGAGGGCCTGGTTCGAGATGATGACTCCCTTGGGCAGCGACTCGGTGCCGCTCGTGTAGGTCATCTGGACGGGGTCCTCGATGCGCAGGACGGTGTCGGGCTCCGTCGCGGGATAGGCTTTATACCACGGTTCGAAGTCCTTGAACGTCTCGTTCACGGGCGGCTTGCCCGCACCCTGGCGGGACCAGATCCACGTCTTGACCGTCGGCATCTCGCCGAGGACGTCCTTGACGAGGTCGTAGAGCGCGTCCTCCACGATGAAGACCTTGCTCTCCGAGTGGTTGATGCAGTAGGCGATGTCCTTGCCGCGGAGCAGGTAGTTGATGGCGAGGTACACAGCGCCCGCCTTGCAGCAGCCGAACCAGGTCAGGACGTGGTCGATCGTATTGTGCGCCAGGATGGCCACCCGGTCATATTTCTGCACGCCGAGGTCCATGAGCGCGTTGGCCACCCGGTTGCACTCCCCCTCCATCTCGGCGTAGGTCATCTTCCGGTCACCGAAGATCATGGCCGTCTTGTCGGGGAAGTGGTAGGCGCTGCGCCGGATCATGTCGGCGATGACCCATCGGTTGACCTTGTTGTAGCGGGTCATCAGGTACTCGACGGTGTCCTTGTTGAGGGTGTTGAACTTCGCCTTGTCCGCGTCCGTCAGGGGAATGCCGAGAGACATAAACGTGAACCTCCCTCTCAAAGATGGTCTTTCCGGTTACGCAGTTTCGAGTGTCGAGCTGTCAAGGGGGCACGGGGCCGGGGCGACCCTGTTTCCGATCAGACCCCCGCAGCCCCGGCGGTGCCCGTACACCCGAAACTTCAAATCCCCCCTGCCTCCTTTTCTAAAGGGGGGTGGGGGATTCTGTCGCTCTTTCAGCCTTTCCGCTCTCACCGATGACTTCAGATGACGCCCTTGCCCTCGAGCTCCTTGAGCTTGGCGGGCCCGTAGCCCAGGTACTTCAGGTAGACATGCCCGTTGTCATAGCCCGCGGGGCGGCAGGCCCACTTCGTCCGCGGCGGGGTCTCCGTCGACTTCCACTGCGACTGGGCGCAGATGACGGAGCCGAAGACGGGGTCCTGCACCGGCGTGAAGATGCCGCGGTCCTGCCAGTTCTCGTCGTGCATGGCCTTCCAGGGCGAGACGATCTCGGCCACGACCGGCGTGATCGGGGCCAGACGCCCGCTCTTGGCATACTCGACGGACTTCTGGGTCAGCTCCTCGCTCGTGTATTTCTTCGTCTCCGGGTCGATCATGGACTGGTACTTGAGCTGCCAGTCCTTCTTCATGAAGGGCGCCAGCGTCGTCCACTCCTCGGCCTTCCACTCGTCATACTTGCCGATGATGTCGACGAAGGCCTTCCACATCTCGAGCCTGAGGCCGCCCAGGAAGACGCCGCCGTCCTTGGTCGGGAAGAACCCGTAGAGCCACAGGGCCGTGTCGAGGCTCCCGAAGCGCTCGGCGATCACGCCGGCGTGGGCGTACCACATGAGCTGATAGTCGGCCAGGCGGCTGTACGCCTCGGGCGTGCAGATGTCGATGGCCTGCCCTTCCCCGGTCTTGCCCCGGTGGTAGAGGGCTGCGAGGATCCCCATGGCGCCGAAGGTTCCCGACACGGCCCAGGCGATGTGGGGGCCCGCCTTGGTGGGAACGGCCCATGGCATTTCCTCAACCGTCTTGCCCTCGGGAAGCACCTCGCCCGTGCAGTACTGGATCCCGGAGCGGGCCTGGGCGACGTTGTCGTAGTCGTAGAGCTTGCGCTCGCTGTCGGGACCGAACTGGCCGTAGCCCGTGATGGAGCACATGATGAGGCGCGGGTTGATCTTTTCCAGCGCCTCGTAGCCGAGCCCCCAGCCGTCCATCGTTCCCGCCGGGTAGGTCTCGATGAGCACATCGGCGGCACCGACGAGGTCCTTGAAGATCGCGCGGCCCTCGGGGGTCTCCATGTTCAGGGTGATGTGATGCTTGTTGCGGCCCTCCTGGAGATAGGCGAGCCCCGTGTCCTTCACCATGATGCCGCCGGGGGAGTACGTGCGGATCAGGTCCCCGCCGGGCGGCTCGATGCGGATCGTCTCGGCGCCGAGTTCGGCCAGCAGCGACGAGCAGAAGCAGCCCGCCATGCTCCGGGAGCTCAGGTCGATGACGACGAGGTCATCGAGGGCCTCGGGCTTCTCGAAATTCTTTGCAGGGTCGTCCAGGGAGCGGATGTGATCCGCCCAGGCCGCCCACTTCGCTCTCTTGTAGTCTGCCATGGCTCATCACCTCCTCAAGATGGCGCCGGACTGCCCGTCCCAGTCGGACGGCGGCCTGCGGCCCTGCTGGTCCTTCCACTTCCCGAGCACCCCGTGACCGTAGAGCTCCTTGAGCTGCTGCTCGCTGCGGCCGAGGATCTTCGTCATGATGTAGTCGTTGTCGAACCCGACAGGCCGGACCGACCAGCGGTGCTTGGGCGGGGTCTTGGACATGTTGATGGGGATCTCGTGGTCCACGTACTGGCCGTACATGGGGTCGTCGATCACCTTGACAGCGCCGCGGGCCCGGCGGTGCGGGTCCTCGCACTCGTCCTTGGCCGAAAAGACCCGGGAGGCGGCAAAGCCGTGCTTGACGCCCAGCTTCTCGACCTCGTCGGCCGTCTTGCCGGCGGCCCAGTCGGCGATGATCTTGAGGATGGCCAGCGCGTTTTCGTCCTTGAGGCGGGTCTCGTGGTCCTTGAAGCGCGCATCGGCGGCGAGCTCGGGTTTGCCCATGGCGGCGCAGAGGCCCTTGAACTCGTCGGGCGCCGGCGCGGCGAGAGCCACGAACTGCCCGTCCTTGCAATAGAAGGTGTCGGCGGGGCAGATGCACTGGTCCCGGTTCCCCGAGGGCTCGGCGTGCCTCTGCGTCACCTGCTGGTAGGGCCACACCCACGTCATGGCCCGCATGATGTTCTCGCTCTGGGACATCTCGATGTACTGCCCCTTGCCGGTTCGCCGGCGGTAGTGCAGGGCGGACAGCACGGCCACCTCGCCCATCATGGCCCCGAAGACGTCGCAGATCCAGATGCTCTGCTTCAGGGGGGGCTTGCCGGCGAAGCTCGACAGCCAGGCGTAGCCCGAAAGCGCCTGGGCGGCGCCGTCGTTGGAGGGGCGGTCCTCCTCGGCGTAGCGTCCCCACTGGCCGAAGCCGTTCTTCTCGATATAGATGATGCCCGGGTTGACCTTCCGGATGTCCTCGTAGCCGATGTTCCAGCGGTTCGTGACGGCGGGCCTGAGGTTGAACTCGACCACGTCGGACTTGGCGCAGAGCTCCTTGAAGATCTGCTGGGCCATGTCGATGTGCAGATCGAGGGCCATGTAGTACTTGTCGGGGTTGATGTGGATGAACATGGGCCCCTGTTCCTTGTAGAACCAGCCGAAGGGGTTGAGCGAGCGGGTCACGTCCCCCACGGGCGGCAGCTCGATCTTGATGACCTCGGCCCCCAGTTCGGCAAGGAACGACGGGCCTGCCGGCCCGAACAGGAGCGTGCAGACTTCGAGAACCCGGATCCCGCTCAGGGGGCCCGGCCGCTTGTTCTTGGTCTCGGCGTAATTCTTGAAAACAGTCATAAAGTTCCCTCCTTTGAAGACCGCATCGATGAATTGCAGGGCCCGGATGACCCCAGCCGACACCCGCACCGATAGAAGCATTCGACTCTATGACTCCCCGATTCACCTCCTTTCCGTTGTGCATTTGCTTTCATATCCAGAGACTCTGTCTTGTCCGGGACTCCGCCGGGGCCGGTTGCGCCGACGCGACGGGCAGCGGGCCCTGGTCTTGCATCCTGGGCTCACCCGGCCGTAGCGGACCCTTGGGTGCTCCAGAATCGAAGATCAGGGCTCGGCCCTTCGCGGGGCACGGTGAATAAGTACGGGTCTGCCCTGCGCAGACGGCGCCCATGAGGCGTGATCCGACGGGAAAAGTCCAAAGAGAATAACTGTGGATGTTACCCGGTTTGTAACGCTGCCGCTTCTGGAGTGGATTGGTTGCCTTGCCGTTAACCGATGGACGGGGTGAAACTCACGGCTTCAGATAGCATCCCGGTCAGGAGAAAGCAAGGGGAAAGGTGATGTCTGGGCGGGTTGGATCGGCGGAAAACGGGCAGCAGCAAGGTTTCTTTCGGAGGGAGGCTCTGACTTCACCGTCTTTCTTGATGGTTGTTGTTTGATCCCGGACGGCTATCTGTGACCCGGACTTCGCTCCCTCCCGGGGTCCGGCTGGCCGTCCGTTCCCGGAACACCCCGGCGATGCGGCTGTTGCAGCGCGGGCACTGGCAGTCGCGAAGGTCGTTGCGCTCCAGCCAGAAGCCCCTGCGCCGGATCACGGGGTTTCCGCACCCGGGGCAGAGGGTTTGTGCCGCCTCGCCGACCACGTTGCCGAGGTAGACGTAGCGCAGCCCCGCTTTCTTCCCGAGATCGAAGGCGCGCCGCAGCGTCTCGAGCGGGGTCGCGCCGACGCCCGTCATCCGGTAATCGGGGTGAAAGCGGCTGATATGCCAGGGGATGTCCCGATCGACCTCGGCAATGAAACGCGCGATGTCCGACAGTTCCTCGTCGCTGTCGTTGACGCCGGCGATCAGCAGGGTCGTGATCTCGATCCACACGCCAAGCTTCTTCATGAAGCGGATGGATTCCAGGACGGGAGCGAGCCTGCCCCGGCAGACCTTCCTGTAAAAATCGTCCCGGAAGGATTTCAGGTCCACGTTTGCCGCATCCAGAAAGGGGGCGATGACCTCGAGGGCCTCCGTGGTCATGAAGCCGTTGGTCACGAAGATGTTGGCCAGCCCCTCGAGCCGGGCGAGGCGGGAGATGTCGAAGGCAAATTCGAAAAAGACCGTCGGTTCCGTATAGGTGTAGGAGATGCTTCGGCAGTGCTGCCCGAGCGCCGTCTCCACGACGCCCTCCGCCCTCATCCGGAAACCACCGGCCGCCGTGCCGTCGCGGACGGAAATCTGGGAAATCTGCCAGTTCTGGCAGAAGGAACAGTTGAAGTTGCAGCCCATGACGGCAACGGAAAAGGAGGCGGTACCGGGCAGGAAATGGTAGAGGGGCTTCTTTTCGATGGGGTCGACGTGGGCGGCGATGAGGTCGCCGTAGGCATGGGTCCACAGCCTCCCGCTCCGATTCTCGCGCATGCCGCAGATGCCAAACCCCCCGCCCGATATCCTGCAGCGGTGATTGCAGAGGTAGCATTCGACGCCGCCCTCGTCGCCCCAGGGACGCCAGAGCATGGCTTCCCGGGGCGTGAGCGTTTTCATGCGATCCTTGATGGCCATCGTGCCCCTCTTCTGTCAGGCCGTACCCCGCGGTATCCCGGGACGCCGGGTCCGGGGTCTGCGCAGACGGAAAAGGATCGAATGCTGATCACGGCCCTCGGCTCTCTGTCTCTCAGCCGCGGGCTGGCGATTCGGGCAAAGAAGGGGATTGACTGTTCCTTGTTCAAACCGGTGCGGAACAGCCGCAGCGTGCGGCAGCGGACCTGCGGCCGCCTGTGTCCCCCCGGCCTTGCAGGGTCTGCTCCCTGGCGGACATGACGACGAGGTTTCCGAGAAGCGCCTTCTGCCCGCGATACGTCACGGGACGAACCCTGGCTCGAACCCACCGCACTCGGCCGTCCTTCGTGACGAGCCGGAAGTCGCAGGAGGCCCCCGGTTCCCCCTTCATCTGGCCGATGTTGCTCCGGCGCACCCTGGAACGGTCGGCGGGGTGGATGATCTGCATCGGGTCAACGGACGAGATTTCGTGCCGCCCGTACCCGCAGCTCTCCGCGAAGCGCGGGTTCACGTACAGCATCTCCCCCTTGCGGAAGATGTAGACGCATAAACCCGTCCGGCCGGTTTCCCGCCGTGCAATCGAGGCAGTCCCGGGCGAGGCTCTCAACAACCCGCGCACCCCGTCGATTTCCCCGGCGCGCACGACGGGGTGCAGGTCCATGCGGGCCGGCACGAGAGAACCATCGGCCCTTCGCAGGATAACCCTCAGACCGTCGACGCTCTCGCCGCGCAGCACGCGGATGAACCCGTCGATCACCGGGGGCACGTCCTTTTCCCGCAGGAAGCGGCTGAACAGGGAGCCGAGGATCGACTCGCGGTCAGCCCCGAGCAGGTTCTCCGCCCCGCGGGGGACATCGACGATGCGGCCCTGGAGGTCGAAGCGGTACTCCCCGGGATCCACCCGGTCACCGCACGGGCCCTCGCGCGCGGTGCGACAGGCCCGCCGCTGCGCTTCGGCATCCCCTCTGATCCGGACGGCACAGCGCCGCAACAACCCGAACAGGAGAACCAGAAACAGGCCCAGGGCCGTGATCGTGGGGCTGTCTTCATTGTCGAGGATGGCCGATTCGCTCCAGGCCTCGATCCTGACGAGAGCATCCAAAATCTGCAGCGTGAGTAGGTTGAGGAGAGCCATGATGCCTTCCGGATGAAACGCCTGTCTTGGCTGAAAGGGTTACCTCAATTTTTCCGGGGGCTTGCCTTCAAAGTACCGCTTTACGGAGTTGAGGATCGTGTATTCCAGGTCACCCTTCGATTTGCCCGTGTCGTTCTGGAAATATTTGCGCATCGTGTCGACGATGTTGGACTCCATGTCGGCCCGCCTGCCCGACCTGATCTCCCGCTCTGCACCGGTTGCCGCCAGCCTTTTCATGTTGCCGCTCCTTCCGTCGAGGACCCGTGTGGCTTACGCCTCGTTGATCGAACCGGCCGATCCTTTCATGGCTCAAACCGGAACCACGAACAGACCGGATTGCGGAATCATTCAGTTAACATCATTATGCAGCGAGCAAGTGGGATGCCACAATGCCGCAGGCACGGAAAAATTCTCAAGTTCGCGTAGGGGAAGATAAAACCAGCGGGCGCAGCAGGATTGCCGTCAGGAGACTCGGTTTCGCGGAATACAACCTCGCGGGAAACGGGCAGGGAGCAGCCTCCCCGTTCGGCCATAACACATGGATATCAAATGGGAATTTTCGAAGTGACCTTTATGTCCCCCCTCGTGACCTAAAGGTCGCCCAGGAGCATTTTCCAGCGGGGGTTCCGGCGCATCTCAACGAGCTTCCTCTGCAGCTGCCTGACCGTGATCCCCAGGATCTGCGCCGCCTGCTTGCGGTCGCCCCGGGTGTGATGCAGCACGTAGAGGACGTGGGTCTCGTAGTTCTCCTTGAGACTGCACAGGCTGCGCGCATACAGGGGCGCCGCGGCGATCTCCTCCCCCAGGTGCCTCGGCAGGATCGTGGCCGTGTCGGCCAGCAGGACGGCATTTTCGACGATCTGGGCCAGTTCCCGCACATTGCCCGGGTAATCGCGGCGCATGAGGATGTCCATCGCTTCGGGGCTGAACCCGTGCACCGGCTTGGCGTGTTTCTCGACCGCCAGCTTGAGGAAATGGGCGGCCAGGACCGGTATGTCATCCTTGCGCTCCCTCAGAGGCGGGAGGTGGATCTGGGCCGACCGCAGTCGGTACATGAGATCGAGCCTGAACTTTCCCTCCTGGCAGGCCTTGTCGAGATCCTTGTTGGTCGCCGAGATGATCCGCACGTCCACCCGAATGGGCTTCGTCTCGCCGAGGCGCGTGAAAGTCTTCTCCTCCAGCACGCGCAGGAGCTTCGACTGCATCTGTTGCGGGAATTCGCCGATCTCGTCCAGGAAGAGCGTCCCCCCGTCGGCCTGCTCGAAAAATCCCTCGTAATCCCTGAGGGCCCCCGTGAAGGCCCCCTTGACGTGCCCGAAGAACTGGCTTTCGAAGAGGGTCTCCGGGATGGAGGAGATGTTGACGGCCACGAAGGGCCCTGACGGCGAGGGCCCCTCGAGGTGGATTCCCCGGGCCAGGAGCTCCTTGCCCGTCCCCGATTCCCCCGTGATCAGGATGGGGTTGCCCCCCTTGGCCATGATCTGGGCGTACGAGAGCAGAGCCCGGATCTGCGGGGATGCGGTCACGATCGCCGCGAACCCGTCGGGCTGGCGGGTATCGCGGGCCTGCCGGGCGAGGTTCATCCCCGCCATGAGCCCCTTGCGCTCGTAGGCCCGCTCGAGGACCCTCATGAGATGCTCGTTGTCCACGGGCTTGACGAGATAATCGTACGCGCCGAGGCGGATGGCCTTCACGGCCTGCGAGACGACGTCGACGGCCGTGATGATGATGAACTCCGTGCCGGGCTTGAAGGGCTTGGCGGCCTCGAGCACCTGGATGCCGTCCACCTCCGGCATGAGGAGGTCCAGCAGAACGAGATCGTAATCGCCCTCCTTGATCCGCCGGATGGCCTCCTTGCCGCTGTCGCAGGTCTCCACGTCCCTGATGCCCTGCCAGCGCAGGATCCTCTTCATGGACGACAGGGTCACGGCCTCGTCATCGACCACCAGGATCTTCATTCGCAGTTTCCTCTCATCCGTTGTGTTTTATTCTTTTCGGTCGGAGGCATCGGCATACCTCGGCGGCAGATCGCAGGAAGCATCCGTCACCGGCCGCACCGCGGCCTAGAATCTCTGTCTCGTCAGCCCGTCGAGGACCTCCTTGAGCTTTCGGATGTCCGGCGGGCCCGCGACGTGGATATCCGGCTTCTCTCCGCCCGGCCCGGCGAAATCCCCTTCCTCGCCGCCCCACGCGATGATCGTGACGAGGGGGTGCCTCTCGCGCAGGACTCGCAAGTATTCGGCCGGACTGCTCCCCGTACCGGGTCGCATCATCAGGACAACGTCCACCTCGGGGTGCTGCTCCAGGTACTCCGACAGGCGCTCCGCCGACGGCTCTTCGGCTTCGACGCCATGAAGGAACCCGTCGTCGATTCCGCCCATCTGCATCTGGAGTTCCTTCATTTTTCCGTCATCGCACCCGAGAGGCAGGGTGAGCGGCCGCAGGTGCATCGGTGCGCCCTGCCGGAGGGGCAGGAACACGGTGAAGCGGCTGCCGATGCCCGGCCGCGAAAGGACGCCGATCACCCCCTGGTGTTCCTGGATGAGGCCGTAGGAGACGGAAAGCCCCAGGCCGGTGCCGCCCGTGTCCCGCCGCGTCGTGAAGAAAGGCTCGAAGAGCCTGCCGACAACGGACCCGGTCATGCCGCGGCCGTTGTCCTCGACGGAGATGATGACGGCCTCGAGACGCGGGAGGTGACGCGTCGAGATGCGGATTCGACCCTTCTCCCTGTCCGGGATCGACTGGTGCGCGTTCACGAGCAGGTTGGCCAGAACCTGTTCTAGCTTCTGGAAGTTGCCGTGGACCTGCGGCAGCCCGGCACCGAGGTCCAGGTCCAGCTTGGAGACGGAGCGCCGGATCTGCCCGCCCACGATCATGAGCGTGTTTTCCACCACGTCGTTCACCGAGAGGGGCCTCGCCTGGGACCCCTCGTCGACGCGGGCGAAATCCTTCAGGTTCGAGACGACCCGGTTGATCCGGTCCGACCCGATTCGGAAGGCATTGATGATCTCGGCCATGTCGCTGCTGAGTTCCTCGAAGCGCACGCCCCGCCTGCCCCACCCGGGGTTGGCGGCGGCATGCTCGGCCAGGACCGGCTCGCAGAGCTTCCAGATCTCCTCCAGGAGGGGGATGTTGTATGCGATGAAGCTGTTGGGGTTGTTGATTTCGTGCACGACGCCCGCCACGATTTCACCCAGGGAGGCCAGCTTGTGCGCCTGGATCACCTGCTGCAGGCGTGTGTTGGACTCCCGGAGGATCCGCTTTTCCTCCGTCACATCCTGCCACATCCCCACGATGTGGCCCAGCGAGCCCTCGGGACCGCGGATGAGGCGGCAGAACTCGGAGAACCATCGGTACGAACCGTCGGCGGTGCGGAACCGGAACTCGCAGCGGCATGTGCCCTTCGTTCCGATCTCCAGGTGGCAGCTGCGCACGGCGTACCGGTCGTCGGGGTGGACATGCTCCATGAAGAAGCCCGGTTTGCCCAGAATCTCCACCGGCCGGAAACCCGTGAGTTCCTCGACGGTGCCCGTGATGTAGGTGATCTCGTCCCCCGCACTGCCCGAGGCGGTGAAGGTGACGATCGGCAGCGATTCCAGAACGACGGAGAGCCGCTCGGAGGTCTGGATGAGCCTCGTCTCCGCGTGCTTACGCGACAGGGCCGCGCTCAGCGTGCTGGCCACCACGTTGAGGGCCTCGATCTCCACGTCGGACCACTGTCTCTCCTCGGCGCAGTCATCGAAGCCGATGAATCCCCACCACCGGTCTCCCAGGTAGACGGGGACGACGGCGATCGAAATGATGCCCTGCGACTCCAGGAGCGTCCGCTCGCTTTCGGGAAACTCATGGACGGGGCCGAAGATGTGGCCGCCCTGCCGCATGACCTCGACCCATCGGCTGTATCCCATGCGTTCCATGGGAAGATCCTGCAGGGCGGGGTTGCCGATCTGGGGGTCGACACCCTCTGCAACCCACTCGTAGCGATGGCTCGTCAGCAGAACCCCTTCTGCCGTCATCCGGTTTTCGAAGAGGTAGACGCGGCTCACGCCGGTGACCGTGCCCAGCCGGGCCAGGATCTCCCGGATGTCCGTCTCCCAGGACGGTGCCTTCAGGAACCGCTCGGCCGCGAAGCTGGCGACCTCGAGGATGGCGTCGCGGTAGCGCAGCTGCTCCTCGGCACGCTTCTTGTCCGTGATGTCGCGGATCGATTCGATGGCGCCTGCGATATTTCCCTGGGAATCGTACAGGGGTGCCGCCGTGCCTGCGAGGTAGACCCTCTCCTTGCCGCGGCCCGTGAGGTAGCTCTCGCCGAACAGGGTCTCCCCGCGCCGGTGGATATTCGCGTAGCGGCCTTCGATCGCCGTGTCGGGCGCCAGGACCTGGTCGATGAGCAGCGGCCTTCGCTCCCCGTAGAACGGCAGGGCATACTCGTAGTTCCCCTTGCCGAGAATGTCCTTCGCGGCGACCCCCGTCATCTGCTCCATGGAGCGGTTCCAGGCGATGACCCGGCCGTCACGGTCGATGACGAAGGTGGGGTCCGGCAGAAACGCGATGATGTCCGACAGCCGTCTCTCGGAATCCCTGAGTGCCGTCTCGGCCCGTGTGCGGTCCTCGATCTCCGAGATGAGGGCCTGGTTGGCAACCATGAGTTCCGAGGTCCTCTCGAACACCCTCTGCTCGAGCTCGTCCTGGTAGCGCTGCAGGGCCTCCTCGTTGCGCTTGCGGTCCGTGATGTCCAGGGCGGTGAAGACGACGCCGGCAGACAGGTTCCGGGGGTCTATGGCCCTCGAGCTCAGCAGGATATCCAGCACACGGCCGTCTTTGCGCCGCCACCGGGTCTCGATCACGCCCGTGCCGCCTCGCCGGACCTCGACGTACTTCTCGCGGCCGACGCGCTCGTACTCCTCGTCGCTGGGGTAGAGGATCCGGGCGCTCTTCTCCGCCAGTTCCTCCACGGCATAGCCCAGCATGCCCGCCAGCTGGCTGTTGGTCCAGCCGAGCACCCGGTCGTACACGAGCCCGATTCCGATCGGGGCGGCCTGGAAGATGCTCTTCAGCAGCGCCTCGCTCTGCTTCAGCGCCTCTTCCGAGCGCTTGCGGTCGGTGATGTCCTGGCTGTAGAGGACCAGCCGGCCCACCCTGCCCCCGGACTCGAAGATGGGGTAGATGCTGTGTTCCAGCCAGCGGCCTGCCTGCTCGTCGGTGAAGCGGATCGGATGCCCGTACCGGATCACCTCCTGGAAACGCGCCTCGCGGTGGACGGCCAGATCCTTGTCCATATACCGATAGATGGACGTCCCGATCGCGGCGTCCGGCGTCGTGCCCAGCCTCCTGGCAAAGGTTTCGTTGGCCGCCAGCACGGTCCCACCCGTGTCGATGAGGGCGAAGGATTCCGTTGCGGCGTTGAGCATGGCGCTGGCCGTCTCGAGGCTGTCGCGCAGCGCCGCCTCGGCCCGCTTGCGCTCCGTGATGTCCGTCGCGAACTCGACCCGCACGTCGCGGCCGTCGGGCCACGTGATGATGCGGTCCACGTTGGAGTAATGCTTGTCCAGCGTCGGGTTGTAGTGCTCCCAGCGGTAGGGCTCCGGGGTCCTCTCGAGAATGATCGCGTTGGTGCAGAACGGGCAGGGGGCATCAAGGCCCTGGAACGCCCGGTGGCAGATCTCGCCGACGGTCCGCCTGCCGAAAGCGCGATCCAGCGCCTTGTTCGTGTAGAGGATCTCATAGGTGTGGGGGTCGGCGACATAGACGAGCGTCTCCATGCTGTCGAACATGGAGAAGAGCTGTTCCCGCTCGAGCCGGAGGGCGGCCTCGGAGCGCCTGCGGTCCGTGACGTCTTGCACGATCGAGCAGAGCAGCTTCCGGCCCCCGAGAAGGATCGGGCCGCTCGCGACCTCCACGTCCCGGATTGAGCCGTCGGCAAGGCGGTGCCGGAACTGGAAATGGCGATTCTGCCGCCCGGCGGCCTGCCGCATCTTCTCGCGAAGCGAGCCCTCGTCGAGCAGGTTGATGTCGCTGATCCGCATGGTCCTAAGCGTGCGGGTCGGGTACCCGTAAAACCGCACGGCAGCCCGGTTGGCGTCCACGATCCTGCCGTCCCGGGGGTCAATGATCAGCATGATGGTGTGGCTGTCCCGGAAGAGACTCGCATAGAGCTCTTTGCCGTCCAGCGAGGGGACGGGCATTCCCCTGACGGCCGGACCGCTCCCGCTCTTTCGCGGCCTGGGATCGGCCGGAGAGACGGCGTTTTTCTTCCTCCCGGCTGACGGTTTGCGAGGGCGCTTTGCAGGCACTACAAGCCTCTCGAGTCTGAAGCGGGTGGATGCCCTGCACGGCCGCGGCCTGACGGGCATGCCGCGGTACCCGGCTGCAGGGCGGTCTCGCGGGGCGTTTTCGAACGTGTAAAACCGACGCAGCCGCAATGGTTCCTTCTAGCGGATCGATTTCGGAAATGTCAAGAATTATAAGAGAAACGGCAACCGCGCCGGTTCGCCGCCGCGGCTTTCTTGACGTGCATCGGCACCCGTGTTATCGTGGGGTCAAATCCAACCGGAGGGAATCCCCATGGCACGAATCCCTCTTCAAATCACCTCCCGCAACTGCGAGATCACCGGCGAAATCGAGCATCTCATCCAAAAAAAATCGGAGAAACTCGACAAGTTCCACCGCGGCATGATGAGTTGCCGGGTGCTGGTCGAGGTGCCGCACCGAAACCGCAACTCCGGCACGGTGTACAACGCCAGGATCGACCTGGCCCTGCCCGGCAAGGACATCGTGATCCGGCGTGAGGCCCACGAGGACCCCCACAAGGCGATCACTCTCGCCTTCGATGCGGCGCTGCGCCGGCTCCAGGCCCATGCACGCAGGAAACGGGGGGAGGTCAAGCGCCATGAGGAGCCGCCTCGCGGACGGGTGGCATCGCTCTACCCCGAGGCGGGTTACGGGTTCATCGCCGCCTCGGACGGGAGAAACATCTATTTCCACCGCAACAGCGTGCGCCATGAGGAGTTCGACGACCTGCGGCCGGGCATGGAGGTCGTCTTCGTGGAGGAGCCGGGCCTGAGAGGCCCGCAGGCGAGCAGCGTCAAGCTGCGCTGAAAGCAACACAGTTCAGACAGCAGGCACCAAGGCAAGAAATCCCCCTCGATCCCCCGTTGTCCAAGGGAGAAGCGAGAGGGATTTTTTGGTCTCTGCTTCCTGCTACTTCAGGTCCCGCGCGAACTCCGCGATGTTCTCGCAGTGATCGGACATGCGCTCGAGGCGGATCAGCATCTCCACGAAGATGGGCCCGGCCTCGGGCTGACAGATGGAGGAGAGGTAGCGCTCCAGGTGTCTCTTGCGCGCCTCTCGGACCAGCCTGTCCACACGGTCCTCGCGGGCAAAGATCCTCGAGATCAGCTCGCCGTTGATCCCGTCCAGAAGGGACACGGCATCCCCCAGGTTGCGGTTGATCAGGTCTGCGATCTCGTCGATCTCCGCGAAGGCCCACCGCGTGAACTCGATATCGCCCTTGTGCCGTTCCCTGGCAAGGCCCACGACGTAGATGGCGTGGTTGCCGATCCGCTCGATGTCGTCGGAGATTCCGGAATAGGCGAAGAGTTTTCTCGACTGTTCGACCGTCAGCCCGCCCTTCGAGATCTTCATCAGGTAGCGGTTCAGCTCCCTGCGGAGATTGTCCACGACCAGTTCGATGTACCGGATGTCCCGTGCCCTCCCCTCGCCGAAGCGCGGGATGAGCCCGATGCTGGCCTCGCACATCCGCTGAACGAGGAACATCTGGCGCCGCAGCTCCTTTCGGACCTGCTCCAGGGCCTCGGACGGGTCGCGCAGACTGCGGTCGTCGAGGAACTCGGGCCAGATCGGCAGCGTCTCGACCTTGCCGGGAATGATCTTCTCCACGAGATAGGAGAAGGGCTGGAGGAAGAAAAAGAAGAAGGCCACGATGAAGACGTTGAACAGCAGGTGCCCGAAGGCGATCTGCTGGGCCACCTCCGGGCTGAGTGCCGCCAGGACCCGCAGGAACAGGGGGAGGGCCATCATGCAGAGAACGGCGCCGATCAGCTTGAAGAGGAAATGCGACAGGGCCGCGCGCTTGCCGTTCACGTTGGCCACGAGGCTCGCGATGAGTGCCGTGATCGCCGTGCCGATGTTGGCCCCGAAGACGATGGGCAGCGCGTGGTGTAGGGTGATGACGCCGTTCTGTGCCAGGATGACGAGAATAGTGATCGGGACCGCCGAGGAGTGGATCAGCGATGCGGCGGCAACACCGATCGCAAGCCCCAGCAGGGGATGGTCCGCCCACTGGAATAGGGCGCGGACGGCCATGCTCTCCTTGAACGGCGCCGTGGCCAGCGAAACCAGCTCCAGGCCGAAGAAGATGAGCCCGAAGTAGAAAACCCCCTCGCCGATCTTCTTCCACCGCAGCCGGCCGAAAAACCAGAGCATGCCCCCGCAGAACACGATCAGCGGGGAGATCTCGGTGACCTTCCAGACGACGAGCTGGACCGTGACGGTCGTGCCCACGTCGGCCCCGAGGATGATCGGCAGCGACCGGTAGAAGCTCATCAGCCCGGCGCTCACCATGCCGACGACGAGCACGGAGGTGGCCGTGCTGCTCTGGAAGAGGACCGTCGTGACGATGCCCGTGACCAGCCCGTAGATGGGCCTCTCCACGGCCAGCCGGAAGAACTGGCGGATCCGGACGTTGCTGAGATATTGCTGGACCTCCTCGCTCAGGCGCATCATCCCGAAGAGAAAGAGGGTGATGCCCGCTGCGAAGAGCAGGATCTCGCGGACCCCCATCACGGCTTGCCGTTCCTCCCGCGGCCCCGCCGGCGCGCAGCTTCCACGGCCCGTGTTCCCGGACGGGCAGAACGGTCTCACGGACCGTTCGCTTCGGGATCTCCCGGGTTCGGTGCCTCTGCCCGAAGGCGCCCACGGCGGGCCGGACGAATGAGGCGCTCCCGTTTGCGCGGGCGGGCCGACTCAGCGCACAGGACCCCCGGCCTGACGGCCAGGCGAGGGTTCCGACGCGCTCAATTCTCCATGGATCTGGGGAGCTGCAAAAAGCGCGCCCCCGGCGCGCCTGAACGGTCGGGAAAGGCAGAGACGACAGGGTGGATCGAGACCCTCAACTCTGGAACGGGCTTCGCCGGGTGCGGGGACGAGGGATCGAGGATACATGTCTTCGCTTTGTGCCTCGGTCCTCGATCCTTCTTTAGGAGACTTCGATCTTCGCGTCCACGGCGATGCAGCCCTTGCCCTTACCGTATAGGATCAGCGGGTTGATGTCAATGTTGCCGATCTCCGGGTGGTCGGCCAGGAGCTTCGAGACGCCTGCGATGCAGCGTGAAAGGGCTTTCACGTCGAGGGGCCCCTTGCCCCTGAACCCGTTGAGGAGGCCCGCCGCCCTGATGTCGCGCACCATGGACTCGGCGTCCTTCACCGTCAGCGGGGCGACGCGCATGGCCGTGTCCTTGAGAAGCTCGACGAAGATCCCGCCGAGACCGAAGAGGACCACGTGGCCGAACTCGTTGTCCCTGCGGGCCCCGATGATGACCTCGGTGCCTTCCGGCGCCATCTTCTGGACGAGGCAGCGGCCGGCCTTCATGGCTCTGAAGGCCTTGCGAAGCTCAACCTCGGAGCGGATGCCCAGCACCACGCCGCCCTTTTCCGTCTTGTGGAGCACGCCGGGATCGGCCGTCTTGAGGGCCACGGGGTAACGCAGCCGGCGCGCCGCTTTGGCGGCCTCGTCGGCGGTCAGGGCAACCGCCGCGGCCGCGTGGGGGACCCCGTAGGAGCCGAGAAGCGAAAAGGCTTCGTCGGGACCCATGAACCCTTTCGCCAGGACGGATTTCCTGCGGGATCGAGCGGCCGCCTTCTGCGGCTGCACTTTCCTCGAAGAATGGAAGCGGTGATGCCAAAGCGACCGCGAGAGGGCCTTCATGGCCGTGTCGACGTCCTCGAAGAGGAAGGCCCCCGTCTCCTCCCTGACGGAGAACCAGGTGTGCTTGTCGGGGATGATGCAGGGGATGACGGGCTTGCCGTACCGGTGGGACAGGGAAAGAGAGGCCTCGAGCAGGCGCTTCGACGGGGCGACCTCGAGGCTCGCCACGTAGGCGTGGCTGAAGACGACCCCGTCGACGCCGTCCTCGGCGAGGGCCTTCTCCACGATGCCCGCGTAGGCGTCGATGTTGAAGATGTCGCCCATGTCCAGGGGATTCGACAGGCGGATCACCCCGGCCCGGATGTGCTGCCGCACGTGAGCGTAAAAATCGTCGGAAAGCGATGCGAGCTCGAACCCGTAGCGGTGCACCGCATCGGCCAGCAGGACGGCCTGCCCGCCGGAGCGGCCCAGCACGGCAAGCCGCGGCCCCCGGATGACGGGAAGCGAAAAGACCTTGAAGCACTCCATCATCTCCGTGAGGTTCTGGACCCGGTGGATCCCTGCCTGGCGGAAGGCCGCGGTCACGACCTCGTCGTCCCCGGCGAGGGCCGCCGTATGGAAGCGCGCCGCATGGTGGCTCACGGGGTTCGTGTTGGCCTTGAGGACGATAAGGGGCTTGTCCGTTGAGCCCGCCAGCCTCATCAGCCCGGCGCCGTCGGCAACGTTCTCCAGGTAGAAGCCGATGACCCGCGTGTCCGGGTCGGTTTTCAGGTAGGCAAGAAAGTCGTTCTCGTTGACGTCAATCTTGTTGCCCATGCTGATGAGCTTGCTCGCGCCGAGGTTTTCGCAGGCGAGCAGCCGCATGCAGTCCAGGGCGATCCCGCCGCTCTGGGCCACGATCGAGATGTGGCCCTTTCTCACCTCCCGGTTCTCCAGGGGGACGAAGGGCAGGACGAGCCCGTTTTCCAGGTTCACGATGCTGATGCAGTTGGGCCCCACGATGCGCATCCCCCATCGTCTCGCGATGTCGAGAACCTCGCGCTCGAGGTCGCGGCCCTGGTCCGCAAACTCGCTGAACCCGCCCGATTCGATGATGGCGCGCCGGATTCCCTTGCGCCCGCATGCCTCCAGGGCCTCCGGCACATGCCGGGCCGGAAGGAGAAAGACGGCCAGGTCGGGCACACCGGGGACCTCCTCGACCGCGGACACGATCGGCACGCCGCCGACATCACCGCCGCCCTTTCCCACGGCGTAGACATGGCCTTTGAACCCGAACCGCTGGAGATTCAGAACGATGTTTCTCGCCAGGTTGGTGGGTGCAGCAGAGACCCCGAGCACGACGACGCTGTCCGGGAAAAAAATCTTCTCCATCCTTTCCTCCTCCGATGCAAACCGATATGCAGCGAAAACCTGCAGCTGGATGTGCTTCCGAAGCGTATCGCAGGAGGCAGCAGGCGACAGGTGACGTCAAAGGGCAACCATGAACAAGATGCCTTTTGCCTTTTGCCTCATTCTCCAATGATCTTCACAAGAACCCGCTTGCGGCGGCGGCCGTCGAACTCGCCGTAGAAGATCTGCTCCCAGGGGCCGAAATCGAGCCTGCCCGCCGTCACGGCCACGACGACTTCCCTGCCCATGACCTGGCGCTTGAGGTGGGCGTCGCCGTTGTCCTCACCCGTCCGGTTGTGCCGGTATCGCGAGACCGGTTCATGGGGGGCTAGCGTCTCCAGCCACTCGGCGTAGTCCTTGTGCAGCCCCTGCTCGTCGTCGTTGATGAACACCGAGGCCGTGATGTGCATGGCGTTGACGAGGACGAGCCCTTCCCTGATGCCGCTCTCGGCCAGGCAAGACTCCACCTGGGGCGTGATGTTCACGAAGGCCATACGGGAAGGCACATTGAACCACAATTCCTTGCGGTAGGACTTCATGGAAGCTCCCCCTTTTCTGCACTCAAACGGGTCCTTTTCTACACCCAACGGCCGGTCATGAAAAGATTTTTTTTGAAGCGGGTGAGAAAGGTCGGGGCGAGGGTGAGCGACCGGGAGAAGGTGGCAGGTGACAGGTAGCAGGTTGCAGGAAGAGACGATAAGCAGGGTGGCTCTGTTACCTGTTACCCGGCCTCAGCTGTACTGCCTGAGGTAACCCTGGATGTACTTCCGGGCCTGATCCTTCGTCTGAAAGATACCGAAGTGGCCCTCGCAGAGGATGTCTGCCTCGAGCGCGAGCAGCCTCTCCATGGACTTGCGCCACTGGTTCACGTCGGAGCCGAAGCTGGGCAGGAAGGGACCGTGGATGTCCTGGCCGAAGAGCACTCTCTTGCCGCCGCGGTCGAGGTAGATCGACATGGAGCCCGGCGTGTGGCCGGGCGTGTGCAGCAGGTGCAGCTCCCCGCCGCCGAACCGCAGGATCTCGTGCTCGCCCTTGAACCGAACGTCGAGGGGCGTGGGGGGAAACTCCGTCTCGTACCAGTTGGCGGCCGTCATGACCGGGTCGCCTTCCTCGATGGCGCGGGCGTCCCGTTCGTGCGCGGCCAGCCTGCAGCCGAAGGTTTCGCGGAAGTAGGGCGCCGCCCCGATATGATCGATGTGGCAGTGCGTGAGGATCACCGTCGAGATCTTCGCCGGGTCGAGGCCCGCGGCCTCGATGTTGCGCACCAGCGTCCGGGCGCTCCGGCCCGCCCCCGCGTCGATCATGACGAGCTCGCCCGGAAAATCGATGACGAAGACCGTGGCGTCCTCGGACAGGGAAATGTTCGGCCCGCCCACCAGCCAGACGCCCTCGATGATCCGCTCCGGCTTGCCCATGTTACCGTCTCTCCAATCTCTCAGGTCTGTCCGGTCGAATCCCCCTGCCCCCTTGCTTCAATCCGTCTTCAGCGATCCGATGAGCTCATTGACATCACGGATGCCGTGCCGCGCGAGATACGCCTCGATGCCCTCGACGATGTCCATGGTGACCCGGGGATTCACGAAATTCGCCGTCCCCACCTGGACGGCCGTGGCCCCCGCAATGAGGAACTCCAGGGCATCATCGGTTTCCATAATCCCCCCGATCCCGATGACGGGGATCGACACGGTCTTCACGGTGCTCCAGACCATGCGGAGCGCCACGGGCTTGACGACGGGACCCGACAGGCCGCCGGTCACGTTCCGAAGGTGCGGGATGCGCCTCTCGACATCGATGGACATGCCCATCAGCGTGTTGATGAGCGACAAGGCGTCGGCCCCGGCGGCTTCGCAGGCGCAGGCGATTTCCGTGATGTCGGAGACGTTCGGCGAGAGCTTCACGATGACGGGAAGGTCCGTGGCCGACCGTACGGCCCGGGTGACCTCCCCGGACACCTCGGGGTCGCAACCGAAGACGTGGCCGCCCCTCTGCACGTTGGGGCAGGAGATGTTGACCTCCAGGGCGTGGATGCCGGGCACGCCGCTCAGCGCCGCGGCGACCCTGCCGTACTCGTCCACGGTCTCGCCGAAGATGTTCACGATCACCTTCGTGTCGAACTGGCGCAGCCAGGGCAGCTTGTCGGCGACGAACGCCTTCACGCCGACGTTCTGCAGACCGATGGCATTGAGCATCCCCCCGGTCGTCTCCATGATCCGCGGGGGAGGGTTTCCCCTTCGGGGCTCGAGCGAGATTCCCTTCACCACCACCGCCCCGAGCCGGTTGAGATCGACGTAGGGGGAATACTCCTCGCCGTACCCGAAGGTTCCCGATGCTGTCATGACGGGGTTCTTCAGGACCAGGCCGCCGATTTTCACCTCCGTCCGGGGCTTCAACGTCGTAATCCTTTGCTTCTGGCTTCTTCAGGGCATGAAACGATAGGCGACTTGACACAAGATGCTGCCAGAACTCGGGCAGTCTGTTGCCTTTCGCCTTTCGCCTGCCTCATCGCCACACGATCTGCCGCAGATCGAACACCGGGCCGTCCGAGCAGACCTGGCGGTATTCCACGCCCGCGGGGGTCCGCACCTCGATGGCGCACCCCAGGCACGCGCCCATGCCGCAGGCCATGCGCTCCTCCATGAGCACCTGGCAGGAAAGGGAATGAGCGGCGGCGATCTCGCTCATGCGCTTGAGCATCGGTGCGGGGCCGCACACAAAGACGCCTGTCCTCGCCGGATCGAAAGAGCCCGCGTCCCGTCCGAAGAGTTCCGTCACGGGGCCTCGGTGCCCTGCGCTCCCGTCGTCGGTGCTGATGCGCACCTCGGCGCTGCAGACCTTCACGCGGTCCACGCCGAGGAGAGTCGCGGCATCGCGGGCCCCAATGTAGGCGACCACCCGGGTCCCCGCCGAGCGGCAGCTCAACTCCTCAGCGAGAAAGACGAGGGGCGCTATTCCGATCCCCCCGGCCACGAGGACGGCCGTATCCATCCCGGGAGACAGCTCGAACGTGTTGCCGAGCGGGCCCAGGATCTCCATGCACTCCCCTTCGCAGAGCGTCGAGATGACTTTCGTCCCTTTGCCCGCGGCGCGGTAGAGGATCTCGATCTTGGCCCCGTCGCCGTAATCGGCGAGGCTGTAGATGCCTAGCGGCCGGCCGAGGAAGGGCATGCCCCGGCCTGCGGGGCGAAGCATGACGAACTGCCCGGGCCGGGCATCCCGGAATCTGCGGCTCACGGCGAGCGCCATGAGGTAGTGGCCGGGGGCCGCCTCGGCATTGGACAGAATCGTCGCCGTCATGTCTTCCCTGCTGAACATCTCAAAGCTCCAGCCCCATGATCAGGGCGTCCTCGCTGTTGTCGGAGTAGTAGCGGGGCCGGATTCCACGGGGCTCGAAACCAAGCTTCCGATAAAGCGCCTGGGCCGCCTCGTTGGACCGTCTGACCTCGAGGGTGCAGGTCCGCATCCCGCACTGGCGGGCCAGGTCCAGGACCTCCGCGACGAGTCGCGCGGCGACCCCCTGCCTGCGCTGATCCCTGCTCACCGCGAGGTTCGTGATGTGAACCTCGTCGGCCACGAACCAGCAGATGATGTAGCCGGCCAGCCGCCTTTTCCCGGCTTCCGCGCACCTTGCCGCAAGACATCGCGCGAGCGGAAAATTCAGGTCCTGCCTGAACATGCCGACCGACCACGGGGCGGCGAAGGATGCCCGCTCGATCTGCATGACCTCGCCGAGATCGCGCTCCGTGAGCGGCCCGATCTCCAGGCTGCCTGTCTTGTCGATGCCGACTGTCATTTGCGAGCCACGGACCCCGCCTGGAGGCGGGTTATCGATGAAAGAAACAGCGTCGATCCGTCATTGCGGGGAGGCCCGCAGGGCCGACGCGGCAATCCCTTGAATGGTTAGAGATTGCTTCGCTGCCCCCATGCTTCGCTCGGGGCTTCGGCTCACCGCAATGACCATCAGGGCTGTTTCTTGGGAGCGCCGCGCTCCACGCGCCCGCAAGCAGGCCTCGATGCCGTCCCTCACGGTTGTGGGGCATGCATGGCGGCCGTATCGCCCTTCGAACTCGACTTCCCTGTCGGTGTTTAAAGGAATTCCGATGCAAGCGCAAGCAGTAAAAACACGCCGCAAAAGACGGGAACGGCGCCGCGGAGCTTGACCGTGTTGAGCGCGACACCGATCCCGATCAGCGGCAGCAGGAGATAGGCGAACGCCAGAACCTGGAGAACCGGAGACGGCAGGGCGGGGTGCATCCAGCGCAGAAGCGGGACCCCGCAGAGCATCGCCGCGCCGAGGCACAGGAGGGACCCCGCGAAGTAGCATGCCAGGGCCGCCAGATGGCGGCGCGAAAGCATCACGGGGTCTCCGGCCTTCGCGTCCTCGAGGGCCCTGCGCACCCACCTCTCGTTTGAGTAACGCAGGAAGGTCTCCATCTTTTGCCCGAGCCAGGCGGCGGGGGCAAAGAGGAGAACGGACAGCGCGATCAGCTCGCGCGGGGGCGCCGCCCCGGGCGGGGCCGCGAGAATGGAACCGGCCGTTGCCAGGATCGCGACAAAGGTTTCGTGGGGAGGGACGTAGGTCCCGAGCGGCGCGCGGTCGATCCAGAGCAGCTCCAGGAGGGCTCCCGTCAAGAGTCCCGTCCGTGCGTCGCCGAGGACCAGGCCGATCAGCGGGCCCGCCACCACCGGCCTGGAAATCATGAGCTGGACGGCAACCCGGTCCAGGCAGATCAGCGCGCCCAATCCGGCCGTGACGGCCGTCTCGATCAGCATGTTCCCTTCTCCGGACAACGCGTTCTGTCTCTCGGGAAGGCCGGACTCAGTGACCCTTCTCCTCGCTTTCGGGAAGCAGTCCGCGGAAATCCAGCGGCTTGTCGCTCGGCACGGATCGCAGCTCCACCGCGACACCGGAATCGAGCAGGCGGCGGATACGAGCAATGTCGGAGTCGTTCAGGCAGACTGAGGGGGAGCACTGAAGCTTGCAATCGTCGCTGTAGAGATTGCCGACGTTGAGCGCACGGCAGCGGAACCCCGCCTCGAAGGCCCGCCCGACGTCGCCGACCCCGCCGAACAGGACGATGGTCCTCTTCTCGTCTCCCCGGCGGGCGATCTCGCTGCGGCCGAATTCCTCTACTCCGTAGATCAGGACCTCCACCTCCCGCGGCACGGCCATGCGGATCACGGTTTCGCGGAAGAAGCTGCCCGCCACCTCATCGCTGACGACGACGATGCGGGTCGCCCTGAGAAAGGGAAGCCACGTCTCGATGATCTGTCCGTGGACCAGGCGGCAATCGACTCTGACCAGGGAGAACTCCATCGGGCTTCCACAGCTCGCGCGAAGGGGTGAAAAAAAGCCGAAATCACGTCGGGGCGGGGTTTCGGCCGGGTTTCAATTGTCGCCGATCTTCTTCTTGAGGACCTCGCTGGCCAGGTAGATGTTCTTCTTGCCGTAGTCCCGGATCTGCGCGGCGAAGCCCAGGAGGTCGTTTTCCTTTTCTCTCACATCCGGGACCTTGAGAAGCATGGGCAGATTGACGCCCGTGATGACCTCGACCTTTCCCTCTTTCAGGAAGGCCAGGGAGACATTCGAGGGCGTTCCGCCGAAGAGGTCCGTCAGGACGAGCACGCCGAGACCCGAGTCCACCTTCCGGATGGCCGCCGTGATTTCCTTTCTCAGGTCATCGAGACCCCTCGAGGCGTCCACCGATATCGACATGATCCCCTGCAGGGGCCCCTTGATCAGTTCCGCCACCTTGATCAGCTCGTTGCCGAGATTGCCGTGTGTGATGACCAGGACCCCGATCATAATTCCCTCAACCCTGTCCGATGGGCGAACCGCCGGCGCCGGCAGTTGCTCTGGAACGCGCACGGCAGCCCGCTTCGCGATGGGTAACGCTAATGCATCCACCTTGAATTGTCAAGACGAATCGGGGCGCCGGCCAAAGGCAGCATTAGGCAGCAAGGATTTCCAATCCTCCCTATCCATCCTTTTGCGAAGGAGAGATTTCGGACGCGTCCTCCTTCTGAAAGAGAGGATCGAAGGGGGTCTCTTGACTGATGCCTTGCGGCTTGAGGCTTGTTGCTCTATCATCCGATCATGACGGTTATGCAGAACCCGAGGACGCGAGGCAGACATCGATGAGCCGGGTCAAACGGACCTGCCCCCGCTGCGGGCACGAGAGCGAGGAGTTTCTGAACCCCGTCCCGACGGTGGATGTGATCATCGAAATCGGCGACCTCGGCATCGTGCTGATCCGGAGAAAAAACCCGCCCGACGGCTGGGCCCTGCCGGGCGGCTTTGTCGACTATGGCGAATCCCTCGAAGAGGCCGCCGTGCGTGAAGCCTTGGAGGAGACCTCGCTCTCGGTCACCTTGACAGGGCAGATGCACACCTACTCCAACCCGTTTCGGGACCCCAGGCGGCACACCATCACGACCGTCTACACCGCCACGGCGGAAGGTGCTCCCCGGGCAGGCGATGATGCTGCGCAGGTGGGTATCTTCAGGGAGGATTCACTGCCCTCCCCGATCGTGTTCGACCACGCCGACATCCTTGCCGACTATTTTCGCAAGCGCCGGGGGAAGGCATGAACGTCAAAAAGGCAGACACCCCTGCAGTCCACGGCCCGACGCCGGCCTTATCCCGCCCATCACATCACCGGCAGGGATTATATAACTACTTGAAATCATATTCACAATCTGTGTGACACCCACGCGTGCAATCCGGTAAAACCTCTTTTATCGTCTCGACTTACCTGAAAGTTCAACAAGTTTATCCACAGATACCTAACAAGGTTTGTGAATTGCTCTGCTTTCATATATTTATCAATAATATCAAAGGTATAAGAAATCATCCAGCCGTCAAGAAAATGTCGGGGCCCGGCGCAGCGGGCGAAAACAATTGCAACCTGTGTAGCGGTTGTTCAGGCTTTGAAAGAGGGGCTGGCCGGTGTGATTTTCGGGCAATCGGTGCCCCTTTCGGCGAAGATGCGGCCTGCGTCCTTGATGACGGGCAATTCTATCGGCCGGCCGGTTTGGGATCAGAAAATTGGGAGAAAACAGGTCCTTTGGCGTTGACAAAATGAAAAGGCGGATTACTATAGGAACAATCCTACACCGCAGGAGACTGCAGGCCGCATGTACAAGTGCAAGAAGAAAGCGATTCTGATCACCGAGCCGTGCCAGGATACGGTTTGCGAGTGGTGGCTGAAAAACGAAATGTTCTGCAACTGCACCTGGGTCGCATGCAATTACGGTCCCTTCACGCTCGAGGAGGTCGGGGAGATGATGGGTGTGACTCGCGAGCGAATCCGCCAGATCGAGGCCAAGGCGCTCAGAAAGCTTCAGCACAAGAAACGAAGGGATCAGCTCAAGGACTTCGCCTCGCCAGACTACGATAAGGACTACCGCTAAAGAGAGATCATGCGCCGGGCGACAAGGCTCTGAAAGAAAAACGCCCCGGAACTCGACCGAGTCCGGGGCTCTTTCATTCCAACAGATCCAGGCGAGCTCTCCTATCCTTCCGAGCCTCTCTCCCCCGATCGTTTCACTTCCCCTGCTGCGTCATCGCCGCTCACTTCTTTTTCTTCTGCCTCAGCTGCTCGAGAAACTGCCGCATGTATTCCTTGCGCTCGGCGCGCGAGAACAGCAGGGCGGACATCTCGAACTCGTACCCCAGGGCGGAGCTCTTGTCCAGGAAGGGGGCCACCTCGGAGATCCGCTTCACCGCTTCGACGGCCTTGGGCGGCCTCGCCGCGAGCTCCCTGGCCATGACCCGGGCCTCCTCCATGAACCGGTCCGGAGGAGCGACCTTGTTGACCAGACCGATACGAAGAGCCTCCATGGCCCCGATCGGCTCGCCCAGCATCGTGATCTCCTTGGCCTTGGCCGTCCCGACGAGCCTGTTGATCGGATTGAACAGGGGGTTCAGCCCGAACTTCAGCTCCGGGTGGCCGAAGATGGCGCTTTCCGACGCCACGATGAGATCGCAGACCGTTGCGAGGTTGAACCCCCCGCCCAGGGCGATGCCCCCGACCGCCGCGATGACGGGCTTCCGAAAGGCGAAGATCTTCTGAAGGTAGCGCGCGATGAGAGAGAAGTAGTCATCGATCTCCTCGTCCCGGATCGCCTCCATCTCCTTGAGGTCCATCCCGGCGGAAAAGAAGTAGTCGCCGCCCGTCAGGATGACGGCTCGCACCGCGTCGTCGTCCTCGAGGGACGTGAAGCAGTCGACCAGCTCGGTCTTCATCTCCCTCGACAGGGCGTTCATCTCGTGCGGCCGGTTGAGCATGACGACGGCGTAGCCGTCTTCCTTCGTGACCCGGATGGTTTTGTAGTCCATGGCTTGCTGACCTTCGAAGGCAGGCGTGATGAGGATCGATCGGGACGTTGAATCAGGCTTGTCCCGTCAGGCAGAACGAACCGCAGGGCCAAAGGAAAACGGGGAACGAAGCGAGAGCCCTTCGGGGGAAAATCCTTTAGCCTTCAACCTGAACCTTTTCGCTTTTTTGGTCCACCCTCTCCTTGAGTTCCTTTCCCACCTTGAAGAAGGGAAACCGCCGCGGCGGGACATCCACCGAAGCCCCCGTCATGGGGTTGCGCCCCCGCCGGGGGTCCCGCTTGCGGACGGTGAAGTTGCCGAACCCCCGGATCTCGATGCGTTCCTCCCTCGTCATGGCCTCGACCATCGACTCGAAGACGATCTCGACGGCACGAGCCACGTCCTTGCGGGGATACTCCGTGTATAGATCCTGGATCTTCGCGATCAATGCCCTTTTCGTCATGGAAACGTCACCTTCCCTGGCCCAGATAAAGAAAGCTCAAGCCCGGTCCCGTCTCCGCCACCGTGTCTGCCATCTCCCGCTTGAGGACCGAAACCATCTCTTCCATCACGAAGCGCCAAATGTTCCGCTTTTCTTCCCTCGGGAAGTAAAGCTCCGGCTTGCCTTCGAGCTGCGCAAGCTTTGCAGCGATCTCCGCCGCGCGGTCCAGATCGCCCAGCTCGTCGACGAGGTTGATCTTCAGGGCCTGCCGCCCCGTGAAGATGCGGCCGTCGGCGACCTCGATCACCCGGTTCTTGTCCAGCCCGCGGCCCTCGGACACGGCCTCGACGAACTGCTCGTGCACGTCGTCGATCAGGGCTTGGAGCAGTTCCCGCTCCTCTCTCGTCATGTCCCGGAATGGCGAGCCGGCATCCTTGTAGCGGCCGCTCTTGATGACGGAGGCCCGCAGGCCCACCTTCTTGAAGAGATCCTCCATGTTGGTGAAGTGCATGATGACGCCGATGCTTCCCGTCAGCGACCCCGGGTTGGCGACGATCTTCTCGGCCGCGCAGGCGACGTAGTAGCCTCCCGAGGTGGCCATGGACCCCATGGAGGCAACGACGGTCTTCTTCTTGCGCACCGAGCGCACCTTCTCGAAGATTTCCTGCGACGGACCCACTCCCCCGCCCGGCGTCTCGATTCGCAGCACGATCGCCTTGATGCTGTCGTCCTTGCTGAATTTTTCCAGAATGTCGACCACGGGCTTGGCATCGGTGATCATCCCCTTGAGGGGCACGACGCCGATCCGCTCCCTCGCCAATAGAGAGGCCCTGTCCCCGGTCAGGGAACTCATGCTGTAGACGAGCAGAAAGAACCCCGCACCGATCACGAGGAGCAGGAAAAGCCCGAAGAGTACGGGATGCCGCTTCCGCATGGTTCATCCTCCGCCCGCCGGTCAAACGGGCGAGGCAAGGAGTTGCCCCCCTTGCCTTTAGCCTTTAGCCTTTAGCCTTTAGCCTTTAGCCTTTAGCCTTTAGCCTTTAGCCTTTAGCCTGTCTCTCACGAATCCAGCTTGATGTCCGCCAGCGCCTTGCCGAGGCTCGACCCGAGATTCTCCTTGTTGTTGATGTACTGCCGGGCCGGGGAGGACTGCTGCACCGTCGCCTCGTGGTCCTTGACGCTGAGCCGGATCTTGCGGTTCCGCGGGTCGATGCTTTTCACCACGGCCGTCACCGAGTCGCCGACGCTGTAGAGGTCGGAGGCCGCCTTGACGCGCTTCTGGCTCAGCTCGGAGATGTGGACCAGCCCCTCGATGCCCTCCTCGATCTCCACGAAGATGCCGAAGTCCGTGATGTTGGTCACCTTGCCCGTGATGACAGCCCCGGGGCTGTAGCGGTCGCAGAACTCCTCCCAGGGGTTTTTCTCGAGCTGCTTGATGCCCAGGGAGAATTTCTCGTTCTCCACGTCCACGTTGAGCACCACGGCGTCGATCTCCTGGCCCTTCTTGTAGAGTTCCGAGGGGTGCTTCACGCGCTGCTTCCACGAGATGTCGGAGACGTGCACGAGCCCGTCGATGCCCTCCTCGACGCCCACGAAGATCCCGAAGTCCGTGATGTTGCGGATCCGCCCCCGGATCACGGTGCCCTCGGGGTACTTCTCGCGCAGGGCGAGCCAGGGGTTCGGCGTCGTCTGCTTGAGGCCGAGCGAAATCCGCTTGCTCTCGGCGTTGACCTCGAGCACCATGACCTTCAGCACCTGGCCGACGGAGAGCACCTTGGAGGGGTGCCGGATCTCCCTCGTCCAGAACATCTCCGAGACATGGATGAGGCCCTCGACGCCCGGCTCGAGTTCGACGAAGGCACCGTAGTCGACGATGCTGACCACCTTGCCCTCCAGGATCGAGCCCACGGGGTACTTTTCGGTGATCCGCTCCCAGGGGTTCGGCGTGAGCTGCTTGAGGCCCAGCGAGACCCGCTCCTTCTCGCGGTCGAAGGAGAGCACCTTCACCCGGATCTTGTCGCCCTTGCTGAATAAGTCCGAGGGTTTCGGCACCTTCCCCCAGGAGATGTCGGTGACGTGGAGCAGCCCGTCGATGCCGCCCAGGTCGATGAAGAGGCCGTAGTCGGTGATGTTCTTGATGACCCCCTCGATGATCTTGCCCTCCTCGATCGTCTCGAGCAGCTGCTTGCGGTCCGCCTCGCGCTCCTTCTCCATGATGGCCCGCCGCGACAGGACGACGTTGTTGCGGTCGCGGTCGTATTTGAGGATGTTGAACTGAAGGGTCTGCCCGACGAACCGGTCGAGGTCCCGGACGGGCCGGATGTCGACCTGGGAGCCGGGCAGGAACGCCGGGATCCCGATATCCACCGTCAGGCCCCCCTTGACCCTCTGGGTGATCGTTCCCTGGATGGGCTGGCCGCTCTCGAATTTCTCCTTGATCGCAGCCCAGGTCTTGATCCTGGCGGCCTTGTCCCGCGAGAGGATCAAGCTGTCGTCCTCGCCCCTCCTTTCCACGAGGACCTCGATCTCGTCTCCCACGCTGACGGTGATGTTTCCGTTCGCGTCGCGCAGCTCCCGCGCGGGGATCATCCCCTCCGTCTTGGAGCCCACGTCCACCATGACCAGGTCGGCGCCGACCTGCACGACCCTGCCGGTGACGATCTCCCCGGAACGAAGCTCCTGCAGGCTCTGCTCGTACAGGGCCGAGAAGCCCACCTCGTCATCCTTTTTCGCCGCTGCCTGGTCCTCAGCCGCCCCCTTGCTACCCGTTTTTTGCTCTTCCGCCTTCACGCTCTCTTCCGTAACCATTACCCGCATTACCCCCCGTTGAGATTTCGCACGACGCCCGACAAACTGCCGAGACGTAGCACACTGCTTCCAAAAGATCAAGGACTTATAACACGCTGTTCTCTTTGCCTTTTATGACCCGCAACATCTCGTCCACCACTTCCCCCACGGTCTTGCCCGTCGAATCGACGAGGACCGCGTCCGCCGAGGGGCGGAGCGGGGCGATCTCCCGCCCGCTGTCCTGCCGGTCCCGCAGGATCACGTCCCGGATCACATCGTCGAGTCCCACGGCGTGGCCCTGCTCTTTCAGTTCGAGCCAGCGCCTTCGGCCTCTCTCCTCGGGGCCCGCCGTGAGGAAGAACTTGACGTCGGCGCCGGGGAACACGACGGTCCCCATGTCGCGCCCCTCGGCCACAATGCCCCCGGCCGTCGCGGCCTCTCGCTGCAGCGCCAGCAGTCTCTGCCTGACCTCGGGCACAGCCGACACCGCCGAGGCGAGCATGCTGATCTCCGGCGTGCGGATGCGGTCCGTCACGTCCTGCCCGTCCAGGATCACCCGCGTCGTGCCCTCGTGCAGGGCAAGTGTGATGTCCGTCCCGGCACAGAGCGCGGCGATCCCCGGCCGGTCGGCTGCAGAAAGGCCCGCGCGGCTGACCTTCAGCGCCACGGCGCGGTACAGGGCCCCGGTGTCGAGGTAGACAAAGGAGAGCCGCTGCGCAAGCAGCCGGCTGACGGTGCTCTTTCCCGACCCAGCCGGCCCGTCGACGGTCACCACGCATCGCTTCGTCAAGGCCGGCTTACCTCTGCCTCGATCCGGTTCTCCAGGGTCCTGACAGGCCCGAACCGATGACGGACAAATGGGTACGTGAAGACCGCGAGCGTAACCCCCGCGGTATCGAAGAGGACATCCATCATGCTGGCAACCCTGCCGGGCACGAAGGCCTGGTGTATCTCGTCACTCACCCCGTAGAGGCTCCCGACGACGATCGCGGCAGCCGCAGGGCTTGCAGCGAGAAGGGGGATGCCGGATGTCGTGAACGCCCTCATGAGCAGGTACCCGAGGATGTAGTATTCCGCCAGGTGCAGAAGCTTGTCGAATGTCAGGACGGGCCTGAGTTCCTCCACGTCCAGGTTCATGGAGGACACGGCGAAAATCAGGGCCGCGTACCCGACGGCAGGCAGGAAATAGAAGAGAGCGCGTTTCCGGTTGAGAACTTCCCGTTTCGGATTCGTTGCCATGTGAACGCGTCAATGAGGCCGTCTACGCTTTCTTCTCTCTTTCCCCCCGCAGGCGTTTCACCTTCTCGAAGAAGGGCCCGTCTTCCCGCCACAGCCAGCAGCTGTTCTTCAGGATGTCCGGGTCGTAGTCGAGCGTCCTCGTTCCGCCTCCCTCCCGTTTCCGGCTCAGGGCCGCCCACATGCCCTGCACGGCCGCCGCCCCCATGTGGTAGAGAAGCGTCGTCATGTGCAGGCAGCCCGCCGTGCCGCCGAGCCTCTCTTTCAGGGCCCGGGAGAAGCCGGGCCTGATTCTCAGACCGACGATCTTCTCGGCGCTCGACTCGACGCCGAGGCATTCCCCGATGGGAATCTTGCGCATCCGGGCATGGGCCTCGCGGATTTCGAGCGCGGGGAGGCTTACCTTCATCTCGACCCGGATGTCGTGGACGATCCCCGGGTCCAGGAACTCGCTTCTGCTGTAGTAAAACGAGGGAAAGAAACGCTCGTCCACCAGGCTGCCTTCGACCAGCAGGGACGAGTCGTCGATCTCGTAGGAATTGACGGTTATGGTTCTCGAGTGGATCCGTTCTTTTTTCTGCAATGCCCACCACGACCGTTGCCGGGCACCCGGGGCCCCCGACGCCTCGCCGGAATCTCTGCAAAAGGGTCCCTGACGGTGCCGGGCCCCTGCCGCCTCTTTCTCTATACCACCGGGTGGCGCTTGTCAACAGCAATCCTCCGGGCCCGCCGCCGGAACATCCGCTTGATTCTCCATGGAAAGCGGCTATAATGATCCGCGAATAACCTGCGCGGCGGCCTCCGCCGTTCAGGGCATGCAAGGAGCCTGGCCCCGATTGCGGTACGACGCAGCGGGGTTCCGGAATCAAATGACACATCACCGAAAGACGACCCCTCGCGCCTGCCTGGCCCTTGTTCTGGCGATCCTCCTGTCCCTGTCCGCATTCCCCCTGACGTCGGGCGCGGCGGGCCTCTCGATCGAGGAAGAGAAAAAGCTCGGCCGCGAGATCTACGAAAAGCTGGAAAAGGCCAACGCCCTCTCCAAGAACCAGAAGGTTGTCGACTACGTCCGCAAGATCGGCGCCCAGATCCTGGCCAACCAGCAGATGGTCCCCTTCGACTACACCTTCCACGTGATCAACAGCTCGGCGATCAACGCCTTCGCCACGCCGGGGGGCTACATCTATATCTACCGGGGCCTCATCACCCTGGCGGAAAACGAGAGCGAACTGGCCAGCGTGATCGCCCACGAGATCGGCCACGCCAACAACCGGCACATCAGCCAGATGATCGAAAAGTCGCAGAAGCTCAACATGGCTGCCGTGGCCGGCGTCATCGCGGGGGCCCTGCTGGGCGGGGGCGGCGGGGCCGGTGCGGCGGTGGCCATGGGCACGGTGGCGGGGGCCCAGACGCTGGCCCTTCAATACAGCCGGGAGTTCGAGGAGGAGGCGGACCGCGCGGGGATGGCCTACCTCGCGGCTGCGGGGTACGACCCGAAGAGCATGGTGGACTTCATGAAGCTCATGCGGCGCCACGAGTATTACTCCAACCTCGTCCCCTCCTACTTTCTCACCCACCCGGGGACGAGCGACCGCATCCGCTACCTCGACAACCTCCTGGAGGCCCGCTACACCTCGCCCGGCAAGGACAGCATCGTGGGAGGGTTCAGGCGGATCCAGGTCGAGATGCTGATGGAGGAGAGGAATCTCGAGCCCGTGCTCACGCGGTTCCGGGAGGAGCTGAAGAAAAACCCCTCCGACGTCAACGCCCTGTACGGGATCGCCGTGGTGCAGGCCAAGCTGGGGCATACGAAAGACGCCGAGGCGAACATCCGCGCGGCGCTGCGGCTCGCCCCGGAGGACCCCGAAATCCTGCGGGACGCCGGCGTCATCGCCTACCTGGCGGGCAACTACCCCGATGCGGCGCAGTTCCTGCGGAAGGCCTACCAGGTGAACGATGCCGACGCGGAGACGGCCCTCTACCTGGGGAGGGCCTACGAACAGACGGGCGATACCATCACGGCGCTCGAGGTGTACCGCAAGGCGCTCGCCGCGGGGGTCGCCGACGACCAGATCCACTACGGCCTCGCCACGGCGTACGGCAAGCTGGACAACCCCGGGGAGTCGCACTACTGGTTCGGGACCTACTTCAAGAACAGGAACAAAAAGGACAGCGCACTGTTCCACTACCGGGCGGCGCTCGGCCATTATCCGGCCGACAGCGACCGGGCCCGGGAGATCCGCCAGGCGATCGAGACCCTTCAGAAACCGCCCCAGAAACCGGCTGCGGCGCAAACCGACCCCCGCGCACCGAGCCGGTCGAGACGGGTTCCCTTCTGAGCGCGTCCAGGGCGGAGCCCGGCCGACGGAACATCCGCCCTTTCGGGGGGCAAGACGATTACCGGGGGGAAAAAAAGGGGCTGCGCCGTCGCGCAGCCCCTGCATTCTTTATCTGGAGGCGGCAACCGGATTCGAACCGGTGAATAACGGTTTTGCAGACCGCTGCCTTAGCCACTTGGCTATGCCGCCGCTGTAGACTGGAGCGGGCGAACGGATTTGAACCGTCGACGTCTACCTTGGCAAGGTAGCACTCTACCGCTGAGTTACGCCCGCTCACTGTGAAAGAGAGCAGAAATATGAACAAAAGATCGTCTCTTGTCAACAAAAAATTGAAGCGCTTTTTCCGCTTGAAAAACGGGTTCCATTACGCTATAGGATTGCCACACGGGCGGTTAACTCAGCGGGAGAGTGCTACCTTCACACGGTAGAAGTCACTGGTTCAAATCCAGTACCGCCTACCATGCAACCAGACAAAGGCTCGCCACACCGGCGGGCCTTTTTTCGTTGCGAGCCACGAACCCCGTCCTGGGGACGGAGTTTTCGATGGGAAGAACACCCGCTTCCCTGGGAGGCTGTGTCGCAACAGTCAAGAGGGGACGAGTTGTTTACCCGTTCTTTGACAACAAAATATCCGTAACGTCTATCCGCGCACGGTCTGTCGGGCAGGTTTTGATGGTTCAGGGCCCTTTGAAGAGCGCCGTTGAGCCTCATGCCGGTGCAAGCAGGGCCTTCCGAGGGCCCGGAGCCTCTCGATGAGCCCGTTGACCCCGAGCAGCGAGATCAGGCGAGCCACATTGAAGCAACTGGCCAGCATCGAGACCTCGGCTCGCGCCCCCTCGAGCCCCCGTAGCAGGAAGGCATCGACCTTGAGGTTGCGCTTGATGTGCCCGAAGGGATGCTCGGCCCGGGTTTTGCGCCTCTCGTAGACGGCCTGCGAGGCGGCCTCCTCGTACTGGGCCTCCAGCCTGAGCTTAACCTCTTCGTTGGGCAGCCGGATGATCTTGCGCCCCCTGCGCGCCTGGGTGCAGCTCCCGTAGTGCCGGCACGCGTGGCAGATGGCCGCGTCGGTGATCACGTAGTGCCGCTTGCCCGTGCGTTTTTCCGTCGATTCATACCGGAGCCTGTGACCTTCAGGGCAGCTGTAGTCATCTTGCTCTGGGTCATACGCAAAATGGCTTTTGCTGAACGGCTTTTCCGGCTCTTTCCTCGCCTGCCGCTGTGAAGGCACGATCACTCGGATCCCCTGGCGGTCGATCTTCTCGAGCTCCGCCGTGTCGGCATAGCCGGCATCGGCGCAGGCCGTCTCGCAGGGACTCTCCAGCAGCGCGTTGGCGGCCTCGATCTGCCGGGCGAACTGGTTGACATCACTGGTCTCTTCGACGGCATCGGCCTGCAGCAGAAGCCCCTGCTTGTCATCCACCACCAACTGGACGTTGTAGGCCGCGTGGCTGCCCTGGACGCTCTTCATCAGGGCGCAGTCCGGGTCGGTGAGGTTGACGTGCCGGTGGCTGCCTCCCTCGAAGCCCCGCAGGGCCTCCTGGACCCGGTCCTTGAGCGTGTTCGTCTGGGCAAGGTCCTTTCGCATCGCCACGTACGAGTCCATGTGCCGCTCCCGGCGGTCGATGGCCTCGCAGTCCTGCAACAGCTGCTCGATGCGCCGATCCAGATCGGCCAGCTTCTTCTCGTACCAGGCCCGGTCATGGCTGCGGTAGCGTGAGGCATTGGCCCGGATCTTTGTGCCGTCGACAAACAGCACGTTGCCCGCGATTAGGTCGAGCTTGATGCAGAGCCGGGCGCAGTGCCGGAGCACCTGCTTGAGGGCCGCCTTGTGGTTGCGCCTAAACTCCGCGATGGTCTTGTGGTCGGGCCTCAGCCCGGCCATCAGCCACACAAAGGCCAGGTTGTGGTGGCACTCCCGTTCGAGCTTGCGGGAACTGCGTACCCCGTAGGAGTAGCCGTAGACCAGCAGCTTGAGCATCGCGCGCGGATCGTAGGCGGCGTTGCCGACCTGGTTGGGGTCCACCTCGATGCCCAGTTGCGGCAGATCCAAGGCCTCCACGAAGGCATCGTAGGCCCGTACCGGGTCCTCGGGGGACACGTAGTCCTCGATGCTGGCGGGCAGCAGCCCCAGTTGCAGACGGTCGCCGGTTCGATAGGCCATGAGCGCATCTCCTTTCGCGGAGCACTCTAGCACACCGGGCCGGGGTTGGCGATCCTTCGAGGTGCGTTACGGATATTTTTTTGTCAAAGAACTCAGCCCCTACTCCCTATTGCGACACAGCCTCTGGCGGGAGAGGGCGAGGGAGAGGGGGCATGCAGTCATTTACCCTCCCCTTGATCCACTCCCGTCGAGGGAGGGAAAACGAGACGGCTGTTTCTTAGGAGAGAGGACCCTCCCGGTTGCCGTATTTTCACGCCCGCCGATTTTTTACGTTGAGAAGCCGGGGGCCCCGTGATACAAAAAACTCATCATCAAAAGGAGGAGATGCCCATGAAAAAAGTAGTTGTTCTCGTCGTTGTCTCCGCGTTCATGCTGTCTGCCGGCACATCTGTGGCGGCCACCCTGAACCAGAAGAACACGGGCTGCGGTCTGGGCTCGATGATCTTCGCAGACCAGAACGGACTCGTCTCACAGACCTTTGCCGTCACCACCAACGGGACGTTCGGCAACGGGACCTTCGGAATCACGTCCGGAACCTCCAACTGCGACAGGCCCGCGACTTTCGCTTCCAACCAGAAGCTCCAGGAATTCGTGGCGGACAACATGGACAACCTGGCCCGGGACATCGCCCGCGGCAGCGGCGAATACCTCAACACGCTGGCCGTTCTGGCGGGAGTGCCCGAGGGCAGCCGCGCCGACTTCTATGGCCGTCTCCAGGCCAATTTCTCCAACATCTACACGTCCGACAAGGTCACGCACATCGACGTGATCAAGAACCTGGAACCCTTCGTGACGTACCTGTAACGGGTTGGGGACCATGAATCGATCGGGGATGCGGCTCAACGGCATACGTCGCATCCCCTTCTTTTTATTCCTTTGGCTGGCCTTGGCTCCGCTTGGCCCACCCTTGTTCGCAGAGGCGGACCCCTACGCGGAAACCCTCATCGAGCGTGCGCGGGGCCTGAAGCTCTCTCAAGACCCTTACTGGCTCACGCTTCTGCACTACAAGCCCGGCATGACGGGCTTGCGCAGCCTCGTGGACGACCCAAAATTCTTCCTGTCCCCCGCCGGGAAGCACGACCCGGCGGCCGAGATGGAGGCAACGATCCTGGCGCTGTTCCAGCCACCGGGGGATGAGACGCAGCATGCGGCCTGCCGCTTCATCGCGCGCGCGGCCTGGCTCAAGGAACAGCTGGCCGTCGACGCGGCCAGGCTGCCCGTTCCCGAGTGCAGGCGATTCAAAGACATCCTGAACGACGTCCGTCCCGAGTCGGTGAGCCTCATCTTCCCCTCGGCCCACATCAACAGTCCCGCGTCCATGTTCGGTCACACGCTCCTGACGGTCGACACCGCCCACGGCAGCCGGCTGCTCGCCTGGGCCATCAACTACACCGCCGTGACGACGGAGACCTTCGGCCCCTTCTTTGCCGTCAAGGGCCTCTTCGGGTTCTACCCCGGCTACTTCTCGATGATGCCTTACTACACGAAGCTCCAGGAGTACAATGACATCGAGCAGCGGGACATCTGGGAGTACCGGCTGAACTTCACTCGGGACGAGATCTCGCGCCTGCTCATGCACGCTTACGAGATGGACCAGATCCGGTCGGACTACTTCTTCTTCGACGAGAACTGCTCCTACGTACTCTTCTTCCTGCTGGACGCGGGACGGCCCGGACTGCACCTCACGGACGAATGCCGCCCCTGGGTGATCCCGCTCGACACGGTCCGCGTGGCCCAGGTCAACGGGCTTGTCGTCGACACGGCCTGGCGCCCTTCCCGGGCAAGCCGGGTCCGTTACCTGGCGTCACTGCTGCATGAAGAAGAGCGCCTCAAGGCGCGCAGCGTTGCGCGCGGGGAAACCCCGGCGCAGCGACTAACCGATCCCGACGTCCCTCTGGAACGCAAAACCGTCACGGCCGACCTGGCCGCCGAGTACCTCCAGTACCTCTACGCGAAGAAGGAGATTCCCAACGACACCTTCAACGAACGGTTTCTCCAGATCCTGGGAGCACGGAGCCGCATGGGCGCATCGGGCAAAGGCGTCTACGACATCCCCACCCCTCACCGGCCCGACGAGGGACACCTCTCGAACCGATTCTCGCTCGGGGCCGGTCTCCGGGAAAACGACTCGTTTGTCGGGATGACACTGCGCCCGGCCTATCACGGGCTGATGGACGACGACAGGGGCTACGTCGAGGGGAACCAGATTCTCTTCACGGAAATCGGTTTTCGGTACTACTTCGAGAGCGAGCGGCCGAAGCTGCAGAACCTCGATCTCATCGACATCGTCTCGATATCCCCCCGGGACGATTTTTTCACGCCCGTCTCCTGGAAGGTGCGGACGGGGTTGCGCCAGAGACTCGGCGAGGACGGCACGGACCACCTCCTCTACGACCTCTCATCGGGGGCGGGGCTTGCGTGGAAGATCCCGTTCGCAGGCCTCGTCTACGTGATGGCCGAGGCCGAGGGAAATCTCGGCGGCCGTTCGAAGGAGCGGTGGGCCGTGGGAGCGGGCGGGTCGGCCGGACTGCTCCGGAGCATCGGAGACGGCTTCAAACTTCACCTCTCCGGCAGGGACATCTACTACTGCTTCGGAGATTCCCACAACGATCTTGAGCTTTCTCTCCAGGCCAGCTTCGCCTACGGGGCAAACGGCAGCCTGAGCGCCGGCACCACGTGGAGGAAGGTCTACAGTGTCCGCGACACCGAGGGAACCCTTTTCTGGAACATCTTTTTTTGACAGCAATCCGTTCACACCCGCTTCCCGCACCCTTCCGCAGGCACAGAGGCCGACAGGAGACAGCACACAACCGACCGACGAAAAGCGGCGAAGGGAACCGATTGGCTGTCGGCTCTGCCGCGGACAGGCCCGCACATTACACTTGACAGCATCCCTGCAACATTGAAAATGAATCATGATCTCCCGGCGCGAATTCATGCAGGCCCTGGCACGGCTGGCGCCGGCGCTGGGCGGCTCAGGGCTCGTCCTGTCGGAGCCCGCGGCTCTCCGACCCTTCCTGGACATCCTGGGTGGGACCGCGCTTGCTGGGGACCGGGCTGACGAGCTGGTCCGCGAGGCACCGCGCGCCCGCTTCTGGTCCGGCGCGGGCGGCGGCCGGGTCCAGTGCCGCCTCTGCGCGCGCGAGTGCCTGCTGGCCGACGGGCAGCGGGGCCTGTGCCGATCGAGAATGAACGTGGGAGGCGAGATGCGGAGCCTCGTCTACGGGCGGCCCGTCTCCGTCCACGTGGACCCCATCGAGAAAAAACCCTTCTACCATTTCCTGCCCGGCTCACAGGCCTACTCGATCGGCACGACGGGCTGCCCGCTGCGCTGCAAGTTCTGCCAGAACTGGCAGACATCCCAGGCCTCGCCGGAAGACTTTCGCGTCCGCTTCACCCCGCCCGGCGCGGTCGTCGAGTCGGTCCGTGCCCGCAAGGCGCCCGTCATCGCCTATACCTACAACGAGCCGCTGGTCTTCACGGAGTACCTGCTCGACATCGCGAGCGCCGCACGCCTGCGCGGCATCCGATCGACGATGGTGACCTGCGGCTACATGGCCACGGGCGCCCTCGCGGAGATCTGCCAGGCCCTCGACGCCGTCAAGGTCGATCTGAAGGGCTACAGCGAGAGCTTTTACCGCAATGCCTGCGGCGGCGAGCTGAAGCCCGTGCTCCGCACGATCCGGCAGATCGCGAAGAGCCGCGTGCACCTGGAGATCGTCAACCTCGTCGTCCCCACCCTCAACGACGCGGACAGCATGATCGCCGGCCTCTGCGACTGGGTCATGGGCGAGCTGGGCCCCGATGTGCCCCTGCACTTCACGCGGTTCCGCCCCGACTACCAGATGCCGCACCTGCCGCCCACGCCCACGGCAACCCTCGAGAGGGCCCGGGCGATGGCCCTGTCCCGCGGCATCCGCTACGCCTATGTGGGCAACGTGCCTGGCCACCCGGGCAACAGCACCTACTGCCCGTCCTGCAGGAAAGAGGTGATCCGGCGGACGCAGTTCTTCGTCGAGGAGATGCACGTGAAGGGCGGCCGATGCGGGTACTGCGGGAAAAAGATCGCCGGGGTCTTCGTTTGAAAGCAGGCTGTCGACAGTCTACGGCCCACAGTCGAAGAAAGAACGGAAAAGTAAAATCCGCCCGCCGTTGGCTTCAAACGCCGCTTCGCGGCAAAAGCGAGGTTGCCATGAAGAGACGCAAACGTTGTTGGCTGACCCTGTTCATCCCGTTGCTCCTCCTGCCCTCGGCGTGCCAGGCCGCCGATCGGGCCGACGGGCCGCTCAGGGAGCCTGCCGTGGCGGGCCGGTTCTACCCCGAGTCGGCCCCGGCCCTGCGGATCGCCGTCGAGAAGTACATGGCCGAGGCCGTGCCGCCCGTCGCCAAGGACCCCGTCGCGATCATCGTCCCCCACGCGGGCTACGTCTTCTCGGGGCAGATCTGCGCCGACGGGTTCAACCAGGTGCGAGGGCGCCGCTACGAGACCGTGGTCATCCTGGGCACGAATCACACGAGTTCCTCGTTCCGCAAGGTGGGGATTCACCCCGGGCGGGGGTTCCGCACGCCGCTGGGCGAGGCCGCCATCGACGGGGCCTTCGTCGAGGCCCTGCTGGCCAGCTGCCCCGATTGCACGCTCGACGCATCGATCCACGCCCGGGAGCACTCGGTCGAGGTCGTCGTCCCCTTCGTCCAGGTGCTCTTCCCGGAGGCGAAGATCGTGCCTGCCGTCGTGGGCGAAGCGGACGTCGAGATGTGCCGGCGCTTCGGCAAGGCCCTGGCCCGCGTGGTCAAGGGCCGAAACGCGCTGATCGTGGCGAGCACCGACCTCTCGCACTACCCGTCGGCAGCCCATGCCCCCATGATCGACCACCAGACGCTGCAGGCCGTGCTCCCCATGGACCCCGCGCGCTTCCACGCCGCCGTGCACACCGCATCGGACCGCAACATCCCCGGCCTCGCCACGAGGGTCTGCGGCGAGGCGCCCGTCATGGCCGCCATGGCCGCCGCCAGGGAGCTCGGCGCCACAGGCGGCACCCTGGTGAGCTATGCCCACTCGGGCGACACTGTCCTCGGGGATCAGCGACAGGTGGTGGGCTACGCCGCCGTGGCCCTGGGCTCCGGCCAAACGGCCGCGGGCGGGCCCGGGAGAACCCCGGCGAAGCAGGCCGCCGCCGGGGGGCCCCTGAACCCCTCCGACCGCGAGGCGCTGCTGGCACTGGCACGGGAGACGATCGACCGGTATCTGTCGACCAGGACGGCCCCCCTGGCGCGCGACCCCTCGCCCGCCCTCGAACAGACACGGGGCCTGTTCGTGACGCTCAAGAAGCGCGGGGAGCTCCGCGGCTGCATCGGCGAGATCACCCCCGAAAAGCCGCTCTACCGGCTCGTCGGGTCCGTGGCCCTGAAGTCGGCCCTGGAAGACCCGCGTTTCCGGCCGCTGCGGCACGAAGAGCTGCGGGACGTCGAGATCGAGATCTCGGTGCTCACGCGCCCCGCGCCCGTGTCCGGTGCCGAGGACATCGTCGTGGGGCGCGACGGCGTCATCCTGCAGAAGGACGGCCGCTCGGCGGTGTTCCTGCCCCAGGTCGCGACGGAGCAGGGCTGGGGTCGCGAGGAGATGCTGGACCAGCTTTGCCGGAAGGCGGGGCTGCCCGCCGGCAGCTGGAAGCAGGGCGCGCGGATGCTCACGTTCCAGGCGGAGGTCTTCAGCGAGACGGACCTCCAGAAGGCCCGATGAGCTCCGTTCTCTTCATCGTCGGGCTCGTCTCGATCGCGGCCCAGGTCGTTCTCTTGCGGGAGCTCAACGTGGCCGCCTTCGGGGTGGAGCTCGTCTACATCCTGGCCCTGGGGGCGTGGCTGGCGGCAACGGCCCTGGGGGCCCTGCTGTGCCGCTCGCCCCGCATCCCCCGGGCGGGCCTCCTCGCCGTCCCCCTTTTCCTGTTCGCTGCCCTCGTCCCCCTGGCCGCGGCCGCGGCGCGGTCAAGCCGCATGCTTCTCGGCGGAGTCCCCGGCGCCTACCTTCCTTTCGGCGAACAGATCGCCACGATCCTCGCCACCCTGCTGCCGGCGGGGTTTGTATCGGGATGGCTCTTTCGCCGGGCGGCAGGGCTCTTCGTGACGGGGGGACGCACCGTCGCGGCCGCTTACGCCATCGAGAGCGCAGGGGGGATCGCCGGGGGGCTCCTGTCCTCGCTGGGCATCCACGGGGGGGTCCAGAACTTCGCGCTTTCCCTGGCCTGCTCGCTCATCGCCGCCGCGGCACCCCTGCTGATCGCGGCGGGCCCCCGGCAAAGCCGTGTCCGTCAGGCCGCCGCCGGCCTTTGCGGCATTTTCCTGCTCGGTCTCGCCCTGTCCCCGATGATCGACCGGGCGATGACGCGGTGGGATCACCCGTCGCTGATCGTGAGCCGGGACACGCCCTACGGCCGGGTCAGCATCTCGCAGCGCGAGACCCAGGTCTCGGTGTTCCTGAACAACGCCCTGGCCTTCGAGACGGAGGGGACCGAGGCTGAGCATTTCGTCCACCTCGCTGCCCTTCAGCACCCGCGGCCCGGGCGCATCCTCATCCTGGGCGGCGGGATCGAGGGCACCGTGGAAGAGGCGCTCAAGCACGGGCCGGCGGCTGTGGACAGCGTCGAGATCGACGCCGGCCTCGTCGAGACGGTCCGGGCGCACCTGCCCCCGCAGAGGCGGGCGGCGCTGGAGAGCCCGGGCGTGCGGATCATCACGGACGACCCGCGGCGCTTCCTGCAGGCCGGGGGCCGCTACGACCTGATCCTCATCGGCATGCCCGAGCCCTCGTCGGGCCAGGCCAACCGCTTCTACACCGCCGAGTTTTTCCGGCTTTGCCGTGACCGGCTCGAGGCGGGCGGTGTCGTCGCCCTGCGGGTCCCGTCTTCCGAAAACCGCTGGACGCCGCAGATGACGGAACGGGCGCTGAGCATCCACGCCGCCCTTCGTTCGTCCTTCGAGAACGTTCTCGTCCTCCCGGGGGACACGGACGTGTTCACCGCATCGGCCGCACCTCTTCCGGACGACCCCCGGATCCTGATCGAGCGGTACCGCGAGCGCGGGCTGCGCAGCCGCCTGATCTCGGAGCCCTTCATCCGGTACCTCCTGACCAACGACCGGTTCTTCGAGGTGCGCGAGACCCTGCGGACGCAGCGTGCCCCGATGAACACCGACACGCGGCCCATCTGCTACCAGCTCACGGCCCTGCTGTGGCTGTCGAAATTCTTCCCGGCCGCAAAGGGCCTGGGCTTCGGCCAGATCGAGCAGCTCGTGAATGCAAACCGGACGTCGATCGGCGCGGCGGCGGGGCTGCTCGTCCTGCTGCTCATGGCGTCACGCCGCTCGCCCGCCTGGCGCGGGGCCCTGCTCGTCGGCATCGCCGGCTTCGCCGGCATGGTTCTGGAGACAGTGTTGATCCTCCAGTACCAGACCCGTCACGGTGTCCTGTTCCGCGACCTGGGCGTCCTCATCACGGCCTTCATGGCGGGCCTCTCGGCCGGCGCCCTCGCCCTCGCTGCAGCGGCCCGCGGCAGGTCACGATACCGCGCGATCGGCCGGCAATGTGGGCTCGGTTTCATAACGGGCTTCGCGGTGCTCGGAACCCTCGTCTTCTTCCAGGCCCGCACCGGCCGGTTCACGGGGCTCGGGGAGACGTCGGGGCTTCTCGCCGCGGCAGGATTCCTCGTGGCGGGCGTCTTCGCCTTCTCCTCTCTCCGATGGCCCTCCGGCCAGGAGAGGGCCGTCTCGCCGCTCTATGCAGCCGACCTGCTCGGCGGCTGCGCCGGTTCCGTCGCCGCGAGCCTGCTGATCGTGCCGCTGGCGGGGATGGACATCACCGCGGCGGCGATGGCGGCGCTTGCGCTGACCGCCCTGGCCCTGGTCTAGCCCATCCGCAGCAGCAACAGAGGCGAGGGAAATGGCGGAAACCGCCCTAAATTCAGGACTGATGACGGGAAAAACGAGGGGGAACGCTCTTACCTGCGACCGGCTGCCGGCCGCCTTGTTCCCCGGCATCTCCCGCAATTCTTCCCCGCGGCCGCGATGAAGAACGCCCCGCAGTGCGGGCATTTTCGAAGTCTGGCGCGGTTCCCGGCAACCTTGAGAAACTCGACGAAGGCATAGACGAGCACGTTGTGGTAGTACTCGTCGGCAAGACCTGCGCGTTCCGTGAAATAGCTCTCCTGGAAAAGCGGCTTTTCGTAGATGGCCCCGTCCTCGCCGACGGCCAGCTCCCGGCGGTTCACCACGTTGTAGACCACGAGCAGATCGAGCAGCGCCTGGCACCGGGACAGGTCCCCGGCCTCGACGACCTCCCCGAGGGTCGCTCTCCAGCGTTCCAGCAGCTCGGCGAGAACCTCCTGCTCGGCCTCGATGCGGCTGTGGTAGGCGGCCCACTTCTGCGCCTCGTGCGACTTCTCCGGGGCAAACGCCCTCCGGACCGCAAGAATGCGGTCCCCCAGACTGACGTACTCCTTCATGCACTCGAGGAGCCGCCCTTTCACCTCGTCCATTTCCTCCGTCAGCGGGGCCCGCTCGTCGAACATCTCGGCCACGTCGTCGAGCCAGGAATCCCCTTCCGTCCCCACGGCGATCCGGACGTCGTCCTCCTCGTAGGGGTTCTCGCAGTCCCACCTCGGCTCGAGCGGCTGGATCTTGAACAGGAGCTCTCGGCTCCCATCGTAATCGTAGGAGGCAAGCGAGATGTTGCAGGGCAGGTTGTTGATGACGGACAGGAGCCTGCGTTCCTCGAGCAGGAGGTCTACGAGCTCCCTGTCATCGGCCGGCAGGGCCTTCGTGAAGCGCTCCAGCGTCGGGTATCGATCGAGGGCCTTCGCGAGAAACCCGGGGCCGTAGCCGAAGGCCTTCGCCGCGCCCCGGATGAAGGCAATCCCGGCCTCCTCTGGACCCGGCGCGTTGACGAAATCTACGACGAGCTGTCCGAAACGCTGATCCCGTTTTCCCCCCATGGCCGTCTTTCTCCGATCCGGCGATGCGCACGAAAGATACCCAAAGGCACGCCTCTTTTCAAGGTCAAAGGGCCCTGTTTCGCTCTTTTTTTCTTGAACGGGACGGGATTCGGGGTTAACAGAGTGTACCCATGGGAATCGTCAAGGACATCAAGTTTTTCATCGCCCGAAATTTCCTCACCGCGGTGGGCTACCACGCCTGCAGCCTGCACGCGAAGACGATACGGGTCATTCCCGAGGGCATCGAAAGGGTGCGGGAGCACATCGCCAAGGGAGGGACCCTTGTTTTCGCCTGCTGGCACCAGCGGTTCTTCACCGGCTTCTGGGTGCCGAGGATCTTCGGCATGAACCCCTGCATCATGATCAGCCAGAGCCGCGACGGCGACATCGTCTCCGACGTGGTCGCCCGGATCGGCTGGGTTCCCGTGCGGGGCTCGAGTTCCCGGGGGGGCAAGAAGGCGCTGCAGGAGATGATCGCCGGCGTCGAGAAGTACCGGATGAGCGGCCACATCGTCGACGGCCCCCAGGGACCCCCGCGCGTCGTCAAGCCGGGGCTCGTCGCCCTGGCGTCGCAGACGGGCGCGGCCATCTGCCCGGGCTATATCTCCTACGAGAACCCCTGGGTCTTCAACAGCTGGGACCGCTTCATGATCCCCAAGCCGTTCACCCGAGTCCTGCTGCGGGCCGGCGACTTCATCTTCGTGCCGAGGGGTCTCGACGAGAAGGGGTTCGAGGAGACGCGCCTCGCCATCGAGCGCACGATGATCGAGGGCTACGCCGAGGCGGACGCATTCTGGCAAGGAAAAAGGACAAAGGTCAAAGGATAAACGGCTAAACCAGGGTGGTGCGGTAGAACTTCACCAGGTAGTCGAACCCGGACCACAGCGATAGGACCAGGGCGACATAGAGAAACACCGTCCCGATGCTCGACGCGTCGATGCCGTAGATGGGGTAGTGGATGATGAGGGCCGAGACGGCGACGATCTGGCAGAGCGTCTTGTACTTGCCGATCCGGCTCGCCTCGATGACATGGCCCTCGGCTGCGGCCATGCTCCGGAGCCCGTCCACGGCGAAATCCCGCATGATCATCAGCGCCACGACCCACGCCGGGGCACGCCCGATCGGGATGAGGAGCACCAGGGCCGTGCTCATGATGATCTTGTCGGCGATGGGGTCCAGGAGCTTCCCGATGCGCGTCACGATGTTGTATCGCCGCGCCACGTAGCCGTCGAGAAGGTCCGTCAGGGCCGCGAGGATGAAGAGGATCGCGATGGCGAGACTCATGCCCTCTCCCGGCTCGAGCAGGACCAGGAAGAGCACCGGGAGAATCCCGATGCGCAGCACCGTGATGGCGTTGGGCAGGTTCAGAATCCTGCGGTTCTCTGCGCGTATCGGCAGCCGGTCGAAATACCTCTTGAGGATGTCGATGAGCAGCACGGCCTTTTCCATCGCGGACCCCGTTTTTACTTCGGGACCTTCTCCCAGTCCGCCAGGAACTTCTCGATCCCCGTGTCGGTCAGGGGGTGCTTCGCCAGCTGGGCGATGACGCTGAAGGGGATCGTGGCGATGTCGGCACCCAGCATCGCCGCCTTCAGCACGTGCATGGGGTGACGCACACTGGCCACGATGACCTCGGTGGTGAACCCGTAGTTGTCGTAGATGCCGAGGATCTGCTCGACGAGTTCCATCCCGTTCTGGGCCACGTCGTCGAGCCTGCCCACGAAGGGGCTCACGTAGGCGGCGCCCGCCTTGGCCGCCATCAGGGCCTGGACGGGGGAGAAGACGAGCGTCTGGTTCACGTCGATGCCCTCCCCCGACAGGATTTTCGTCGCCTTGAGACCCTCCGTCGTCATGGGGACCTTGATGACGACATTGCCGCCCAGCTCGGCCAGTTTCTTGGCCTCCGCCACCATGCCCGCCGCGTCGAGACTCACCACCTCGAGGCTCACGGGACCGGGCACCGCCGCAAGGATTTCCCGGACGACGTCATCGAACGGCCTCTTTTCCTTCGCCACCAGGCTCGGGTTCGTCGTCACGCCGTCGCACATGCCGAGGCTCAACGCCTCCCTGATGTCGCCGATATTGGCCGAGTCGATGAAAAACTTCATGCAGCCTCCAACAAATTGAAATGATTGCGGATTATCCCATCGGGTGCGAAAGCGGTTCAGTCAGAAGGGGGTTCAGTCGGGAATGCGGCCGCCCTTGTCGCGGAATTTTCTGTAGCACTCTTCACTGCAGAAATAAAGTGTTTTTCCGCCCATCCTCACCCGGTACGCCTCGCTGACCGGCACATAGGTGTGGCAGTGCGGGTCCTCGACCAGGTCTTCCCCCGGGATCTTCCGCGTGTCGCGCCTCCGGTCGTCGATGCGGCCCGACGGAAAGAGAAATCTCTTCAGCAGGAGATACGCCAGGATGAGGATGATGCCGATGACGATGATTCGATACATGCTCGCTACCAGTCTGCGTCGAGCCGCTCGACGGCGTGGTGATCATCGAGGCGGTCGAGAAGCCCCTTCATCGAGACGCCGTACAGCGGGTGGATGGCGTAAGGCGCGATCTCGTTCATGGGCTCGAGGACGAACCGCCGTTTGTGCATCTCCGGGTGGGGCACGACCAGGGCTTCTGTGTTCACGATTTCCTGGCCGTGGAGCAGGATGTCGATGTCGATCACCCGAGGGCCCCAGCGCTCGGCCCTCCCCCGGCCCATGGCGCGCTCGACCCACTGCAGGGCCTTGAGAAGCTGCAGGGCCGTCAGGGCTGTCCGGATCTCCACGGCGCCGTTGACAAACCAGCCCTGTGTCTCCATCCCGACCGGTTCGGTCCGGTACAGGGACGACCGGCGGAGCACCGCCGAGCTTTTCAGAGACGACAGCCGCCGAAGCGCCTCCCGGCAGTTCTGCACCGGGTCGCCGAGGTTACTGCCGATGCCGAGATAGCATATTACAGACTGTTGAAAAACGCCCATCTACGGCGTTGCCCTCGTCCCTCCTCGCTCAACGTACGCCCAAGTACGCCTCGCTCCTCGGGAAGTCGGGCGCCTTGTATCTGGGCATTTTTGAACAGTCTGAGCGGAAGGACATTTCAGCACTTTACTTCGCAAATTCCTTCTCGATCCGGGCCATGGCCTCCTGCAGGCGCGCGTCGGGCACAGTCAGGGAAATCCGGATGAACCCTTCGCCGTACTTCCCGTAGGCGGGTCCCGCAGCCACGACGACGGCCGTCTTCTCGAAGAGCCTATCGGTGAACTCCAGGGAGGTCATGCCCTTCGGGACGGGAACCCAGAGGTAGAAGGTCCCCTTGGGGGCCTTGAAGTCGATCCCGATCTTCCGGAGGGTTTCGAGCACAAGCTCCCGGCGCTTGCGGTAGATCTCGAGCATGCGGGTGATGTTCCCGTTTTCCTCCTTGAGCGCCCTGATACCCGCGAACTGGACGGCATTGAAGATGCCCGAATCGGTGTTCTCCTTGACCTTGCTGATGGCGGCGATGATCTGGGGGTTCCCCATGGCCATGCCGATCCGCCAGCCCGTCATGTTGTAGGGCTTCGAGAGGGAGTTGAGCTCCACCGCCACGTCCTTGGCGCCGTCGACGCAGAGGAAGCTCAGCCTCTCCTGCCCATCGAAGACCACCTCGCTGTAAGGGTTGTCGTAGCAGATGGCGATGTCGTTCTCCTTCGCAAATGCCACCGCCCTCCTGAAGAACTCCCGCGACCCGCAGGCCCCCGTGGGGTTGTTGGGGTAGTTCAGGAACATGGCCGTCGCCCGCTTGACGACATCCTTGGGGATGTCCTCGAAGACGGGGAAGTAGTCGTTCTCGGGCAGGATGGGCATGGACCAGGGCTCGCAGTTGCCCATGAGGATGCTCGCCCGGTAGGCCGGGTACCCCGGGTCCGTCATGAGGACGATGTCCCCCGGGTTCGTGCAGGCGAAGATGAAGTGGTGGCAGCCCTCCTTGGACCCGATGAGCCCCAGGACCTCGTCGGCGGGGTTCAGGTCGACGCCGTAGCGCTCCCTGTACCAGGCGGCCACGGCCTCCCGGAAGGCGTACATGCCCTTCTCCTCGTCCGTGGGGTAGCGGTGGTTCTCCGGGATCCGGGCCGCCCGGCAGAGCTCGTCGACGACACCCTCCGGCGTGGGCTCCACGGGGTCCCCGATGGCGAGGCTGATGACGTCGACGCCGTCGGCCTTCGCCTTGTTGATCTTCTTGCGCAGCTCCATGAAGAGATAAGGGGGGATTTTCGACAGTCTCTCGGCAATCTGCAAGTTTCCTCTCCTTCCGAATCAGCGTTCTTTCATGAAATCCCCCCTTTCCCCCTTTTTTGTAAAGGGGGAGGAAGGGGGATTTTCCTGCTTTGTCGCTCGTTCCTCGGACCTCGTGCCTATTTTTTCAATCCGAGGACATCCTGCATATCGTAGAACCCGTTGGGCTGGCCGACGATCCACTTCGCCGCCCGGACGGCGCCCTTGGCGAAGTTGTCGCGGCTGTGGGCCCGGTGGATGAACTCGAGCCGCTCGCCGAGGCCGCCGTAGATGACCCAGTGCTCGCCGACGATGTCGCCGGCCCGCACGGTCTGGATGCCGATCTCGGTCTTCGTCCGCGCCCCGATCATCCCCTTGCGCTCGTAGACGGCCTCCTTGTCGAGATCCCGCTTCAGGGCCGCCGCGATGATCTGGGCCATCCGCATCGCCGTGCCGCTCGGGGCGTCCTTCTTGAGGTTGTGGTGCGCCTCGATGATCTCGATGTCGAAGTCCTCGCCGATGATGTTCGTCACGTAGTCGAGCACCTTGAACATGACGTTGACCCCGACGCTCATGTTGGGGGCCAGGACGGTCCGCGTCTTCGGCGCGATTTCCCGGATCTTCGCCATCTGCTCGGCCGTGAAGCCCGTCGTCCCGATGACGATGGCCTTCTTGCTGTCGGCGGCGATCCGCAGATGCTCCATCGAGGCATCGTGGTGGGTGAAGTCGATGACGACGTCGCCCTTCCCGATGACCGTCTCGAGGCCCGCGGCGATCGGGACCCCCTTCTTTCCCAAGCCCAGGGTCTCGCCCACGTCCTGACCGATGAGGGGATGTCCCGCCTTCTCGACGGCGGCCGCAATCTCGATGCCGTCCGTGGCATTGATGATGGACGCGATCCGGCCGCCCATCTTCCCTCCTGCACCCATGACGATTGCCTTCACCATAGCGCCCCTTCCTTTCTTGCCTTTCGCTTTTAGCCCTTCGCCTTTTGCCCTCCCCATACACGTGGAGCCCGCTCTGCAGACGGGCTCCACGGTCGGACGAGGCGCGTTGATTACTTGATGAGCCCGTATGTCTTCATGGCCTGCTTGAGCTTTTCGTAGTTGGCATCGGAGAGCTTCGCCAGGGGAAGCCTGACCTCGTACTGGATCTTCCCCATCATGGCGAGAGCCGCTTTCACGGGCGCGGGGTTCGTCTCGATGAAGAGCGACTTCACGAGGGGGGTGAGCTTGTAGTGGAGCTCCCTGGCCTTCTTGATATCGCCCGCCGCGAAGGCGTCGACCAGCGCCGCCATGTCCGCCGGGGCCACGTTGGAGACGACGGAGATGATCCCGTGGCCGCCCAGGCACAGGAGCGGGAACGTGAAGAAGTCGTCGCCCGATACGACGATGAAGTCCGGTCCGCAGGCCGTCATGATGTCCTGCATCTGCTGCAGGGAGCCTGCCGCCTCCTTCACGCCGATGATGTTCTTGCATTCCTTCGCGAGCCGGGCCATCGTCGCCGGTTCCATGTTGACGCCCGTGCGGCTGGGGATGTTGTACATGATGATCGGGATGGGCACGTTCTCGGCGATGTGCTTGTAGTGCAGGTAGAGCCCCTCCTGCGTGGGCCGGTTGTAATAGGGGTTCACCATGAGCACGGCATCGGCGCCCACCTCGTACGCATGCTTCGTCAGACGCAGCGCCTCCGCGGTGCTGTTGGAGCCGGTCCCGGCAATGACGGGGACTCTCTTCTTCACGGCGTCCACCGTGATCTCGATGACCCGGTCGTGCTCCTCGTGGGACAGAACCGGGGACTCGCCCGTCGTCCCGCAGGGGACAATCCCGTCGGTTCCGTTGGCAATCTGGAACTCGATGAGTTCCCTGAGAGCCCCCTCATCCACCTTTCCGTTCTTGAACGGCGTCACGATCGCGACGATCGCTCCTCCAAACCTTGCTCCCATGGCACCCTCCTCGTTTCTCGCTAAGCTTGTCGGCGGACGGCGTCAAGCCGCCACCCTATTTTTTCGCCCTTCCGTCTTCCGCACGAAGTCGGGAGGGCAAGAGGTTTCCCCATCCGTTTCTTACCCTCTCACCTTCTTACCGTCCGGCTGTACGATACGCCTCGTCCCAGAGGAGACCCTGGTAGACAACCGTCGTGCCCCCTTCCAGGTAGACCTTTTCGAACCCCCTCTCCGTCTTCTCGAAATGGATCTTGAGCGTTTCACCGCTTCTTACCAGAACATCGACGGGGCTGTCAACGAGTCCCGTCCATGCGGCGATCAGGGCTGTCGCCACGGCGCCCGTCCCGCAGGCCAGCGTCTCGTCCTCCACGCCCCGCTCGTAGGTCCGCAGCTTGATCCGGTGCCGGTCGAGCACGCGGGCGAAATTCGCGTTCGTCCCGGCCGGCTGGTATTCCTCGTGGTAGCGGATGGCCCTGCCCATCCCGACCACGTCGTGACCGTCGGGGTCGTTGACGAAGACCACCACGTGGGGCACCCCCGTGTTTATGCTGCTGACCAGGGTGGCGGTGCCGCCCAGGTTGATCGGGTAGGACTTGCGGAGGTCTCTCGGCTCCGTGAGACGCAGCTTGACGATGTCACCCGAGACCACGGCGTCGATGAGACCGGCCCGGGTCTCGAAGGACATCGTCGGGGGCGCGATCCCCTTGACGACGGCAAACCGGGCCGCACAGCGGCCGCCGTTGCCGCACATGTCCACCTCGCTGCCGTCGGCGTTGAAGAAGCGCCACCGGAAGTGGGCCCTCTCGGAGCGCTCGATCACGATGAGCCCGTCGGCCCCGACGGCGGTGTGCGGCCGGCAGACGGTCCTGACGAACTCGTCGATCCTCCCGACATCCCGCAGGGCGTTCTCCCGGTTGTCGATGAGGATGAAGTCGTTCCCGCTGCCCTGGATCTTGAAAAACTCGATCATGGACACTCCATGGAATCCCCCTTCGTCCCCCTTAGAAAAAGGGGAAGAGGGGGGGTTATTTCAGATATGCCGGCACCCTCTCCGCCCTGACCAGATCCGCGTAGGTCTCGCGCCTGCGGATGACGCGATACGTCCTGTCCTTCACGAGGACCTCGGCGATCCGGGGCCGGGAGTTGTAGTTCGAGGCCATGGAGAACCCGTAGGCGCCCGCGCTCATCACGGCGATGAGGTCGCCCCGCTCGAACTTCGGGATCATCCGCCCCTTGGCGAGAAAGTCGCCCGACTCGCAGATCGGACCCACGACGTCGGCCAGAAAGGTGCCCCGGTCCTTCAGGACCACCGGCTGAATCTGGTGGTAGGAACCGTAGATGCTCGGCCGGATGAGGTCGTTCATCCCCGCATCGACGATGACGAAGTTCTTCTCATCGTTGCCCTTGGTGTAGAGGACCCTCGAGACGAGGATGCCCGCGTTGCCGACGATCACGCGGCCGGGCTCGAAGATGAAGGTCACCTTCAGGTCGCGCGCCGAGTCGACGATCGCCCGTGCGTACTCCTCGGGGTGGGGAGGCATCTCCTCATTGTAGGTGATCCCCAGTCCTCCGCCGAGATCCAGGTAGCGTATCTCGATGCCTTCTTCCCCCAGCCGGCCGATGAGGTTCTTCAAGCGCTCCAACGCGTCGATGAAGGGGGAGATCTGCGTGACCTGGGAGCCGATGTGGCAGTCGACACCCACGATCTCCACGTGGGGCAGCGTCCGGGCCCGGCGGTACTCGTCGAGTGACTTCTCGATGTTGATGCCGAACTTGTTGGACTTCAGCCCCGTCGAGATGTGGGGGTGCGTCTTGGGGTCCACGTCGGGGTTGATGCGCAGCGAGATCCGGGCTTTCTTCCCCATCAGACCCGCCCTCTCGTTGATGACCCCCAGCTCCTCGGATGACTCCACGTTGAACATGAGGATGTCCGAGCGGAGAGCGAAGTCGATCTCGTCGATACGCTTTCCCACGCCGGAGTAGACGATCTTCGCGGGGTCCGCCCCGACCCGGAGCGCCCGGTAGAGCTCGCCGCCGGAAACGATGTCGACGCCGCCCCCCTCCCGCACGAAGAGCCGCAGGATGGCGAGGTTCGAGTTTGCCTTGGCCGCGTAGCAGATGATGTGTGGGACATCCCGGAGGGCCTCGTCGAAGACCCGGAAATGCTGGAGCAGCGTCCTGTGGCTGTAGAGGTAGAACGGCGTGCCGACCTTCTCGGCGATCACCTCGACGGGCACGTCCTCGCACCAGAGCCTGTCCTCACGATAGCTGAAGTGGTTCATCGTTTTTCCTTCAAGTCAAACGGCACGGGCGAAGCGCATGGGGCCAAAGAGAATCGGACAGGGTGCCCGTCTTCTGCCTGTTGCCTTCAGAGACTGTGTCTCAATCGGGAAATTGACCGAAATGTTGTCATGCCCGCAAAGCTCGTCCTCGCGGAGGCGGGGAGCGGGCATCCAGAAGTTCCCGAACATGCCGGATTCCGCATCGCGCTTCTCTTGTGCGGAATGGCAAAATCCGGATGACGGCACAGTTTCTCATCCACGATGTCCGGCCGTGTAGACCATCGTGTTCGCTTTGGGTTTCTCCGGCGGGACGGGGTCCCCCTTCTTCCCGCATGCCGCGCCGGCCATCAACAAAAAGAGACCGATTATAATGACGGCGGCCCGTCTCCACAAGCGCCTTCTTCTCATTTTCTGCCTTTTGCCCGTTGCCCTTCGCCTTTCGCCTGTTTTTTCGCCCGGTTGATCTGCCGGAGCACTTCCTTCCTCGCCGTGCCGCCCTCGGTCTTCCGTGCGTTGACGGCCTTCTGCACCGGGATCACCGCATAGACCCCTTCATCGAATCCCGTGTAGAACTTCCTGAACTCGCGGAGGCTGATTTCCCCGAGGCCCTTGCCCCGGGCGATGCAGTAGGCCACGAGCCGCCCGACGATCCCGTGGGCCTCCCGGAAGGGGACACCCTTCGTGACCAGGTACTCCGCCACGTCGGTGGCCGTCGAGAAGCCCTTCGCGGCCTCCTCCAGCATCCGCTGCCGGTTGAACGAGAGGTTGCCGGCCATCCCCGTGAGAACCCTGAGGCTCATCTTCACGGTATCGACGGTGTCGAAGAGGGGCTCCTTGTCCTCCTGCAGGTCCCGGTTGTAGGTCATGGGCAGACCCTTCAGGACCGTGAGCACCCGCACGAGGTTGCCGTAGATCCGCCCGGTCTTTCCCCGGATGAGTTCGGCCACGTCGGGGTTTTTCTTCTGGGGCATGATGCTGGAGCCCGTCGTGTAGGCGTCGGAGATCTCCACAAAGCCGAACTCGCCGGAAGACCAGATGATGAGGTCCTCGCAGAAGCGGCTCAGGTGCATCATGAGCAGGCTCGCGTCGAAGACGAACTCGGCGACGAAGTCGCGGTCCGAGACGGCGTCCATGCTGTTGGCCGCGATCGACCGGAAGCCCAGCAGCTTCGCCGTGTATTTCCGGTCCAGCGGCAGGCTGGTGCCGGCCAGGGCCGCCGAGCCCAGGGGCATGACGTTCACCCGCCCGAGGCAATCGCGCAGCCGCTGCGCGTCGCGCTCCAGCATCTCGCGGAAGGCGAGCAGGTAGTGCGCCAGCAGCACCGGCTGCGCCTTCTGCAGGTGGGTGTAGCCCGGCAGGATCGTGTCGATCTCCCGTTCCGCCAGGCCGACGAACGTCTGCTGAAGCCTCGAAATGAGATCGAGGATCTCCCCGATCTCGGCCCGGAGGTAGAGCCGCATGTCGGTGGAGACCTGGTCGTTTCGGCTTCGGCCCGTGTGAACCTTGCCGCCGGCGGGCCCGATCCGTTCGATGAGCGCCCGCTCGACGGCCATGTGGATGTCCTCGTCGCCCGCCTCGAACCGGAACGCCCCCGAGCGGATCTGCTCCCGGATCTCGCCCAGTGCCTCGATGATCCTCTCCGCATCGGCCGGCGGGATGATCCCCTGCCTCCCGAGCATCCGGCAGTGCGCGATGCTGCCCTCGATGTCGTAGTCGGAGAGCCTCGCGTCGAAGAGAAGCGACGCCGTGAAGGCCTCGACGAGGCGGTCCGTCTCGGCGCCGAACCGCCCGCTCCAGAGCTTTCTTCTGGTTTTCCCGCTCATGAACACCCGTCTCTCATGGTCTGGTGGCCAACGTGAATGGTTCCGAAACCCCTCTCCCCCCTTTCGAGGCTGTGTCGCAACAGTCAAGAAGGGACGAGGGACGAGTTGTTTACCCGTTCTTTGACAACAAAATATCCGTAACGTCTATCCGCGCACGGTCTGTCGGGCAGGTTTTGATGGTTCAGGGCCCTTGAAGAGCGCCGTTGAGCCTCATGCCGGTGCGAAGCAGGGCCTTCCGAGGGCCCGGAGCCTCTCGATGAGCCCGTTGACCCCGAGCAGCGAGATCAGGCGAGCCACATTGAAGCAACTGGCCAGCATCGAGACCTCGGCTCGCGCCCCCTCGAGCCCCCGTAGCAGGAAGGCATCGACCTTGAGGTTGCGCTTGATGTGCCCGAAGGGATGCTCGGCCCGGGTTTTGCGCCTCTCGTAGACGGCCTGCGAGGCGGCCTCCTCGTACTGGGCCTCCAGCCTGAGCTTAACCTCTTCGTTGGGCAGCCGGATGATCTTGCGCCCCCTGCGCGCCTGGGTGCAGCTCCCGTAGTGCCGGCACGCGTGGCAGATGGCCGCGTCGGTGATCACGTAGTGCCGCTTGCCCGTGCGTTTTTCCGTCGATTCATACCGGAGCCTGTGACCTTCAGGGCAGCTGTAGTCATCTTGCTCTGGGTCATACGCAAAATGGCTTTTGCTGAACGGCTTTTCCGGCTCTTTCCTCGCCTGCCGCTGTGAAGGCACGATCACTCGGATCCCCTGGCGGTCGATCTTCTCGAGCTCCGCCGTGTCGGCATAGCCGGCATCGGCGCAGGCCGTCTCGCAGGGACTCTCCAGCAGCGCGTTGGCGGCCTCGATCTGCCGGGCGAACTGGTTGACATCACTGGTCTCTTCGACGGCATCGGCCTGCAGCAGAAGCCCCTGCTTGTCATCCACCACCAACTGGACGTTGTAGGCCGCGTGGCTGCCCTGGACGCTCTTCATCAGGGCGCAGTCCGGGTCGGTGAGGTTGACGTGCCGGTGGCTGCCTCCCTCGAAGCCCCGCAGGGCCTCCTGGACCCGGTCCTTGAGCGTGTTCGTCTGGGCAAGGTCCTTTCGCATCGCCACGTACGAGTCCATGTGCCGCTCCCGGCGGTCGATGGCCTCGCAGTCCTGCAACAGCTGCTCGATGCGCCGATCCAGATCGGCCAGCTTCTTCTCGTACCAGGCCCGGTCATGGCTGCGGTAGCGTGAGGCATTGGCCCGGATCTTTGTGCCGTCGACAAACAGCACGTTGCCCGCGATTAGGTCGAGCTTGATGCAGAGCCGGGCGCAGTGCCGGAGCACCTGCTTGAGGGCCGCCTTGTGGTTGCGCCTAAACTCCGCGATGGTCTTGTGGTCGGGCCTCAGCCCGGCCATCAGCCACACAAAGGCCAGGTTGTGGTGGCACTCCCGTTCGAGCTTGCGGGAACTGCGTACCCCGTAGGAGTAGCCGTAGACCAGCAGCTTGAGCATCGCGCGCGGATCGTAGGCGGCGTTGCCGACCTGGTTGGGGTCCACCTCGATGCCCAGTTGCGGCAGATCCAAGGCCTCCACGAAGGCATCGTAGGCCCGTACCGGGTCCTCGGGGGACACGTAGTCCTCGATGCTGGCGGGCAGCAGCCCCAGTTGCAGACGGTCGCCGGTTCGATAGGCATGAGCGCATCTCCTTTCGCGGAGCACTCTAGCACACCGGGCCGGGGTTGGCGATCCTTCGAGGTGCGTTACGGATATTTTTTTGTCAAAGAACTCAGCCCCTACTCCCTATTGCGACACAGCCTCTTTCGTAAAGGGGGCCGAAAGGGGGATTTTCCCGCCTTGGGGGGTCACGGACGGCTCAGCCGCGCTGCTTCTTGAGATAGGCCCCGATGCGAAGCCGCAGGGCGTTGAGCCGGATGAACCCCGTGGCGTCCTTCTGCTCGTAGCCGCCGCTCTTCTCGAACGAGGCGATATCTTCACTGTAAAGCGAGTTGGGCGACTTGCGGCCCACGACGATGCAGTTGCCCTTGTAGAGCTTCAGGCGCGCCGTGCCCGTCACGTTCTCCTGCGAGGCGTCGATGAACTGCTGCAGGGCCTGGCGCTCCGGCGCGAACCAGAACCCGTTGTAGACGAGCTGGGCGTACTTCGGGATGAGTCCGTCGCGCAGGATCATCACCTCGCGGTCCATGGTGATCGTCTCCACGGCCCGGTGCGCGGCCCAGAGGACCGTGCCGCCGGGCGTCTCATAGACGCCGCGGGACTTCATGCCCACGAAGCGGTTCTCCACCATGTCCACGCGCCCGATGCCGTTGGCGCCGGCCAGCGTGTTGAGGTGATCAAGAAGGACGGCCGGGCTCATCCGCCTGCCGTCGACGGCCACGGGGTTGCCCTTCTCGAAGTCGATCTCGACGTAGGTGGGCCTGTCGGGGGCCTTTTCCGGCGAGACGGTGATCGTGAAGATGTCCTCCGTCGGCTCGTTCCAGGGGTCTTCCAGGATGCCGCCCTCGTGCGAGATGTGCAGGGCGTTGCGGTCCGAGCTGTAGGGCTTGTCCTTCGAGACGGGAAGCGGGATGCCGTGCTTGGCCGCGTAGTTGATCATGTCCTCCCGCGACGTGAACGTCCACTTGTCGTCGCGCCAGGCGGCGATGATCCGGATGTCGGGGTCGAGGGCCATGTAGGTGAGCTCGAAGCGCACCTGGTCGTTGCCCTTGCCCGTGGCGCCGTGGCACACGGCGTCGGCCTTCTCGCGGTGGGCGATCTCGATCTGCTTCTTGGCGATCAGCGGCCGCGCGATCGAGGTGCCCATCAGGTAGGTGCCCTCGTAGATCGCGTTGGCCCGCAGCATGGGGAACACGAAGTCCCGCACGAACTCCTCGCGGAGGTCCTCGATATAGCACTTGCTGGCCCCCGTCCGGATGGCCTTCTGCTCGAGGCCGTCGAGCTCTTCCTTCTGGCCCACGTCGGCGGCAAAGGCGATGACCTCGCAGCCCGGGTAGGCCTCCAGGAGCCACCGGATGATGACCGACGTATCCAGGCCGCCCGAGTAGGCGACCACCACTTTTTTCACCGGTTTTGACACTGTCGTTTCCTCCTCTTTCAAAATGAGGAAGTTGGGAAGTTCAGAAGTTGAGAAGCTTGGATTTGCCCTGCGCCATCCGAACGGCGCCGGCTTCTCCGAACTTCCCATCTTCGCAACTTCTCAGCTTCTGCTGTTATTTGCCCATCAGGATTTCCAATATCGCCTTCTGCACGTGCAGCCGGTTCTCCGCCTCGTCCCACACGACGGACTGCGGCCCGTCGAGGACCTCGGCCGAGATCTCCTCGCCGCGGTGCGCGGGCAGGCAGTGCATGACGATGGCGTCGGGCTTCGCGTGCCTCAGGAGCTGCCGGTTCACCTGGTAGTCCGCGAAGACCTTTGCGCGGGCCTCCTGTTCGGCCTCCTGGCCCATGCTGGCCCAGACGTCGGTGTAGACCACGTCTGCGTTCTTCACGGCCTGCACGGGGTCGCGGTGCAGGGAGATCCCCCGCGGGGCCCGCTTCTGTCCCCTCGCGAGGATCCGCGCGTCGGGGTCATAGCCCTTCGGGCAGGCCAGCGCGAGTTTGAACGGGAGCTTTGCCGCCGCGTCGATCCAGGAGTTGGCCACGTTGTTGCCGTCGCCCACGTAGGCGATCTTGAGGCCCTCGTAGCCGCCCTTCTTCTCGACGATGGTGAAGAGGTCGCTCACGATCTGGCAGGGGTGCATGAGATCCGTCAGGCCGTTGATGACCGGGATCGTCGCATACCGCGCGAACTCCTCGACGGACTCCTGGGAAAACGTCCGGATCATGACGCCGTCGAGGTACCGCGAGACGATCCGCGCCGTGTCGGCGATGGTCTCGCCGCGGCCGAGCTGCGTGTCGCGGCTGTTGAGGAAGATGGCAAGCCCGCCCAGCTGGTACATCCCGGCCTCGAAGGAGAGCCGCGTGCGCGTCGAGGACTTGTCGAAGATCATCCCCAGCGTCTTGCCCGCCAGGGGCTGGTAGATGATGCCGTCCTTGAGCATGGCCTTGAGATTCGCCGCGTGGCTGAAGATGCGGTCGACATCCCTCCTCGTCAGGTCATAGACACTCAGGAAATCTTTTTTCAACGCTCCAGCACCTCATCGAGTACTTGCACCAGCCTGTCCACATCCGCCCTCGTGACGACCAGCGGGGGCACCATCCGGAGGATGTGGTCAAACGTACAGTTGACGAGCACGCCCCGCTCCAGGCAGGCCCTCACGACGGGATTACCGTCGACGGAGAGATCGAGGCCGACGAGCAGCCCCCGGCCTCGGACGTCCTGGATGACGGGGTGGTTCCTCCGCAGCGACCAGAGCCGCTCCCGGAGGTACTCGCCCATCCTCGCGCAGTTCTCCAGGAACCCGTCCGCTAGGATCGTCTCCAGGGTGGCCACGGCCGCGGCCATGGCGAGCGGGTTTCCGCCGAACGTCGAGGCATGGGTCCCGGGGCCGAAGGCGGCGGCCACCCTTTCCGTCGCCGCGAGCGCCCCCGCGGGAACGCCGTTCGCCAGGGCCTTGGCCAGCGTCATGATGTCGGGGGCCACCCCGTCGTGCTCGTAGCCGAATAGCCTCCCCGTGCGGCCCATGCCCGTCTGCACCTCGTCGAGGATCATGAGGATGCCGTTGCGGTCGCAGATCTCCCGGACGGCCTTCAGGTAGCCCTCGTCGGGCACCCGCACGCCGCCCTCACCCTGGATGGGCTCGAGCAGGACGGCACAGGTCTTCTCCGACACGGCCTTCTCCAGCGCCGGCACGTCGTTGAAGGGGACGTACCGGAACCCGTCGGGCAGGGGCGCGAAGCCGGCATGGAATTTCTCCTGGCCTGTCGCCGTGATGGCCGCCAGCGTCCGGCCGTGGAAAGAGCCTTTCATCGTGAGGATCTCGTAGCGGCCCCCCAGGTTGTCGTGCCCGTACTTGCGCGCCAGCTTGATGGCCGCCTCGTTTGCCTCGGCGCCGCTGTTGCAGAAAAAGACCCGGTCGGCGAAGGAGTGCTCCGTGAGCATGCGGGCCAGGCGGATCTGGGGCTCCGTGTAGTAGAGATTCGAGACGTGCGTCAGGGTGCCCGCCTGCCTGCAGATGGCCTCGACCACCCTCGGGTGGGAGTGCCCCAGGCTGCAGACGGCGATCCCCGCGACGAAGTCGATGTACTCCTTCCCGTCGATGTCCCAGAGGTGCGCGCCCTCGCCCCGGACAAAGACGACGGGCTGGCGGCGGTAGGTGCCGATGATGTGCTTTTCCGAGAGTGCGATGAGCTCGTCTTTTGTCATTCTACGAAGCCTGCCGGTTCACGATCCCGGCCATCACCCTGCTGCCTGTCCGCAGAGGGTTGAGAGCCGAGGGTAGAGGGTGCGGTAAACGACTTGAACCTGTCACCTGCTACCTGCCACCTGTCACCTTTTACAGCACAATCTCCGTGCCCACGCCCTGGTCCGTGAAGATCTCGAGAAGTATGGCGTGCTTCTTCCTGCCGTCGATGATGTGGGCCTTGCCCACCCCGCCCCGCAGCGCCTTGAGGCAGCACTTCACCTTGGGGAACATGCCGCCGGCGATCGTCCCGTCGTCGATCATCTCGAGGGCGCGCCGGTTGTCCATCGTGTTGATGAGCTGCTTGTCCTTGTCCCAGACCCCCTCCACGTCCGTCAGCAGCACGAGCTTCTCGGCCTTGAGGGCCGCCGCCACCTCGCCGGCGACGATGTCGGCGTTGATGTTGTACGTCTCCCCGCCGTCGCCCATCCCCGTAGGGGCGATGACCGGGATGAAGCCGTCCCGCACGAGCGACAGGACGAGATCGGCGTTGATCTCCTTCACCTTGCCCACGAGCCCAACGTCGATGATCTCCGTAGGCATGTCCTTCTGCTTTTCCTCGTTGAGATAGTACTTCTCGGCCCGCGTCAGGTTGCCGTCCTTGCCCGAGAGTCCCACGGCCTTGCCGCCGCTGCGGTTGATGAGGCCCACGATCTCCTTGTTGACCGAGCCCACGAGAACCATCTCGACGATGTTCATCGTCTCCTCGTCGGTGACGCGCATGCCCTGGATGAACCGCGACTCCTTCCCGAGCTTCTTCAGGACGGCGCCGATCTGCGGCCCGCCGCCGTGGACGACAACGGGGTTGATCCCGATGTACTTCATCATGACGATATCCATGGCGAAGAGCCTCTTGAGCTCGTCGTCCACCATGGCGTGGCCGCCGTACTTCACGACGATCGTCTTGTTGTAGAACCGGCGGATGTACGGCAGGGCCTCGAGAAGGATCTCCGCCCGCTCCTGGGCACCCAGCTTCGTTTCGGTCATCGCTCGACTCCTGACATCTATGCGTGTTCTGTCCAGCTTCCGATCAAAAGGTGACGGGTGTCAGGCGGCAGGAAGAGACCACGCGGCCCGCTTTACCTGTGACCTGTCACCTGTTGCCTGATCCCTTCGCTACAGGATGTACCGACTCAGATCCTCGTCCTCGACGATGTCCTCGAGCTTCTCCCGCACGTAGGCCGCATCGATGACGACGTCCCGGTCCCTCATGTCGGGCGCGTCGAAGGAGATGTCCTCGAGCATCGTCTCCATGATCGTGTAGAGGCGCCTCGCGCCGATGTTCTCGGTGCGCTCGTTGACCAGGGTGGCCACTTCGGCGATCTCGGCGATGGCATCCTCGGTGAACGCCACGCGGACCCCCTCCGTGGCGAGCATCTCGATGTACTGCTTGACCAGGGCATTCGACGGCTCCGTGAGGATCCGGATGAAGTCGTCCTTCGTCAGCGAGTCGAGCTCGACGCGGATCGGGAAGCGCCCCTGCAGCTCCGGTATGAGGTCCGAGGGCTTCGTCGTGCTGAAGGCGCCGGCGGCGATGAACAGGATGTGGTCCGTTTTCACCATGCCGTATTTTGTGTTCACCGTGGAGCCCTCCACGATGGGCAGCAGGTCCCGCTGGACCCCCTCGCGGGACACGTCGGGCCCGTGGCTGGCGTTGCTCCCCACGATCTTGTCGATCTCGTCGAGGAAGATGATCCCCGACTGCTCGACCCGGTTGTGGGCCACCCGGACGACCTTGTCCATGTCGATGAGCCGCTGCACCTCCTCCTCCTCGAGGATCGTGAGCGCCTCGGGGATCCGCACGCGGCGCCGCTTCTTCTTCTGCGGGAAGAGGTTCCCGAACATCTCCTTGATGTTGAGGCCCAGGTCCTCGACGCCGGACGACGAGAAGACCTCGATCATGGGCCCCCCGGCCTTCTCGGTGACCTCCAGGTTGACGAACCGGGCATCGAGCCTGCCCTCGCGGAGCATCTGCCGGAGCTTCTCCCGGGTGTCCGAGGGACCCGCTTCGGCCTCGCCCGCGGCGGCCTCCATCCCCTCGGGGCTTCGGGCCTCGGCGCGCCGGATGGGCAGCAGCAGGTCCAGGACCCGGTCCTCGGCCAGCTCCCGGGCCTTGGCCCGAACGTTCTCCATCTCCTCGTGCTTGACCATGTTCACCGCGATCTCCATGAGGTCGCGGATCATGGAATCCACGTCGCGCCCCACGTAACCCACCTCGGTGAACTTCGAGGCCTCGATCTTGAGGAACGGGGAGTTGTCGAGCTTGGCGAGCCTCCGGGCGATCTCCGTCTTGCCCACGCCGGTGGGGCCGATCATGATAATGTTCTTCGGGGCGATCTCGTCCCGCAGATCGGGCCTCACGTTCTGGCGTCTCCAGCGGTTGCGCAGCGCGATCGCCACGGCGCGCTTGGCATCCGCCTGGCCGACGATGTACTTGTCGAGCTCGGCAACGATCTTCTTGGGCGTTAACTCGATGGCTGACATTTATCTTCTCTCAGTACCGGACTTTTTGCCGGGTTCCTTTCCGCTCACAGATGTTGAGATCCCTCTTACCCTCTTACCCTCTTACCCTCTTACCCTCTTACCCTCTTACCCTCTTACCCTCTTACCCTCTTACCCTCTTACCCTCTTACCCTATCACCCTCTGTTTGCAGGGCTCCTACCGTTTCCCCTTCGCCTTGCGCTCCGGCTCCGGCTCCTCCTCGGCGCTCAGGTCGATCTCCTCCAGTGTCACGCGGTCGTTGGTGTAGATGCAGAGTTCCGAGGCGATCCGCATGGACTCCCGGGCGATCTCCGCGGCATCGAGATCGGAGTGCCTCACCAGGGCGCGGGCCGCCGCCTGCGCGTAGGGACCGCCCGAGCCGATGGCGGCCACGTTGTCGTCGGACTCGATCACGTCGCCGTTTCCCGAGATGACGAGGAAATCGTTCCGGCTCACGGCGATCATGAGGGCCTCCAGGTGCCGCAGCACCCGGTCCGTGCGCCAGTCCTTCGTCAGCTCCACGGCCGCCCTCAACAGGTTGCCGTTGTACTGCTCGAGCTTCTGGTCGAAGCGGTCGAAGAGCGTGAAGGCGTCGGCCGTGGCGCCCGCAAACCCGACGATGACCCGGTTGTGGAACAGCCTGCGGACCTTGCGCGCCCCGTGCTTGATGATCGTCTGGTCGAAGGTGACCTGGCCGTCGCCTGCGACGACGACCTTGTCCTTGTGCCGGATGGCGAGGATGGTGGTGCCGTGCAGCTTCTTGTTCATGCCATATTCATCCACAGAGAAATGAATCGGTTCTTGGCAGAAGGCTCAAGGCGAAGGGCTTCTGGCAAAGAAAAATCTGCCTTCTTCCGCTGCTGTAAGCCTTCAGCCATTAGCCTTACGCCCTTAACCCGCGCATCACCCCTTTGCTTTGGGGTGAGCGCGATCGTAGATCTCCATGAGCTTCGCCACGCTCACGGACGTGTACTTCTGCGTCGTCGACAGGCTCTCGTGGCCCAGCATCTCCTGGATCGCTCTCAGATCGGCCCCTGCGTCCAGCAGGTGCGTCGCAAAGCTGTGCCGCAGCGTGTGGGGACTCACCTTCTTGCTGATCCCGCTCTGCGTGACGCAGCGGTCGATGACCCGCGCAACGCTGCGGGGGGTGATCCTCGTGCCGCTGCGGCTCAGGAACAGCGGGGGGTCCGCCTCCGCCGCTCTCGCCGTTCGAGCCCTTTCGCCCCGCTTCGCCAGGTACCGCTCCAAAGACCGCAGGGCCTGGCCGCCCACCGGCACGATCCGCTCCTTCCTTCCCTTTCCCCGGACCTTGATGAGACCCTGCTGCATGTCCAGGTCACCCAGGTTGAGCCCCGTAAGCTCGCTGACGCGGATGCCCGAGGAGTAGAACAGCTCCAGCATGGCCCGGTCCCTGGCCCCGTCCACGTCGTCCGGAAACGGCAGGTCGAGAAGCGAAAACATCTCCTCCACCGGAAGGAAGGCGGGAAGATGCTTATCGGCTCTCGGGGCCTGGACCATCTCGGCCGGGTTCACCCGGACTCTGCCCTCCCGGATGAGGTAACTGAAGAAGGTGCGCAGCGCCGCGATCTTCCGCACGACCGTCACCTTCCGGACCTTCCGGCGGACCAGCGAACCCAGAAACGAACGAACGGCCATGTGGTCGATGGCCGCCAGTTGCTCCGGCCCGCTTCCTCCCGGGGGGAGCAGCCCGTTTTGTTCCAGGAACGCCCGGAACTGCCTGAGGTCGGCCAGGTAGCTGCGACGGGTGTGAGGGCTCAGGTTCCTCTCCGCCGTCAGGTGCGCCTCGAATGCCTCGATGGCCTTCTCCATGACCGTATCCCTCTTGTGGATGGCCACACCCTTCTCACACAAGGAAGCTGTGAAGCTGGGAAGTTGAGAAGCTCGGAAGGGTCGAGGCGCGCACGCAACTCCTCAGGCTCTCCAAGCTTCCCAACTTCACAACTTCAGAACTTCAGAACTTCCAGACCCAAATTCAGTTGCCCTTTCCGGCGTATACCCCGGAAAAGCCTGAAGGAGCCCTTATATCAGGCCCCAATAAAAATAGCCACGAAAACGCATAAGAAAGTGCATAAAAACGGGTTTATGACTACTTTATGCGCTTCAGTGGCAAACAGGCCGTTTCGATCATGTGCAGCGGCGGATTCCCGCGTAGTAGCAGCACCAGGCGTGGGCGAAATTATTGTCGAAGACGCGGACGCGGCCGTCCCGGAAGACGATCTTCACGAAGGAGTTCCCGCCGAGTACGGTGGAGTTCTGCTCCTCCACCACCATGCCCGTGCCCCAGTGCGGGTAACGCAGGTGAACGACCCTGTCCCCCATTTTCAGATAGATGCGTCGTGTCTCTTCCACGCGGGGCCTCTTCGGGCGGTGACGGTGCCGTCACATTTTATACTTCCCGAAGTCCTCCTCGGGAAGATTCTCCAGAAACTCCTTGAGTTCTTCCGTCTTCTTCTTGTCCAGCTCGTCGACCTTCTTGGCGAAGTCGATGTTTCGGGATTTCTCGATCACTTTCTCGTCGATGAAGATGGGGCAGTTGACCCGCAAGGCCAGGGCGATGGCGTCGCTCGGCCGCGAGTCGACGATGAGCGTATCGCCGTTTCGCCTCAGGTGGATGCAGGCGAAGAAGGTGTTGTTCCTCAGATCGACGATCTCGATTTTCTGGACTTTCGCCTCGAGGATCTTTAGCAGGTCCCGCATGAGATCGTGCGTCATCGGGCGCGAGAAGCTGATCTTCTCGAGCTCGGTGGCGATGGCGCTGGCCTCGAAGAGCCCGATCCAGATGGGCACCGCCCGCTTGCCCTCGAGGTCCTTCAGGATCACGATGGGCGTGTTGGTCAGCGGGTCGATGGTCAGACCGGACACCTTCATCTCGATGAACATCGGAGGAACCCTCCCTCAACTCCCGGCATCTCGCCGCGGAGGGAATGCAGAAACGCCTTCACGATCCGGACCCGGACGGTCTTCCCGATGAGGTCCCTGCCTCCCGCGAAGTTCACGATCTTGTTGGACCGTGTGCGGCCCGTCACGTCCCGGGCCGTGTTGCGGCTCGTGCCGTCCACGAGGACCTCCACCGTCGTGCCGACGAGGCTGTCGTGCTTCTCCTGCGTGTGACGGTCCTGGAGGGCCTGGAGTTCGATGAGCCGCCTGCGCTTTTCCCCGGGGCTCACCTTGCCGTCGAGCCCCGCGGCGGCCGTTCCCGGCCTCTCGGAATACTGGAACGAGTATAAGGTATCAAACCTGACTTTTTCCATCAGGTCAAGCGTTTTCTGGTAGTCCTGCTCCGTCTCTCCGGGGAATCCGACGATGATGTCGGAGCTGATGGCGATCTCGGGCGCGGCCTCCCGCAGCTTGCGGACCCGGTCGAGGTAATCGGCGCTCGTGTAGCGGCGGTTCATCCTCGCGAGCACCGCGTCCGAGCCGGACTGGACCGGCAGGTGGATGCTCTCGCAGAGGGCCTTCACGTCTCTGAAGCAGGCGATGATGTCGTCGGAGAGATCCTTGGGGTGCGAGGTGGTGAAGCGGATCCGCTCGATGCCGGGGATTTCGCCGATCGCGCGGAGAAGCCCCGCGAAGGTGTGCCCCCCGCCGAAGGACTTGCCGTAGGAGTTCACGTTCTGGCCCAGCAGGGTCACCTCCTTCACCCCGTGGGCGGCCAGCGCCCTCACCTCGGCCAGGATGTCCTCGAATTTCCGGCTCTGCTCGCGGCCCCGCAGGTAGGGCACGACGCAGAAGGCACAGTAGTTGTCGCAGCCCTGCATGATCGTGACGTAGGCGCTCACGGAGCCGTTCGCGGGGAGGGTCGGGATGCCGATGGAGGGCACCGTGTCGCGGAAGGCGGTCTGAACGACGGGGCGGCCCGTCCGCCGGGCAAGCCCGATGCACTCGGGCATGCGGTCGAGGTTGTGGGTCCCGATGACGAGGTCCACGAAGGGGGCCTTCTCGAGCAGCCGCTCGCCCTGCTGCTGGGCCACGCAGCCGCAGACGCCGATCTGCAGTCCCGGTTTTGCCTTCTTGAGGTGGCGGTAGCGGCCGAGCTGGCTGTAGACCTTCTGCTCCGCCTTGTCGCGGATGCTGCAGGTGTTGACGATGATGAGGTCCGCGTCCCTCGCGCTCTCCGTCCTTGCGTACCCCGAATTCTTGAGGAGTTCCTCCAGCTGCTCCGAGTCGTGGACGTTCATCTGGCAGCCGAAGGTCCGAACGAACAGTTTTTTCGTCGCCAAGATTCCTTTTCCGATTCCAAACAGTTACCCTGCCCCTTCTTATTACAGGCCCCCGGGGGGAGTCAACCGGATTCTGTTCCTGCACCCTTCGGGCCGCCCCGTCCGTCTCACCCTTTTTTCGTAGGCTTTTCTAATACCCGGATTAGAAAAAAATCATACTTTACTTTCCCTTGCGGGCCTTTTACCTTGTGCGCAGGACACCCGGAAACCGCGTGCCGCCGTGCACGGCCAAAGGCCTGACGCCGGGGAGGCGACATGAAAAGCAAAGCCCTCTTCCATCCGTTTCTCATCGTCCCGTTGCTCATCCTCTTCCTCGCCGTCCTGCCCCGCCAGGAGGCTCTCGTTGCATCCGACGGCGGCGCCCTGTTCGTCACCTCCTGGGGCTCGGACGTCACGGGCAGCGGCGAGTTCAAGAAGCCCCTGGGCATCGCCACGGCTTCCTCCGGCCTCGTCTACGTCGCCGATTCCCGGAACAACCGGATCCAGGTCTTCAACGCCTCGGAAGCATTCGTCACCGCCTGGGGGTCCTTCGGGAGCGGAAACGGACAGTTCAACCTGCCCTCCGACGTGGCCCTGGATTCCCTCGGCAACGTCTACGTGGCCGACGCGGGCAATCACCGCATCCAGAAGTTCACCGCCGCCGGCGCCTACCTCTCCCAGTGGGGAACCCGGGGGGTTCTGAACGGGCAGTTCGACACCCCCTCGGCCGTTGCGGTGGATCCGTCGAACAACGTCTACGTGGCCGACACGGGCAACGACCGAATCCAGCGCTTCACCTCCTCGGGCACTTTCGTCGGAGCCTGGGGAACCACCGGCACGGGAAACGGCCAGTTCTCGGGCCCCCTGGGGATTGCGGCGGACTCCTCTGGGAATGTGCTCGTCGCCGACACGGGCAACAACCGCATCCAGAGATTTTCCCCGACGGGCACGTTCGTCGTCGCCTGGGGCTCCTTGGGAACGGGCGACGGCCAGTTCGACGCACCGACGGCCGTGGATGTCGACACGGCCGGCAACGTCTACGTGACGGATTCCCGCAACCACCGGGTCCAGAAGTTTCTCGTCGTGGGCGCCGTGGTCAACTACCGGTCCCAGTGGGGAACCTTCGGGCCAGGCGATGCCCAGTTCAACAGCCCGCAGGGGCTGGCGGTCAGCACGGCGGGAACGGCCGTTTTTGTGGCGGACACGGTCAACGACCGCATCCAGCGGTTCGACGACGCGGGCACATGGAATCTCACCTGGGGCTCCTCGCTGACCGGCAACGGCCGGCTCTCGAGCCCCGCCGACGTGCACGTCAACTCCCTGGGGAATGTCTTCGTGGCGGAGGCGGGCAATCACCGAATCCAGCAGTTCACCTCGGCAGGGACGTTCACGGCCGTCTGGGGCGGCCTGGGAACGGCCAACGGGCAGTTCAACACGCCTTCGTCCGTGACCGGGGATGCTGCCGGCAATCTCTACGTGGCCGACACGGGCAACCACCGAATCCAGAAATTCTCCGCGTCGAACATCTTCATCACCGCGTGGGGCTCCCGGGGCTCGGCAAACGGCCAATTCGAGCGGCCGCTGGGCGTCGCCACGGACTCCAGCGGCAACGTCTACGTGGCCGACACGGGCAACCACCGAATCCAGAAATTCTCCCCCTCGGGCGTTTACCTCACCAAGTGGGGGTCCTTCGGCGCCGGAAACGGGCAATTCGATGCCCCCTCCGCCGTGGCGGTGGACAACCTGGGCAATGTCTACGTGGCCGACACGGGCAATCACCGCATCCAGAAGTTCACCTCCCTGGGGGTCTTCGCGGGCACCGTGGGGTCCTTCGGGACGGCCGACGGCCAGTTCGACGGCCCGGCCGGCGTTGCCGTCGACGCGAGGGGAAACCTCTACGTGGCCGACACGGGCAACCACCGCATCCAGAAGTTCTCGCCGGGCGGCCTCTTTCTCACCAAGTGGGGTTCCTTCGGCACCGGCCGCGGTGAATTCGACGGGCCGGAAGGCATCGCCCTGAGCCCCGACGGCAACCTCTACGTTGCAGACACGCAAAACCAGCGCATCCAGGTCTTCACGCCCGTGAGCACCCCGGGGGACGACACCGGGGTGTTCGTGAGCTGCTTCATCGCCACGGCGGCCTACGGATCGGCCCTCGACCCGCACGTGCAGACCCTGCGCGACTTCAGGGACCGGGTGCTGGCGCCGACCGCGATCGGAAGGGCCTTCATCGATCTCTACTGCGCCTGGTCGCCGCCCGCGGCCGCGTTCATCGCGAAGCATGAAGGTCTGCGAACGGCGGTGCGCTGGGCCCTCACGCCGATCGTCTACACGATCGAGTACCCGTTGCTGCTCGTGTTGCTCGGCGTGCCGGTTGTCGCGATCGCGATCAGGCACCGCAAACGGTGAGATGACGGGAAAGAGGACGGACTTCGAAAGCCTCCCCCTTTGGTAAAGGGGAAGCAAGGGGGTTATTGTGGTTCTGCGCCTGCAGCGCTCGCCCCTGCCCTCCCGACCCCTGTCACGGCAGCGCTGCGGCCGAAGAAAGCCTTTGCCCTCATTCCGTCATTTCTGCTAAACAATCCCCCAGCAATCCCACCCCGAGAGGTCGGCCATGCGCCCAAGCGTCCCGCTGCGCGGTCTCGCGTCCTTTTCCCTGTTGACCTGGATTCTCCTCGCAACGCTTTCGGCCCCGGCCGCCCTCGGCGCGGCCGAGGGGGCGCGCATCGAGATGTTCGCGCCCCAGGGCACGGTCAAGGAAATCCGCCAGGTGACTGCGCGCTTCTCGGAGCCCATGGTTTCCTTCGGCGACCCGCAGCTGGCAGACCCCTTCGACGTCCGGTGCGCCGAGAAGGGCAGCGGGCGCTGGATCGACGCCCGGACCTGGTCCTACGACTTCGAGAGGAACCTCCCCGGCGGCATCGCCTGCCGATTCACCCTGAAGCCCGGCTTGAAGACGCTGGCCGGAACGCCCGTCCCGGAAACGGCGGCCTTCTCCTTCTCCACGGGCGGGCCCTCCGTCATCCAGTCGCGCCCCTACGAGGGGGACACGGCCATCGACGAGAGGCAGGTTTTCGTGCTCACCCTGGACGCGCAGCCCGTGCCGGAGACGATCGTGAAAAACGCCTGGTTCTCGGTTGCCGGGGTGAGCGAGCGGGTGGGCGTCACGCTCGTCACGGGCAGGGAGCGAGAGCAGCTCCTCAAGGCCCTGCGGGTGCCGAAGGACGAGGGCACGCTGGTGGCCCTCCGCGCAAGACAGGCCTTTCCCCCATCGGCGAAGGTCCGGCTCGTGTGGGGCAAGGGCATCGCCGCCCTCAGCGGGGTGGAGACGGAGGAGGACCAGGTCCTCGAGTTCCAGGCCCGGCCCCCTTTCCGGGCCGAGTTCTCCTGCCCCCGCGAGAAGAAGGGCGGCGGCTGCATCCCCGTGCTGCCCATGCGCATGACGTTCTCGGCACCGGCGCCCTGGAGCCTCGCCAAGGAGATCGTTCTCAGGGACACCGGCGGGAAGAGCTGGAAACCGAAGTCGGGGGACGACCAGAGCCGCACGCACACGCAGTTCATCATCTTTCCCGGGCCCTTCCCGGAAAAGACGGCGTTCTCCGTCGAGATGCCGACGGGCATGAAGGACGACGCGGGGCGCCCCCTGGCCAACGCCGGCCGTTTCCCGCTCACGGTGAAGACGGAGGGGTACCCGCCGCTGGCGAAGTTCGCCGCGCGCTTCGGCATCCTCGAGGCGGCAACCCCCTTGCTGCCCGTGACGGTCCGCAACATCGAGGCGGAGCTGAAAAACCGGCTTCTCACCGTGGAGGGCGACGCCGAGGAGATCGAGCCCGAAACGCCCGACCCCGCAGCCCGTGCGGGGCGTCGCGCGGAGACGGCCCTCGACGGCCAGCCGGCCCTCACCCAGCAGGTCAGGGCCAGGGTCCGGACGGTGAGCCTCACCGAGGAGCAGCGCGTCATCCACTGGCTGCGCAGCGTCGCCTCGGTCACCCGCGAGAAGTCCCTGTTCGAGGGCCGGACGGCGGGCAAGGAATTCAATCTGCCCGTCCCGGGCGGCGGGAAGGCCTTCGAGGTGGTCGGCATCCCGCTCGAAAAACCCGGCTTCCACGTCGTGGAGATCGAGAGCCGCATCCTGGGCCGGCACCTGCTTGCCAGGCCCGCCCCCCTGTACGTCCCGGCGGCGGCCCTCGTGACGAACCTGGCGGCCCACTTCAAGTGGGGCCGCGAGTCATCGCTCATCTGGGTCACGGCCCTCGACACGGGCGCCCCCGTGGCGGGCGCCGCCCTCTCCGTGCGCGACTGCAGCGGGAAGCGTCTCTGGCAGGGAAAGACGGACGAGCGGGGCCTGGCCCTCATCCGGGGCACCCTCCCCTCCCGTGAAAAGCAGGCCCGCTGCAACTGGCCCGTCAACTACAGCGAGCACACGGGCATGCTGGGCGGCATGACGACGGGTCTCTTCGTCTTCGCCCGCACGGACAGGGACGCCACGTTCACCCACTCGAGCTGGGAGGACGGGATCGAGCCCTGGCGGTTCCAGCTGCCCACGGGCGACTGGCGCGGTCCCGACGACGTGATCGGCCACACGATCCTGGACCGCACCCTGCTGCGGGCCGGCGAGACGGTCCACATGAAGCACATCCTGCGGGTGCCCACGACGGCGGGGCTCACCCTGCCCGAGGACCGTTTCCGCTTCGACGAGGTGGAGATCCGCCACGGCGGAAGCGGGCAGGAGTACCGCCTGCCCCTGTCCTGGGAACGCAACGGCAGCGCCGCGACGGACTGGAAGATCCCCGAGGGGGCGCGCCTGGGATCCTACGAGGTGAGCCTCGCCCGAAAGGGGGACAGGAATGCGCCGAAGCTCGTCACGGGCTCCTTCCACGTGGAGGAGTTCCGCGTCCCCCTGATGAAGGCCGTCGTGCAGGGCCCCGCCGCGCCCATCGTGCAGCCGAGGGAGGTCGGCCTCGATCTCTCCGTGTCCTTCTTCTCCGGAGGCGGCGCGGGGAGGCTCCCGGTGAAGCTCCGAGGCGAGATCCGGCCGAGGGCGCTGGTCTTCCCGGGATACGACGAATACACCTTTTCGGGGGAGCGCCTGAAGGAGGGCACCCGGACGCTGTCGGCCGACGACGGGCTGGGTCCCGACGACGAGGACGCCCCCGCCCGCGACCGGCCGCGGCGCCTGCCCACGCAGGAGCTGAGGCTCGACGAGACCGGCTCCGCCCGGGCGAAGTTCGTCAAGCTGCCGAGGATCGACGCGCCGAAGTCCCTCCACGCCGAGCTCGAGTACCGCGACCCCAACGGCGAGGTCCAGACGGCGGCCGCGGACATCCCGCTTGCCCCCTCGGGGCTCGCCGTGGGCCTGAAGCCTGAATCCTGGGCGGCCTCGGCCGATCTGCTCCGCTACCGCGTGGTCGTGCTCGACCTGGCGGGCAACCCCGTGCCCGACGCGGAGGTGGCCGTGGATCTCTACCAGCGCAAGACCTACTCGCACCGGAGGCGGATCGCCGGCGGGTTCTACGCCTACGAGAACGTCTCCGAGGTCCGGCGCATCGCCGTGCCCTGCAAGGCCGAATCCGGCGACGCCGGGAAAGCGCTCTGCGAGGCCGGGCCGCACTGCAAGGGCAGGACGGACGCCTCGGGGCTGCTGCTCTGCGAGGCGCCCTCGCCCGTCTCGGGCAATGTCATCCTGCAGGCCGAGGCGAAGGACGCCGACGGCAACCCCGCCGTTGCGACCTTCAGCCTCTGGGCGGCGGGACAGGAGGACTGGTGGTTCGAGGCGCGCAACGACGACCGCATCGACGTGATCCCCGAAAAGAAGCGCTACGAGCCCGGCGAGAAGGCCCGCCTGCAGGTCCGGATGCCCTTCCGCGAGGCGACGGCCCTGGTCACCGTGGAGCGCGAGGGGATCGTGGACGCTTACGTGCAGAGGCTCTCGGGCACGAACCCCGTCGTGGAGATCCCCGTGAAGAGAAACCACGCGCCCAACGCCTTCGTCTCGGTCCTCGCCGTCCGGGGGCGCACGGCCGAGGCCGCGCCGACGGCGACCTTCGACCCCGGCAAGCCCGCCTGGAAGCTCGGCATCGCCGAGATCCGCGTGGGCTGGAAGGAACACGAGCTGGCCGTGGAGGTCAAGCCCGACAAGCCGGTCTACCGGGTGCGCCAGGAGGCGGACGTGCTCTTCCGGGTCCGCGCGGCCTCCGGGGGGAAGCTGCCGGAGGGGACGGAGCTGGCCGTGGCCGCCGTGGACCGGGGCCTACTCGCCCTGCGGCCCAACGGCACCTGGAAGCTCCTGGAGGCAATGATGGGCCAGCGTCCCTACGAGATCTTCACCTCGACGGCGCAGATGATGGTGATCGGCAAGCGGCACTTCGGCCTCAAGGCCCTGCCCCAGGGGGGAGGCGGCGGCAAGCAGATCACCCGCGAGCTCTTCGACACGCTGCTCGCCTGGAAGGCCTCCGTGCCGCTCGACGAGAAGGGCGAGGCGCGCCTGAGGATCCCCCTGAAGGACAGCCTCACGGAGTACCGGATCGTCGCCGTCGCGACGGGAGGGCCGGACCTCTTCGGCACGGGGCAGGCCGACATCCGCACGACGCAGGACCTGCAGCTGCTGGCGGGCATCCCGCCGCTGGCCCGCGAGGGCGACTTCCTGAAGGCCGGCGTCACGGTCCGCAACGCGACCGAGAGGCCCATGAACGCCGAGGCGCGGCTCGCCGTCACGGCCGGCCGGGAGAAAACCGACTACGAAACGCTTCGCGTGGGCCTCTCGCCGGGCGAGGCGAAGGAGATCGGCTGGGACATCCGGGTGCCCGCCGGCGTCGACAGGCTCGACTACGAGATCTCCGCCGTCGAGCGCGACGGCAAGACCGAGGACCGCATCCGGGTCTCTCAGCGAATCGTCCCCGCCGTCCCCGTGCGCACCCGGCAGGCTACACTCGTGCAGGTGCGCGGCAAGGCCGACATCCCCGTGGAGCGGCCGGCCAGCGCCCTCGCCGGCAGGGGCGGCATCGCGGTGCGGCTCCAGCCGAAGATCGCGGACGGCCTCGCGGGCGTGCGCGAGTACATGTCGCTCTACCCCTACGGCTGCCTCGAGCAGAAGATCTCGAAGGCCGTGGCCCTGCGGGACAAAGCCCTCTGGCAGGAGCGGATGCGCGAGCTTCCGGCCTACCTCGACGACGAGGGGCTGCTGAAGTATTTCCCGCTGATGCGGGCCGGGAGCGACGTGCTGACGGCCTACGTGATGGCCGTTGCCCAAGAGGCGGGCTACGAGATCCCCCCCGTGCTTCGGGACCGGATGACCGAGGGGCTCACGGGCTTCGTGGAGGGGCGCATCCGGCGCACGAGCGACCTCGCCACGGCGGACCTCGCCATCCGCAAGGTAGCCGCCCTCGAGGCCCTGTCGCGCTACGGGAAGGCCAAAGCCGCCCTGCTCGCCCCCGTGGCCATCGAGACCAATCTCTGGCCCACCTCGGCCGTGATCGACTGGATCGGCTTGCTCAAGCGCACGGCCAACATCCCCGATCGGGCCAAGAAGCTCGCCGCGGCACAGCAGGTCCTGCGCTCCCGGCTCAACCTGCAGGGCACGGTGATGGGCTTCTCCACCGAGCGGTCCGACGGCCTGTGGTGGCTGATGGTCTCGCCCGACGTCAACGCCGTGCGCGCGCTGCTGGCCGTGACCGACCTCGAGGCCTGGAAGGACGACGCCCCGCGCATCGCCAGGGGGGCCCTGGGCCGCATGCGGCAGGGGCACTGGGACACGACAACGGCGAATGCCTGGGGGACGCTCGCCTTCGAGAAGTTCTCGGCGGCCTTCGAAAAGTCCGACGTGTCGGGTAAAACGACGGCCGCGCTGGGGCCGAAATCCTCGTCGGTGAGCTGGGGCGCCTGGGAGTCGCCGAAGGGGGGGACGGTCCGGTTCGACTGGCCCGACGGGAAGGGAACCCTCTCCCTGAGCCACGAGGGGGACGGCGCCCCCTGGGCGACGGTGCAGGCCCTGGCGGCCGTGCCTCTCCGGAAGCCCTTCTCGAGCGGCTACCGGATCAAGAAAACGGTCACGCCCGTGGAAAAGAAGGTGAAGAGCTTCTGGAGCCGCGGCGACGTGGTGCGGGTCACGCTCGAGGTGGAGGCCCAGTCGGACATGACCTGGGTCGTTTTGAGCGACCCCATCCCGGCGGGCTCGGCCGTCATCGCCGTCGGCCTCGAGCCCGGCCAGGAGAAAAGCGCGGGCCGCGCACAGGAGGCCTACGTCGAGCGCGCCTTCGAGGCCTGCCGGTTCTACTACCGCTTTGTCCCGAAGGGGACCTGGCGGACGGGCTACACGCTGCGCCTCAACAACGAGGGCACCTTCCAGATGCCGCCCACGCGGGCCGAGGCGCTCTACGCGCCAGAGATGTTCGGCGAGATTCCGAACCCTGTGCTGTCGGTGAACCCGTGAGGCGACGCGGTTCCACCCGGATCTGCGGTCTCGGGCACAAGGTATCGAAAAAAGGTCATCGCGAGCCGAGCCTCGCGAGCAAACGACCCCGAACTCACCAGGGGTTATCGATGGGGGAAAAACAGGTCTTGTAAAATCCTCCCCAACCCTCCTTCAAAGGAGGGGGTTCGAGCGCTTTCCCCTTATCCAGGGGGACGTCATCGAATTCCCCTCGAGGAAAGAGGGATCGGACGGAGTAGACGAATGACCCGTGTCGCACCGCGTGGCTGGAAGTTCGCCCTTGCCGCCGCCTTCGTCGGCTGCGCAGCCTTCGTCTGCACGCTTGCGGCGGGGCTCTTCCTCAACGGGCCCAAGCTCCCCTCATTCGACGAGGTCCGTGCCTCCCACCGCCTCTCCGATGCCGTGCTGATCGACCGGCACGGCAGCGTGATCCACGAGCTGCGCGTGGACCCGACGGGCAGAAGGCTCGATTGGGTGGCCCTGGCCGACATCTCGCCCGCGCTCACCCGGGCCGTCGTCGCCGCCGAGGACAGGCGGTTCCGCGACCACGGCGGGGTGGACTGGGTCGCCCTTGCCGCCTCGACGCTGCGTCACGTCACCTCCGGCGGCTCCCGGGGCGCAAGCACGATCAGCATGCAGCTTGCCGCGCGCCTCGATGCGGCCTCGACGCCCCGCGGCCCCAAGCGGACCTGGCGCGAGAAGCTGCGCCAGGTTTCGGCGGCCCTCGCGCTCGAGCGCTCCTGGTCCAAGGACGAGATCCTCGAGGCCTACCTGAATCTCATCACGTTCCGGGGCGAGCTGCAGGGGATCGCCGCCGCCTCGCGGGGCCTCTTCGACAAGGACCCCTCGGGCCTCGGCGAGGCGGAGTCGCTGCTGCTGGCCTCGCTCATCCCCTCGTCCCGGACGACGGCCGAGGCCGTGGCGCGCCGGGCGGTCCGGCTGGCGGAGCGCACAGGCTCCGCATCGGGCGCGGAGGAGATTGCGGCCCTGGCCGCCGAGGTCCTCGGCCGGCCCTACCGGATCCGGCCCCAGGTGGCGCTTGCGCCGCACGTGGCGCGGATGCTGCTTTCGGGCGGGGGGGTGCGGCGGGCGCAGTGCACGCTCGACGGGGATCTCCAGGCGTTCGTCCTCGAGGCCCTCAACCGCCAGCTCGCGCAGCTTGCGGGGCGAAACGTGCGGGACGGCGCCGCCCTTGTCGTCGACAACGCCACGGGCGAGATCCTCGCCTACGCGGCCAACCAGGGCATCACCTCGAGCGCGCCCCACGTCGACGGCATCCGGGCGCCGCGGCAGGCCGGCTCCACGCTCAAGCCCTTCCTCTACGGCCTGGCGATCGAGAAGCGGTTCCTGACGGCGGCCTCGATCCTGGAGGATTCGCCCCTCCAGATCCCCGCAGAGGGGGGGCTCTACGTGCCGGAGAACTACGACCGGGAGTTCCTCGGCCCCGTCAGCCTGCGGACGGCCCTCTCGGCCTCGCTCAACATCCCCGCCGTGCGGACGCTCATGCTCGTCACGCCGGAGGCCTTCGTGGAGCGGCTCCGGGCCCTCGGGATGGAGAGCCTCGACCGCGAGGCGGATTATTACGGTTACTCGCTCGCGCTGGGCTCGGCCGATGTGACCCTCTACGAGCTGGTGACCGCCTACCGGACGCTCGCCAACGGGGGCCGCTGGGGAAGACTGAAGATCGACGCGGGCGCAGAGGCGGAGAAAACCGTTGCCGTCATGGACAGGCGGGCCGCCCTGATCGTCTCGGGCATCCTCTCGGACCGCGAGGCCCGGAGCGCGACCTTCGGGCTCGAGAACCCGCTGGCCACCCGATACTGGACGGCCGTGAAGACGGGCACGAGCAAGGACATGCGCGACAACTGGTGCGTGGGCTACTCCGAGCGGTACACCGTCGGGGTCTGGGTGGGGAACTTCCCGGGCGAACCCATGTGGAACGTCTCGGGCATGAGCGGCGCCGCCCCGGTGTGGCTCGACATCATGAACCATCTCCATAGGCGCACGCCCTCGAGGGCGCCCGGGGCCGTTGCGGGCATCGTCTCGCGCCCGGTGAGCTTCCGGGACAACCTCGAGCCCCCGCGGACCGAGTGGTTCATCGAGGGGACGGAGCCGCCGGGGGAGATCGCCGCGGACAAGCGCCATGCCGTCGCCCGGATCCTCTACCCCCAGCCTGCAACGATCATCACCCTCGACCCGGACATCCCCGCGGAGCTCCAGCGGGTCTCCTTCGTCGGGCGCTTCTCGGGCGGGACCCACGAGTGGCGCCTCGACGACCGCCCTCTCGGCTCCACGGCCGTGCTCGACTGGCAGCCCCAGCGCGGCCGGCACGTGCTGACCCTCGTCGACAGGGAGAACCGCGTCGCCGACGCCGTCTCTTTTGTCGTGAAATGACCCGCCCCGCCTTATCCACAGGCGCAACGTTCGCATCGGGCTAGTACTTTCTTCGTAGTTCCGCTACTAATCGGTTCCGAGAGAAAAATCACCCGACCGCCGTATTGTCTTTGCCCCCGCGGTTCTGTACCATCCCCGCCAGACAGGGGCCGGGCTTGTGACCCGGAGAGAGTTGCGGCCGACCGGAGGGGGTCGAGGAGGAGGATTCGTGGAGGGGATTTTTCTGCTGTTTATTCTGACCGGCCTGGCCCTTGTCTACACGCTGCTCTTCCCGGCTCGGAAGGGGAAAAGCGAGCGGTAGAGACACCGGGCGTCCGGCAGGCCCGACCGCAGAGTGCCGTTCTCGCCCCGGGTTCGCCCGGGCCATCCCCTGGGGGAATCTCCCTTTTTTTGGAAGGAGGGGGGGAGGTTCCCCCTTTTTTCTCGTTTCTCCCCGGTCCGTGTCGCTTTCCCGCGTGCGGGCCGCGAAGGGTCAATCGACCGGCCAGATTCATTTTGACAGACCGCATCGCCCCGTCGTACACTCCGACTCGAAAGAGCACCATTCTTCAAACGCCAAACGGATACAATTTCATCGGTCTCCGCAGGCAGAAACAGACGTCGAGAAGAAACGCAGGAGTCCGCAGAAAAGTCCAAGCCATGATGACGGACAACGGTCTGCAAGGTGCGCCTACCCGGTTCATACCCCGTGAATCACGCGGGGCCCGGGCCTCGCGCTGCCGAAGACGAATCCTCCTGACCCTCATCCTGACGGCGGGCGCCGTCTGGGGCCAGCCGCTGTTCGAATGGTCGTCCGTCTCGGCCGCCCCGCCCAAGACGCGGACGGTCACGACGGGCACGCTACAGATGACCGGGATGGGCGGGCAGGCGGTGCGGTTGACGACCGGCGCACTCCAGATGTCCGGCCATGGATCGGGGGCGGCGCAGATTCATGTGACCACGGTCCCGCTTCAGATGACAGGACAGGGTGCGGGGCCGGCGGGGGTGAGGTTGACGACCGGCGCACTCCAGATGACCGGAATGGGCGCGGGGCAGACCGGCGTTCAGCTGACGACCGGCGCGCTCCAGATGACCGGCATGGGCGCGGGGGTAACGTCGGTCCGCATCACCACGGGGGAGCTCCGGATGACGGGGTTCGGGCTGTAAGCAGGAAATCTCAAAGGAGGGAAGTATGAAACCGTGCGCGTGGGTCATCGTTGTGCTGCTCGCCCTGTCCGTCCCAGGTGCCACCGGCACCGCCCAGGCCGAGGATTTCGTCTTCACCGTGCCCCTGAGGTTCAGCAACCTGCACTCGAAGATCGACGCGGTACGGGTGTTCTGCCAGGCCTTGAATCCCTCGGGCGCTCTGATTGGAGGCGGGAACACGATCGTTACCGTCGGTCCGACGGGAAGCGTTTCCCAGAACGTCGTGGTGGCGTTCAATGCCGAGCCCAACCGCATCGCCGGCGACGCCACGCAGTACCGGTGCTGGTTCGACATGAAGGCCAAGGAGGACCCGATGTACGTGCAGCCCAACTCGGTGAACCTGCCCGTCTACCAGGCCAGGCCCGGCACCGCCTTCGTACCCCTGGTCAGCGGCCCGATCCCCAAGAGCCAGTCGGCGGAAATACCGGCACAGAAGACAGCCCCGAGGGCGACCCCCGTCGTGCCTCGCTGAACGACATCCCTTTCAAGCTCGCGGCCGCACGCGGGCACCCCTTTGGCATCCTTGCCCGTCACGGTAAACCCATGCCCGGACCGGGAACCGGTGTTCCCCTCTCTGTCAATCCGAACGGTCCCGGGTCTCGCGGGGCAGCCCGACGCGGGCGGCGCAGCAGATTTCGTCCGGCACGGCCGCGGCGACAGACGCACCCGACCGGACAGGGGGGGAGGCCCGCATCGCCTCGTGGACCCGGCGGGCCTGGAGGAGGAACGTCTCGAGCCTGGCCGTGACGATCTGGGGGAAGGGGCTGCCGTCGCTCTCGATGGCGAGGAAGGGCAGGTGATCGAACCGCTCGAGGACCCGCCGCACCCGGGGATTCACGGCCTTCAGGGCGCTCTTTCCCTCCCGGGTCATCTCCCGCGACAGGATCGCCTCGGCGATCCGGTTCGGCATGCAGCCGAAGGGGCCGATGGCGATCGCGCCGCAATAGTCATCGGGCACCTCCGTGAGAGCTGCCCCGACCGTGAGGATCGCCTCCCCCACGAGGCGAGGGTTCATGAGATGGCGGACCCCGTCGATGAGACGGTCCACGTCCTCGCGGCGGTAGTGGAAGAGGCCCGACGGCCGCAGGAGGCCCTTGAGAAAACGCTCCTGGCGCCTCATCACCGCCTGCCGGAGCATGAGCTGCAGCCACTGCCGGACGGAGATGTCCCCGGCCGTCATCCGGTTCGCGTAGCACCAGTCGGTGTAGTAGATCCACTCCATCCCGCTCGAGACCTTCACGGCGAACCCCTCATCAGCCAGCCTCTCGACGATCCACTGGCGCGACAGGTCGTCATGGCGCACGAAGATCTCACCGGTCAGGAGGATCAGCGGCGTCTCGGCCGGCCGGCGCCGCAGCTCGATCCGCGCCAGGTCCTGCGCAATCGACGAGACCGTCTCACGCAGCGCCCGGGGGTCGCAGCCCCGCTCCAGGACCCCGAGCAGGCGCGACCATCCCTCCCAGAAGATCTCCATCGCCCGGGGCCTCCGGGCCGCACAGGCGAGCAGCATGGAGTAGACGTCGTGCATGACGTCGGCCAGCACGATCGCCGACCAGGCCTTCTTGGTGAAGGAGCTGCCGTGGAAGTCGGAGTAGCTGTTCTCGCCGGACAGCGAGAAGAGGGCCACGTCGTCGATGCGGCGCTTCTCCAGAACGCGTTCGATGAAGGGGGCGTACTGCCCGAAGCGGCAGGGCCCCGACGTGGTGGGCATCACGTAGAGCAGCAGCTCGTCGCGCCGCTCGCGCCCCTCGAGGTAATTCAGCAGGCCCCCCGTCACGAGCTGAAGCGGCAGGCACTCCTTGCAGAGGCTGTTGCCCTTGCCTGTCTCGAGGTCCCTGCGGTCGGCGGGCGGCAGGCAGGAGCTGCGGATCCCCAGCCCCCGGAAGACGGCGCTCATGGCCTCGGAGTTGAGCCGGCCCATGGAGGGGAACAGCAGGTGCACCCTTGGGTCGAGGAAGGAGTGGGGCTTGCCCTGCGAGTCGATGAAGAGCTGGTCGCGGTAGTCGAAGCGCGAGGGCGTGAAGGCCCGCGGCAGGGCTCCCCCGCCCGTGCTCCGCTTCCCCTTCATCTCGCGCCAGGCCTCGACGATCCCGAGGAACGCCTCGATGCGCGTCTCCAGCCCCGCATCGGCCGTATGGCTGTCGAGCTCCAGCGTGAGCGAGGGTTTCTCGCCCATGAGGTCCCGGAAGTACCCCAGCAAGAACGAGTCGGGGCCGCAGGAAAAGTTCGTCACGTAGCAGCCGAAGAGCTGGGGGTGGCGCGCCACGAAGCTCGCCGCCTTGAGGATGGTCTGCCCCGCCGACCAGTACATCTGGCCGTGCACCGGCTCGTCGTCGATGGGCAGCATGTCGATGGGGATGACGCGGATGCCTCGCGTGGCCAGCTTCTGGGGGATGCCCATGTGGGACTCGGTCACGAAGGCGTTGTAGGATCGGCCGAACAGGGCGACGGCGAAGGCCCGTGGGTCGGCCTGCAGCGCCTCGAGGGCCTCGCGGCCGGCCTCCCGCATCCTCTGTACGAAGGCCGCCTGCTCGGCCAAGGCGGCCTCGAAGGCGCTCCGGCCCGCCTCTGCCGACCGGCCGAGTGCCCGGGCCACGTCGACGAAGTCACCCCGGGCTGCGTCGGGGCCTTTTGAAAAATCGATGACGGGCGACAGGATGCGGCCCGCCCCCTTCAACGCGCGCCAGGCGGGATGATCCTTGAACGCCGTCGCCAGGTAGTAGGGCTCGCCCTGGGAGAGGGGGCAGGTGGTGCTCTTGGACGGCCCCTGCCCGTTGCGGCCCCAGCGCTGCGGGTTGCCCCCCCTGAACTGCGGCAGGAAGAGCCAGTCGACCCCGCGCTCCAGGAGGTCCTGCAGGTACCCGTGGGCGATCTCGACGGGCCAGCAGAAGGCTGCACCCCTGCGGTCCACGCCCTCCGGGCGGATCGCTCCGGGCAGGACGACCCGGTATCCCAGCTCTTCGAAGAACCGCCGGTAGAGCGGGTAGTAGGTGTTGACGAAGAAGGACTTGTTGAGGCCGACGGTGCCCGCAGGCCGGTCCGTGCCGGTATCCCTGCCCTCGAAGACGAGGCGCTCCCAGGTTTGCGCGAGATCGAGGCCCGCCGTGTCCGTCTTCCGGGCGAAACGCAGGTTGTACCAGCGGTTGCAGGCGCCCCCGAAGGGATAGGTCCGTCCCTCGATGCGGATGCGGGCGATCTCGCAGCGCCGGTCGCACCGCTCGGTGCCCCCGTTGCAGACGAAGGGCTCGCCGTACTCGAGTTCCCGGTCCCGAAGGGCGTCGAGCGAATAGGCCTGCCTGCGCATCAGGCCCAGCGCGAGGCGACGCTTGATCTCGAGGGCGACGCCGAAGGCGCCCATGAGGCCCGGGTCGGGCGGGACGATGATCCGCCGGCCCGTGACGGCGGCCATCGCGAGGGGCACGGCGCGGTTGTAGCAGACCCCGCCCTGCATGAAGACCTTCTTGCCGACGGCGCGGCTGCCCTTGACGCGCTTGTGGTAGTTCATGCAGATCGAGTAGACGAGACCCGCCACGATGTCCTCCCGGGTGATCCCCTCGTGGAAGGCCCGCTTGATGTCGCTGTTGATGAAGGCGGCGCACTGGTCGTTGAAGTCGGGCGGCCGCCTGCCGGCCAGGGCGATCTCGGCGATCTGCTCCGTCGCGATGTTGAGCGACTCCCGGGCCGCCTCCTCGAGGAAGGAGCCCGTCCCGGCGCTGCAGGCCTCGTTCATGGCGTAGTCCGACGGCACGCCCCCGGTGATGAAGGTGTACTTGGCGTCCTGGCCGCCGATCTCGAAGATCGTGTCCACGTCCGGGTCGAACCAGACGGCGGCGGCGGCGTGGGCGGCGATCTCGTTGACGATGCCCTCCGTCATGGCGTGCAGCCCGGCGATCTGGCGGCCCGATCCCGTGACGCCGAGGCCCTCGATCCGGACGGCCGCGGCAAGCGGCCCGAGCTGCTCGCGCAGGGCCCGGTAACACTCGCGAGAGGCGCCGACGGGGTCCCCGCCGGTGCGGAGGTACACCGAGGCGACGATGGTGTCGTCCTCGCTTCGCAGCAGGACGGCCTTCGTCGTCGTCGAGCCCACGTCGAGGCCGAGGATGAGCGTGTCCCCCGCCCTCGCCTCCCCCCGCCGCGAGGGCCGGAACTCGACGCGGTCGGCAAAATCGGACAGCGGCCGAAGGACCGCAAAGGAGCTCTCCCCCTCGCGGAAGAGCTTCTCCGGGCCCGGGAAGGGGGCCGTTTCGTGCTCCAGGGCCCAGAGGGCCGCACCCAGCGCCTCGAAGTAGGGCGCCTCGTCGGGGACCCGGAGGTTTGCGATCTCCCCGCGAAGGTGGTCCATGAGGACCTCGTTGCGGGCCGTGCCCCCGATGACCATGATGTCCCGCCGGGGCACCTGGCCGAGGATCTCGAGGATCTTTCCCGCCATCATCTGGCACAGGCCGGCCACGATCCTCCCCCGCGGCACTCCCTTGTTGGCCGCGTGGGTGCAGTCGCTCTTGCAGAAGACGCTGCAGCGTCCCGAGACCCTGTAGGGGCTCTCCGAACGGGCGAGCCCCGTCGCCTCGTCGATGTCGAGACCGAGGCGCTTGATCTGCTGGAGAAAGAACTCGCCTGTGCCCGATGCGCACTTGTTCCCCGTTTGGACCGTGGAGATGCGCCCGTCCTTTCCGAGGGTGTAGACGAGGAAGGTCTCGCCGCCGGCGCTCACGACGGCCTCGAGATTCTCGCCCCGCCCGTTGAGATGGGCCAGGGCGTGCTCGACGGCCTCGGGCTCGGGGATGGAGGAGAGATTGAGGAACTGCCGGAAACGCCTCCCGGTGACGCACACCCGGTCGTAGCGCGCCGCATCGACCTCGCGCATCAACTCCAGGAGGTACCGGCGGGGGTTGCCGTGGTGGGCATCGACGCGCACGTCGCAGAGCCTGACCGCGCCGCTTGCGTCCCGCTCGACGGCGGCCGCGCTGATCGTGGAAGCCCCGATACAGATTCCGAGCGTCTTCATTGGGTCCCTCTCGAATATCGAAAATAGGCAGTCTGACCCCCTGCCGCCCGTCCGGGGTCGAGATGAGGAGTCACGCCGAAAACGGCTCCAAATCGGGCAGGGGCATTATGGACAAAATCCCGAATGAGTGCAAGGGGCAACGAAGGAACCGGTATCGTAAGGAAAGGACAGGGCGCGAACGGAAAAGGCTGCCCGGCGGGGCGAAAAGCGGAGGGCCTGAAAAAGCTTTACCTCGCCGCGCAAGGCGTGTATATCAACGCGCCGAAGGGTGGGACACCATGGGGATATCGGCAGGCGAAAACCGCATGGACAAGCGACCGGGCGTCATCCGCCCCCTGTTCAACCGGATGGCGGCGACCTACGACCGGGGCAACCGTGCGCTGTCGCTCCTGATCGACCAGGTCTGGCGGCGCCGGACCGTGAGCGCCCTGGGCATCCGCGGGGGCCAGTTCGTGCTCGACCTCGCCACCGGCACGGCCGACATGGCCCTCGAGGCGGCCCGCCGGGCCGACTGCCGCGTCGCGGGCATCGACCTCTCCGAGGAGATGCTCCGCATCGCGCGGGAGAAGAACCGCAGGGCCCCCTTCCCGGACCGCTGCTCCTTCCTGCAGGGCGACGGCACGCAGGCGCCTTTCCGTGACGGGAGCTTTCACCATGCCATGATCAGCTTCGGCATCCGCAACGTCCAGGACATGGACCGACTCCTCCGGGAGACGCTCCGGGTCCTGAAACCCGGGGGCCGCTTCGCCATCCTGGAGTTCTCCCTGCCCGAGACCCCCGTGATCCGCCAGTGCTACCTCTTCTACTTCAAGAGGGTGCTCCCGCTCATCGGTGCCGCCGTCGCCGGAAAGAGGGAGCCCTACTTCTACCTGCGGGACTCCGTTCTCGACTTCGAGCCCCCGAGGGCCCTCGAGGAGCGGATTCTGAAAAACGGGTTCCGCCTGGCCGTCTCGAAGCCCTTCACCTTCGGCATCTGCCACCTCTACGTGGCGGAGAAACCATGAAAGAGGGGACAGGGACCCGTAACCTGCCCCCTGACCCCTGGGAGAAATCTGGTATTGCATTTCCGCGCGCGCTCCGCTACCTTTCTCGCCTGCCCGGGGGTCCGAACCCCAAGATATGGGATGGGTGCAATTTTGGCCCCCCATATATAGTATGTTTTTTTGACGCTTTGAGAAAACCCGTCACCCGGGGCCGAAAAGCCCTGAAAGGCCCTGCCAGGGCCGTTTTCGGGACGGCTTCCCTCTCAAACCCCGTCAAAAAACAGGCACTTGCCCGGAAACCGTGCCCTTTTGCGCCCCTGAAAAATTTTTGGCCCCCGGCGGCAAGGGCCGGCGGACTGGTGCGAACCATGAATCATTACGGCATGTTGGACGGAGCCTGACCTGGGGGAAGATTTTTTCAATTTTCTCTTGACTAGATGTAGTGTTTGCATCAAAATTGCACCACTACATCTTGTGCGACACGGACACTTTGCGTAGAGGGGACGCAAATCTACTCCTGTCCATCTCATTCTCAAGCTCGCGTTCTGTAAAATCTAAGCAAAGGGGGAACCGAATGTTCACGCAAATTCGGAAGCGGGACGGACGTGTTGTCAAGTTCGATTCGGAGAAGATCACCAACGCCATCGCCAAGGCCGGGGCCGCCACCGGGGAGTACGACACGGGGACGGCGCGTCGCCTGACCATCAAGGTGCTCGCCCTGGCCGAGCAGCTCCTCGGAGACCGCATTCCCAGCGTCGAGGAGATCCAGGACATCGTCGAGGAGATCCTGCTCCAGTCTCCGTACCGCAAGACCGCCAAGGCCTACATCATCTACCGTGACCAGCACGCGCGGCTGCGTGAGGTGGTCAACAAGATGGAAGTGGACCTGGTGGACCAGTATCTCCAGAAGAACGACTGGAAGATCAACGAAAATTCCAACATGGACTACTCCCTCCAGGGGCTCAACAACTACATCTCCTCGGAGGTGAGCAAGGTCTACTGGCTCAACGAGATCTATACCCCCGAGATCAAGAAGGCACACACCGACGGGGACTTCCACATCCACGACCTGAGCCTCCTTTCGGTCTACTGCGTCGGGTGGGACCTTTACGATCTCCTCATCGAGGGCTTCCGCGGCGTGACGGGCAAGGTGGAGAGCCGCCCGGCCAAGCACCTGCGCAGCGCCCTGGGCCAGGTGGTGAACTTCTTCTACACCCTGCAGGGCGAGGCGGCAGGCGCGCAGGCCTTCTCGAACTTCGACACCCTGCTGGCGCCCTTCATCCGCTACGACAGGCTCACCTACCAGGAAGTGAAGCAGGCCCTGCAGGAGTTCATCTTCAACATCAACGTCCCCACGCGGGTGGGCTTCCAGACGCCCTTCACCAACGTGACCCTCGACGTCAACGTGCCGAGGCACTACGCCGACCGCAACGTCATTATCGGCGGCGTGCCGAGGAAGGAGACCTACGGCGAGTTCCAGGAAGAGCTGAACCTTTTCAACAAGGCGTTCTTAGAGGTGATGGCGGAGGGGGATGCGAAGGGCAGGGTCTTCACATTCCCCATCCCCACCTACAGCATCACCCGCGACTTCGACTGGGACAACCCCCTGATGAACGGGCTCTGGGAGATGACAGCCAAGTACGGCGTGCCCTACTTCTCCAACTTCGTCAACTCCGACATGAACCCCGAGGACGCCCGCAGCATGTGCTGCCGGCTCCGCATCGACAACCGCGAGCTCGTCAAGCGCGGCGGCGGCCTCTTCGGCTCCAACCCCCTGACGGGCTCCATCGGTGTGGTGACGCTCAACATGCCCCGGCTGGGCTACCTCTCGAAGTCCGAGGAGGAGTTTCTCGAGCGGCTCGAGCGGCTCATGTACCACGCCAAGGAGAGCCTCGAGATCAAGCGCAAGGTCCTGGAGACCTTCACGGACCGCAACCTCTACCCCTACACGAAGCACTACCTCAGGGGCATCCGCGAGCGCCTGGGCAGCTACTGGAAGAACCACTTCTCCACGATCGGCCTCGTGGGCATGAACGAGGCGTGCCTGAACCTCATGGGCCGCACGATCGCCGAGCGCGAGGGCATGGACTTCGCCAAGCGCGTGCTGGACTTCATGAACGCCAAGCTCCTCGAGTACCAGGCCGAGACGGGCAACAACTTCAACCTGGAGGCCACGCCGGCCGAGGGGACCTCCTTCAGCCTCGCGCGGATCGACAAGGCGAAGTACCCCGACATCATCTCGGCCAACGAGAACGGGGGGCCCCCCTTCTACACCAACTCGACGCAGCTGCCGGTGAACTACACCGACGACATCTTCGAGGCCCTCGACCTGCAGGACGAGATCCAGGTCAAGTACACGGGAGGCACCGTGTTCCACACCTTCATCGGCGAGCGCCTCGCCGAGCCCGAGGCGGCCAAGGTCCTCGTGCGCAAGATCTGCGAGACCTACCACATGCCCTACTTCACGCTGACGCCCACCTTCAGCGTCTGCCCGGACCACGGCTATATCCGGGGCGAGGTCTCGACCTGCCCCGACTGCAACACGCCGACGGAGATTTACTCGCGCGTCGTGGGCTACCTGCGGCCCGTCAGGCAGTGGAACAAGGGCAAGCAGGCCGAGTTCGGAATGCGGCAGACCTACCGCGTCAACGGCACGGCGTCGAAGGAGAAGCAGGACAGGGAACCGCGGGTTTACCTCGTGGAGAACGCCGGGCAGGCGGGGGCCCTGCGCTGATCCGCTTTCCGGGCCGGCTATCTGAAGCCGCAACCGGGCTGCCGGGGCGCTTGCGGGCGCACCGGCGGCCTTTTTTTCTGCCCTTTGCGGGTCTCGGGTGCATATCGGCCCGCCGACCGGAAGCCGGCGGGGCGAGGTGCGGAAAATCCCGCGAAGCGGAGCAAAAAGGATTTGATTTCGTATCTCTTTTTTGCTATCAGAACAGGGAATCGAAGAGATCCCCCGGTTCCGCGGTCACGTCACGAGACGGCGGCACAGCTGCAAGCGCGGATCGTGGAAGGGTTTTTTCGACCTTCCCAATACGGATGACAGAGAGACGGCAGGCTCCCCGGAGAGTCCGGATCGGCCGGGAGCCCTGCCGGTCCCGGAATACACGCTGCTTGCCCTGAATCAGGGGCTTCCGGGGTTCATAAAGCCCTGATCCGCAGGCATCCCGGCCCTGCAGACAGGCGGCTCGAGGGGAGAGGCCCTCTGTTTTTCTCGCCTTCATGACGTACGTCAAACCCGGGATTTCCCGGGGTTCGACTGAAGCATAGTATCTTTCCTCGCACCTCGCAATCAGGCGTCACACGTTTCCTGCGCCGGAACGTCAGGGGTTCCGCGCCGGGGATGACGGGCACACGAACACGATTGTGGGAGACACAATTCGCAGAAATTCAATCAAGAAAGGGGGGGATCCTGCCGGCATCTTATCGTTTTCATTCATGACTCCGTATTCATCGATGACAGAGAACGAAGGGCTTCATGAGATCACTATTCTAAAAGGAGGAACATCGAAATATGCCCCAGCAGAAGATCGCCAACAAGGAACAAATCTGGATGCCGACTCCGACGCAGCAGAAGCTCCGCAACAAGATGATCACCCCCAAGCAGTGGGCCGACATGGTCAAGCCCGGCGACTGGATCAACCGCGGCGGTCCCGGCTCGGACACGACGGTGCTGATGGAGGCCCTGGCTGCCCGTCTCGGCCCCGGCCCCGGTGACCTGAATAACATCGAGATCTGGAACCAGGCCATCATGATCGGCAACGGCTTCTGCGCCGCCGCCGACATGGAGGGCAAGTACCACGTCCTCCACGAGGCCTTCATCCTGCCCACAACCCGCGGCCTCATGACCAAGGGCTACAAGGCCGTGGACTGGAAGCACTGGGGGTGGGCCATCGGCATGGACGCCGAGTACGCCCGGTTCTACCGGAAAGAGAAGTCGAAACGCGCCATGGACTGGGGCATCCAGGCCTGCGCGGTTCCCCAGGCGGGTTACGTCAACGCCAGCTACGGCGTCAACAACTTCATGATCACCGCCAAGTCCTGCAAGAAGTTCGTCTGCGAGATCCGCTCGGACTATGCCTGGTGCGAGGCGGGGCGGTCCATGTACCTGCCCATCGACGAGGTGGACTACTTCGTCGAGGTGGACGTGGACGACCCGAAGTACCAGTGGCCCTACATCGCCGAGAAGGACATCAAGCCCGACGCCGTCCAGACGGCCATCGCGAATAACTGCCTCTCCGTCATGCGCGACGGCGACTGCATCCAGGTCGGCATCGGCGCCCTGCCCACGGCCGTGGTCATCGCGCTGGCCAAGTCGGACCTCAGGCACATCGGCGTCCACAGCGAGATGATCGGCGAGTACGCCTTCACCCTCGCCGAGGCGGGCGTCGTGGACAACTCCCGCAAGACGATCGACAAGGGCCGCTGCGGCTGGGCCTACATCATGCCCGTCGACACGCCGCGCTACTACGAGTGGTTGCACCGCAACCCCTTCTTCGCGGGCTACGACATCGGCTACACCAACAACATCGTGACGCTCGCGGCGCTCGACAACATGGTGACCGTGAACAACTTCGCCCAGATGGACATTCGCGGTCAGGACTGCGCGGGCAACGTCGGCGGACGGCCCATCTCCTCCACGGGCGGCCAGTTCCAGTTCCACATCGGCGCCTCCCTGGCCCGGGGCGGACGCGCCATCCTGGCGGCCACGTCCCGCGACGCCAAGGGCCGTTCGCGCTTCGTCCCCATGCTGGACCAGGGCAGCGTCGTGACCGTGCCCGACCAGCTCGTGACCTACGTCTGCACCGAGTACGGCATCGTCAACATCATGGGCTGCACGGATGCCGAAAAGGCGAGGAAGATCATCTCCATCGCCCACCCGGACGACCGGGAGGCCCTGGAGAAGGCGGCCGTGGACAAGCTGGGCATCAAGCTGAACCACTGGATGTGGAAGAGCTGCCCGGACCGCCGCTTCCCGACGACTCAGGAGCTGAAGGACCACCGCTACGGCTACATGGACCTCGAGGTCTACCCGAAGCCGATCGCGAAGGTCACGGACTGAGCCTCCATCGTCGCATCGAAACGAAAAGGCAGGGTGCCCGGCACCCTGCCTTCTTTTTTTCCCAGCGTCTCTTCGGGGGCCGCCGGTCATTCCGAGTGGCGGAAGCTGAAGGGGAAATCGTACCGCAGCCCCAGCCGGACGAACACGTCGAGCGAGCCGAAGGCCCGCAGGATGTTCCCGCACTTGCCGGGGTCGAGCCGCGTGAACCCGCTGAACTCCCGGTCCAGATAACCGAGCATCTGCTCGACGATCGGGACCTCCCCCACGTGCGGCCTGCCCACAAAGCAGAGGAGCTCATGGGGCCCCTCCGTATGGGGGCCCCAGATGCACTCCGCCAGCGCGGGGTTGCGGTCCGTCATCAGAACGGTCGAGGCGGAGATGATGGCGCGGCCGCGATACCCCAGCACGAGGTCATCCCGGGACATGAGGGTCCAGGTCGAAAGGTTGCCCTGCGCATTGCGAATCCCCCAGAGGTGGCATTGCCCGTCCGGGTAAAGACGCCTCAGCGCCTCTTTCCGTCCCTCCTCCGGGATGAAGGGCAGCACGGTCTCGAGGGCGCACCCGCGTTCCGGGTCCCCGGCGAAAGCGGCCGCCCCGTCGTCTACTGCACAGATGAACACGCTGGCCATGACGTCTTCCCAAGATGCATGATTGAAGATGCATGAACGAAGATGCGCGAATGCCCCGTTTTCTCCCTTTCGGCGTTCCGGCCGTCCGCCTCCGGCAGGGGCCGCCGCCGCACCCGCGCGAGCGCGCGCAAGGGTGACGGGCCCATCATTACCAGAGATCGGGACGAAACGCCATCCCCCTCCGCCCGGCCCGGGCCGCAACTCGCCCCTTGCATTTCCCCACGCTTTTGCAGGATATTGATGACGCTGACACCGGATTTCAAGTATGCCGGCAACCGGCCGGACAGACGCCGGGAAAAGGAGGCAACCGTCATGCCCGCCGTCCGCATCACGCCCCAGGAGGCTTACGAGAAGGTGAAGGCAGGCCAGGCCCTGCTCGTCTGCGGCTACGAGGAGGAAGAGAAGTTCAAGGCCAACCGCCTCGAGATGGCCCTTTCCTTTGCCGAGTTCCAGAAGATGCTCCCCACGCTTCCCAAGGACAGGGAGATCGTCTTCTACTGCGCCTGAACGAAGGAGCACACGGCCGCCGGTCAGGCGGTCAAGTACAACAAGATGGGATATCCCAACGCCAAGGCCCTGCTCGACGGCGTGGAGGGCTGGAAGAGGGCCGGCTACAAGATTCTGTAACAACGAATGAGACCGACATGGGCTACGACACCCCTGAAGCCGTCCTGAAGCTGGCGCGGCAGTTCATGGAGAGCCGGATCCTGCTGACCGCCGCGGAGCTGAACCTCTTCACCCCGCTGGCCGGGAGGTCCTCAACGGCCGAGCAGCTTTCCAGGGAGCTCCGCTGCGACCCCCGCGCGCTGGGGATCCTGCTCGATGCCTTGGCAGCCATGGGCCTGCTCGAGAAGCAGGACGGCGCCTACCGCACGCCGCGCCCGGCCGCCCCGTATCTCGCCGCTGCGGGCCCCCGGTCCGTGATCCCCATGATCCTCCACGCGGCCAATCTCTGGGAGAGCTGGTCCCGGCTCACGTCCATCGTCAGGGGGACGGATCCGTCGGGAACCCCTGCGTCCAAGGCGAGGGATGCCGACGAGCTTTCCGCGTTCATCGGCGCCATGCACGTCGTGGGCATGCCCCTGGCGGAAACGATCGTGGCGGCGGTCCAGCCGGGCACGGCGAGGAACCTGCTCGACGTGGGCGGAGCCTCGGGGACGTACACCATCGCTTTTCTCCGTGCGGCCCCGGACATGAGGGCCACGCTCTTCGACAGGCCCGCGGTCATCCCCATGGCCCGCGAGCGCCTGGCCGAAACGGGGCTGCTCAACCGCGTCCGCCTCGCGGCGGGGGATTTCTGCGAGGACGAGCTGCCCGGCGGGCACGACCTTGCCTTCCTGTCGGCCATCATCCACCAGAACAGCCCCGCAGAGAACGTGGAGCTTCTCCGCAAGGTGTTCCGTTCCCTCGTCCCCGGGGGCCGGATCGTCATCCGCGATCACGTCATGGACCCGGACCGCACGCGGCCCCGCGACGGGGCGATCTTCGCCGTCAACATGCTCGTGAACACCGAGGGCGGCTCGACGTACACCTTCGAGGAAATCCGGCAATGGCTCGAGGCGGCGGGTTTCGCGCATGTCCGTCTCCTCAGGGCCGGGGAACGCATGGATGCGCTGGTCGACGCCTTCAAGCCCTGACGGGACGGGCGGATGGGGGACAATCGTCCAAGAGGTCACTGCATGCGGATACCGAGGGTGATGTCCACCCAGCATCCCGACAATGTCCTGCTGCCGTTCTTCGCGAAGACGCCGGACATGTCGGGTGACGACGAGGTGCAGGAGGCGTACTACTGCTTCTCCCATCTCGGCTGCGACGAGCAGATGTGGGACTGCGAAGGCAAGGAGGTGGACGACTTCGTCGTCCGGAAACTCCTGACCGACTACGGTCATTACTTCCGGAACACCGTCCTGGGGCGTGACCAGTTCCTGACTCTCCGCATCCCCAACCCGGACGTCGAGCGCGAGGAGGCCAAGGTGCTGATCGAGGCCCTGGAGAGCATCCCGCGGCAGTTCGACGCGGCGCGCGCCTTCTACGGGGAGGACGTCGCCCCGATCTTCGAGGTCATCCTGCCCATGACCTCCTCCGCCGCCAGCCTGAACCGGATCTATCACTACTACAGGGATTTCGTGATCGGGAAACAGAAGCGCCCCTTTTTCCCCGGCGACATCACCATCGCCGAATGGATCGGCGCCTTCAAGCCGGAGCGGATCAACGTGATCCCCCTGTTCGAGGACCTCGAGCACATGATCGGGGCCGACGGCATCGTCCGGGAATACCTGAAGGGCAAGGACCTCCGGCATCTGCGGGTGTTTCTCGCCCGGTCCGACCCGGCGATGAACTACGGCATGGTCAGCGCGGTGCTCTGCAACAAGATCGCCCTGAACCGGCTCCGGGCGCTCTCGGACGAGACCGGCGTCGAGATTCACCCGATTCTCGGCGCGGGCTCTCCGCCCTTCAGGGGCCACCTGACGCCCGACAACGTGGACGGCGTTCTGGCCGAATACGCCGGTGTCCGGACGTTCACCGTCCAGTCCGCCTTCAAGTACGATCACCCGGCCCCGGCCGTGATGGGCGCCGTGCAGAGGCTCCGCGAGGCCCCCGTGAGCCGGCCGCCCGCCGTCGACGAGGGCCGGTGCCTGGAGATCATCGACCGGCTGTCCCGGGAATACCGCCGCCGGATCGAATCGCTGGCCCCGCTCATCAACCGGGTGGCGGCTCTCGTCCCCCGGCGCAGGACGCGCAAGCTCCACGTGGGCCTCTTCGGCTACGCGAGGCAGACGGGAAAGACGAAGCTCCCGAGGGCCATCGGGTTCTGCGCGGCCTGCTACTCCCTCGGCCTGCCCCCGGAGATCATCGGGCTGAGTGCCCTGGGCAGCGACGACGCCGCCTTCCTGAAAAGCGTCTACGTGAACTTCGACCGCGACATCAAAGCGGCCATGCGGTATTTCAACCGGCGGGTTCTCGGTCTTCTGCCCGAAGACGCGGGGACCGGGCTGATCCCTGACTGGGTCGATGAGGGCCCGGCGGACCCCGAGCACGAGGCCGTCACCTCCATGGCCATCGAGGCGCTGAAGGACGACGCCCCGGAGAGATTGCGGTGGCTGATCCTGGAGGCGGCCCACGTGAGGCGTTTCCTGGGGTGAGGGAACACGACCGGCAAAGGACTGCCGCGACCCGGCAACCGTGCCAAGGGGAACAGAATGAAGCCGTTCACCGCAATCGCAATCGGAATCTTTTGACTGATCAGCCTTCTGCACGTCGTCAGGCTGATGACAGGGCTCGAGCTGACCGTCGGCGGGTGGGTCGTCCCGCTCTGGGTGAGCGTTCCCGGCGCCGTCGTGACGGGCGGACTGGCCTTCATGCTCTGGAAAGAGATGCGCTGAGACCCGAGGAGAACCCCCATGACACCCATGCGACGGATTTTCATGATCGCCCTTACCGCCTCGCTCCTTTTGCTCTCCGCCACACCGGCATGGCCAACGGCGCAGATTCCCGAGAAGATCCTCTACGAGGGCGAGCCGGGCTCCCTGCACACGAACCCCCTGGAGAGCTATTTCACGAAGGACACCCCTCGTCCCGAGTTCGCCGCACCGCACACGGCCTGCTGGCGGGGCTACATCGGCACCTGGGAGATCCGGGATGGCTACCTGTATCTGACCGACCTCAAGGCCTGGATGAGAGACAGCGAAGGCAAGGCCGCACCCGTCGGGCCCGAAGCCGTGTTCCCCGGCTGGAAGTTTCCCCTGAAGGCCGAGTGGTTCACAGGCACCCTGCGCATCCCCCGGGGCAAGCCGATCAAATACGTCCACATGGGGTACCAGACCGTCTACGAAGAGGAGGTGCACCTGCGGATCGAGGCGGGACGAGTGGTGGACAGGCAGACCATCGACAACCGGCAGAGGGTTCAGGTCCCCCCTGCCGCGCCGGTCACCCGGGACCCGTGAGGGCATCGCAATGAAAGCCAAGATCGCAATCAAGCGCGTCTACGACGCGCCGGCTGCATCCGACGGCAGGCGGATCCTCGTCGATCGGCTCTGGCCCAGGGGCCTCACGAAGGACAAGGCGAAAATCGACCACTGGGCGAAGGACGTCTCACCCTCCAACGAACTGCGGAAATGGTACGGCCACGACCCCGCGAAGTGGGACGAGTTCACGAAGCGATACTTCGCCGAGCTGGACGGCAACGCGTCGGCCGTCGAGGCGCTGATCGGGGCCATGGGGAAAGGCCCCGTGACTTTCGTGTACGGCTCCACGGAACGGGTCGTCAACAACGCCGAAGCCCTCAGACTGTACCTGCAGAAAAAGGCGTAACACATTACAGGACAAGGGAAATTCTTGTGAAAAGATCTCTTCTTGCCTTCGCGCTCTGCGCGGCCCTCCTGGTGCACGCTGCCGGCCTCGCATCTTGCTCGCGGACAGCGGACCCGCCGCCGGGCGCTCCCCCTTCAGGAACGGGGCCCGCCGTCCAGAACGGCGCGGCGAAGCAGCCGGTCCCGCAGCTCAAGCTCTACCTGCTGAGCGCCGTGTCCGCCCTTTCCCCCGGCATCGCCCTGCTGAAGGTCGCCTACGACTTCAAGGACGACAGGACCCTCAACGGCGGCAACAACTGGCTGGGCACCTATCTCTGGGTCTTCTGGATCATCGCCTTCATCGGCTTCACGCTGGACAAGATCCCCGGGGTCGCGCACATCCACCACTTCTTCGAGTACGGCGTCATCTGGTTTCTCGCCTTCATCGCGTCCACGTTCCTGAACGCCGATTTCGCGACGCTCTACGGGATCCTCACCGGTTCCGCCGCCCAGGCCCTGCGGCAGGGCCTTCGCGGGAGCGTCGACGCGGGCAGCGGCGGTGCGACCACCCCGCTGCTGAGCACGATCGAGGACATCGTGACCTACATCGCGGTCAGCTGGCTGCTGTGATATCGGGAGGGGGAAGACCCGGGAGGAGGCGACGTTGAGCGACAAGCACTGGCAGTTCTACACGGCCGCCACGTCGGTGCTCGCCATCCTCGTCTCCGTGTATTGCCTCTCGGAGGACATCACGGGCATCTTCGTCCATCTCTACTACATCCCCATTCTCATCGCATCCTACCAGTACCGGGAACGGGGACTGCTGCTGTCGCTGTTCCTCGTGATGGTCTACCTGCTTCTCGTGTTCTTCCATTTCCCCGGCGACGCGCGGGTCCTGATCGAGAGCCTGATCCGGGGCTTCGCGCTGATGGCCGTCGCCGCGATCATCGCGGTGCTCTCGAGCCGCATCCGGACCCACGTCGACGCCTTGCAGCGGGAGATCGAAGGGCACAAGAGAACCGAGGAGGCGCTCAAGCAGAGCGAGTCGCGCTACATGGAGCTGAGCATCACCGACGACCTCACGGGCCTCTACAACCAGCGGCACTTCTACAGCCTCCTGCAGGCCGAGATCGAGCGGACCGAGCGCTACGGCCGGCCCCTGTCGCTGCTGCTCCTCGACATCGACGATTTCAAGCACTTCAACGACACCTACGGCCACATGGAGGGCGACCGCGTCCTCGAGCGCATCGGGGCGACCATCCAGCGATGCATCCGGCGCACGGACTGGGCCTTCCGGTACGGCGGCGAGGAGTTCACCGTCTTCATGCCGGAAACCGAGGGGCAGCAGGCGGAGGTCGTGGCGGAGAGAATCCGGGCGGAATTCGCAGCCGAGCGCTTCCGTCCCGTGCCCGGCCGCGAGGAGGCCAAGACGGTGAGCATCGGGGTCGCCGAATACCGGCCCGGAGAGGGCATGAAGGACTTCATCAACCGGGCCGACCGCCTCATGTACGAGGCCAAGAGAAGGGGCAAAAACCAGGTCTGCTCCTCGATCGGGCCCCCGGCATCACGATGAACCGATTCGAAAAATCCTGATCCGCAGACGGCAAAGAGGCCTTCCGAAACGGACCCGTCCACAACGGACGCGTTTCCTCAACCCACTTATATCCCTGCACTATTTCCTCCCATGCCCCGGGGACGGCACGGTCCGCCATGCCCCGCGGCGAAGGCAGGGCTGCTGCGCGACGTTCCAAGTGTCCGCAATCATGGATTTTTTTGAATACCGGTCGCTCGGCACCCCTTGTGCGTAAGGCACCGGGCAGGCCGTCGCGCGACGCGGCGCCTAAAGCCGTTAAAAGCTCGAAGCAGGAGGTCCATCGCCATGAGGAACATGCGTAGGAGGCTCAGGCTCTTTGTCCTGTGCCACGAATATCTCTGCGCCGTCATCCTGTCGGTCATCGGCGCATTTCTGACCACATGGGTCGCGGGATAGATAAACGGACGGGGCCGGACGAGCTGCGAAGTCCTTTTTTTTCTTGAATGAAGCAGTCCATGAATGGATACTGCACCTGCGGCACGAATCCCACATCCGCCGTTCAGGAGGGCGCCCGATGCACAAATTCATGGACCCCGCATCCGTTGCACTGATCGGAACCCCCCGCAGGACAGGGGCCGGAGCCTTCAACAACGCCGAGATGATGCTCCGCTACGGCTTCAAGGGCCGCATCTATCCGGTAAACCCGGCAGGCGGCGAGATCCTCGGCATGAAGGTCTATCCCGCCGTCGCCGATATCCCTGAGACAGTCGATCTGGCCGTTATCTCCGTGGGGCGCGACCGTGTCCCGGCGGCCTTCGAGGACTGCGTCCGCGCCGGCATCCGTCGCGTGCTCATCATCAGCCAGGGATTCGCCGACTCGGATGAGCGAGGACGCCTGCTCCAGGAAGCGATCGCGCGCCGCGCGCGCGAGACCGGCGTCAGGGTCTTGGGCCCCAACACGCTGGGGGTCGTCAACAACTACAGGCATTTCAACACGGCCTTCGTCGAGATCCCCTTCCCCGAAAGATTCCTCCCCGTCTCCCTCATCGCCCAGACCGGATTCATTCAGGTGGCCTCGAGAAACCTCGCGTGGCGCGACATCGGGAAGGCCATCGACGTGGGGAATTCCTGCGATATCGACATCGTGGAGGCCCTCGACTATCTTGCCGACGATCCGGACACGCAGGTCATCGTCATCCACATGGAGGGCCTGAAGCGCGGCCGCGCCTTCCTCGAATCGGCGGACCGGGCCGGCCGCAAGAAGCCCGTCATTGCGCTCAAAACGGGGCGCAGCACGGCGGGGGCGCGCGCGGCCCTGTCCCACTCGGGGTCGCTCGTGGGCGAAGACCAGGTCTACGACGCGGCCTTCCGGCGGGCGGGAGTGCTCCGAGTCCGCAGCAGCGCGGAAATGCGCGACGCCATACACGCTCTTGCCGTACTCGGAGACATGCAGGGCCCGCGGGTGGGGGTCGTCACCGTGACCGGTGCGGGGGGCATCATGGCCGCCGACGCCTGCGAAGAACAGGGGCTCACCCTCGGGGAGATTCCCGCAGGGCTCCGGGACCAGCTGCTCCAGGGCCTACCCGATTGGATCCACGTCTCCAACCCCATCGACATCTGGCCCATCGGGATGCTCGGCAACCGGTACGAGACGGCGTGGCGCCTCTCGCTGACGGAATGTCTCCGCTCGCCCGGCATTGACGGCGTGCTGGCCGTCTTCTTCGTGACGGGATCCGCGCTTCACGGAGATCTGAACCTCGAGCAGGCCTTCGAGGAGGCCAGGAAGGCATCGGGGAATCGAAAGCCCCTTGCCGCGTGGCCCTACATGGAAAGCGAGTATGCCGTCGAGCGCTTCGAGCGGATTCCGGGGGTGGCCTGCTTCGACTCGATCGAGCAGGCCGTGCAGGGACTCGCCTGGTGCCGTCGGTTCCACCAGGCGAAGAACCGCCCCAGCCCCTCCCCCCGCTCCTTCGCCGTCGACGAGGCGAAGGCGGCGGAACTGGCCGCAAAGGGGAAAAAGGAAGGCGTGCTCCTCGGGCAGGACGCCCTGGAGATTCTCGGCTGCTACGGCATCCCCGCCGTGCGCGGTGCCGAGGCCAAGAGCCTGGCCGCGCTGCTCGCTGCTGCGAGGGGCCTGAATCCGCCCTTCGTCCTGAAGCTCGCGGGACGGGCCTTCCTGCACAAGAGCGAATGGGGCGGGATCGTGACGGGGATCAAAACCCTCGGCGCGCTGAAGGCAGCCCGCAAGCGGATCGCGGGGAACGTGCGCGCAAAGGACCCGGCCCTGCCGATCGAATCTTTTCAGCTCCAGGAACAGGCCGCCGGCACGGAGATCCTCCTGGGACTCAAGCGCGACCCGGTCTTCGGCCACGTGCTGGCCTGCGGCCAGGGCGGCATCTACACCGAGGTCTTCCGCGACGTGAGCCGCGAACTCGTCCCGGTCGACGGGCCCGCGGCGCGGGCGATGCTCGAATCGCTGAAGATCTGGCCCCTGCTCAAAGGCGTGCGGGGCGAGCAGGGTGCGGACGTGGAGGCCCTCGTCGAGACGATCGAGAGGCTCTCGTATTTCGCTGCGCAAAACCCCGGGGTGGCCGAGCTCGACATCAACCCCCTGATAGCCGGAGAGAACGGCTGCCTCGCCGTCGATGCGCGAATTCTCTGGGAATAGATCAAGGACGGCCTAAGATTTCACAGGATGGCCAGGAGAATTTTCAGCCTTTTTTCTCCCTGATGTAAAATAATTTTACAGAATTGCGAATCCTTTCAACTATTTGAAAATAAAACATCTTTTTCATTTCACCCCGTCGCCTCTCTACCCTGCTGTCGAATCCCTTTACAAAAAGGAAATCCGCAAAAAACCACATCTGAACAATCGATAATGATTACGACTTCTTACAGGAGCGGTACACTTTGTGCTGATGCATAAGCGATCTTCCTCCTGTAAGCCGCGAAATTTCATTGCCTACTGCGACCTTACACACAGTTTCGAGCCTGATCCTCCCATCCGCGCGAGCACAGGACGAATCGGTTTCTAGGCGAAAAGCGGCAGGGGAAAAGATGTGCGTTCATTTGGGAAAGGCATGATCGGCCGCAAGGCTTTCGGACGTTTCATGCCGGACACGTCGAGCCCGTCATCTCGGGCCAATCACCTCATGTACCGCTATCGTGCCATCATCCATCACGCAGATCTTCACGCCGCAGGAGGTGCATCATGAAAAAGAGAATCGCGACGGGTATACTTGGTGGTCTTTTCCTTTTTCTGTGGGTCGCAACGGCAAGCGCCTTCGTGAGAATCGCCGAGGGGGGATTCGGTGATTCGGCAAACAGCTATTCCTGGAGCGTGCTGCCGTTCAACGGCGATCTCTACGTGGGGACCAACCGGCACCATCTCCACAGCATGATGGAAGCCTTGTCCCGCATGACAGGCTCCCCCATCGACCCTTCCATGCTGCCAGCCGATCTGTTGCCCGACCCGCCACCGTCTACCACATGGTTCTCCAGAGGGTGGGCCGAGGCCTTTCAAGGTGAGATCTGGCGGTACAACAAGCAGAATCAATGGGAGAGGGTTCACCGATCGGGCGTCTACCAGACACAGGACGGGAGATGGGTGCCGTTTGCCTACGGATACCGGGCGCTGGCCGAGTTCAAGGGCTACCTGTACGCCTGCGGGATCGGGACATGGATGCCGCCTGTGCCGTACAACACCATCCTGCGATCGGCAAGCGGGGCTCCGGGAACATGGGAAGACGTGAGCAGGAACCTCAGGCAGACCACCAACATCCGGGCCATCGCGGAATGGAACGGGAAGCTCTACGTGGCGGTGTCAGTCGGCGCTGATCCGCGCACAGGACAGGGAGGAGAGGCTGTCGTCTTCGCATCAGAAGACCCGGGAGTCCAGGACTGGACACCGGTGAGCAACCCCGGTTTCGGGGGGAATAACTCGGAAATCTACTACCTCGCGGTCTTCAACAACCATCTCTACGCATCGACGGTGAACCTCGTCACCGGGTTCGAGGTGTGGAAAACGAACGGGACGACCGGCAGCGACGGGAAATACGTATGGACCCGGGTCCTGAAGAACGGATTCGGCGATACGTGGAACCAGTATGGGATGACCATGGCCGCCTTCGGTAATTACTTATACATCGGAACGGCGGTCGGCATCGGCATGGTGATGAAGAACGGCGAGGTGGTGGGCACTCGCCCAATCGAGATCATCCGGATCGACAAGGACGACAATGCCGAGCTGATCGTGGGGTCCCGCATCGCCTACGATCCCATCGACGGCGGTCCCAGCCTGCGCGTCCCGCTGAGCGGGTGGGGCGCAGGGTTCGGCAACCCGTTCAACGTCTATGCCTGGAACATGAACGTGTTCAAGAACTGCCTGTACGTGGGTACACTCGACCTCGGTGTCTTTGCCATAGGGATGCTCGAGCAGAATCCAGATATCCTTCGCTTTTTCATGTCACTCTACGATCCGAAGGACCTATCGCTCCCCGCGGAAATCGCGGATGCCATCGTCAACAACCGCCTCACGCCGGAGGTGCTGGCGCTGATGAAAAAGCTTTTCGGGGGCGGAGACCTGTGGAAGAGCTGCGACGGTCTGAACTGGATGCCCGTCACCCTGAACGGCTTCGGCAATTACCATAATTACGGGATCCGGGAGGTTATCCCTGTAAGAAAAGACGGGAGGGACAAAGCTTTGGCCGTCGGAACGGCAAATCCGTTCACGGGGCGGCCGGGCGGAGGATGCGAGGTATGGCTGGGCGGTTCCGACGGCGAGTCCGGCTGGGCCGCAGGCACTCGCTATGTCAGCAAAGGAAACTGGGCCACCTATACCCCCTATGCAGCGGGCAGCACGGTCAAGCTGTTCGCAGGACAGACCATCGAGGCGGGAAGTGTCACCTTCTCCGTCCCTGATTCCGACAACAAAGTGACAATCACCATCACCCTGAAGCCCGGGTGGTTCTTCGATAACGTTCCCGAAAACGTGAAGATCCAAGATTACGCGACCACGCCTCCCTCTCGCAATCCGAGCCCGGGACAGTTCGCGTGGAAGGGATATGCAAGCCTCTGCTCCTTCTCGATGAAGGTGCCCGCGAACAAATTCTATGGCGTGCACGTGGACCTCTGGCGCGCTGACCTGTCACACTAGGCCGCCCTCCCGGCTCGATCGCGCAAAATGCAACGGGGCGCGTTTCCGAAAGGTGACGCGCCCCGCTTCGTCTGCCGGAAGAGAATGCGGTGGCGGTTCAGCGGATGTGGATGAGGTTGTTCTTCTTGGGGGGCTCGACGACGATGCCGACGCGCAGCTTGCGGTTGTCGCCGGTGACGTAGTACCAGCGCTTCTCCAGCTCCGCCTTCGTCAGGTACCCGTAGCTGCCGAAGGGCAGCCCCGAGTCCATGAAGATGACCCGGTCGTCGTCGTGACCGATGGCCAGCACGTAGTGGCCGTAGTTGGTGAGTCCCTCGTAGCGGTCTTCCTTCTTGCTGCGGCTGTAGGCCTGGATGATGAGAATGACGGGGATCTCGGAGTCGATGAAATTGACCAGCGAGTCGACGGTCATGTCGTAGGTCATCCAGGCGCGGAACCCCTTGCTGTTGAGAAAGCGGACGATGTCGGGCTCCTCCGTCCCGGTCTCCTTGCTGACGTTGAGCTCCCGGCACAGGCGGCTGTACTGGTGCTTGATGTTGTGCTTGCGCAGGATGGACGAGACGATGGCAGCCCCGCAGTCATCCCTCGTCCTCTGGGTAACCGTGGGATAGGGGTGCAGGATCATGGGGTTTTCACTCCTTCTGACGCCGTCGGGCCCGGATACGCCGGGGAAGCGTACCGCCCTGATTCGGGCTCTATGATAACGACTTTACAGCCGAAATCCAAGTCCGCCCCGCCAAAAATAATCGTAAATGATTTCAAGCTGTTATACATATGCCGATGCCTGCCGTGCTCCCGGCCTGCCGCGGCCGCCCCCTGTCCGGGAACGCAAAAGGGCCTTGAAAAGTTTGCCCCTTGTGCCGATAGTATCAGCGGTGCGCGGCCTGGGGCAAACGCAGCACCGTGCAGGCGCAATGGACAATGGCAGAGGGGGCAAATGACGGTGAAGGGTCGTCTTATCCTGGTCATCCTGGCGGTCACGGTTCTGCAGGGGCTTTGGCCCGATGCCGAGGCGCAGGCGTTTTTCCGCGCCGACACTTTCCTGGAGAGTGAACCCGGCGTCAGGATTTTCGTCCGCGAGATCAAGGCCTCTTTGAAGGAGGAGCAGGGCTCCCCCGTGCTCCTCGTCCACGGTGGCGGCCCGGGAAGCCTTCCCAACTTTGACCCGACAGTGCCGCAATACTCCCTGGCCGAGGACATCGCCGCTGCGGGCTATTTCGTCTACCTGATGGATGTGCGCGGCTTCGGCAAATCGGCAGGCAAGGCAACCGAGGCGTGCTCCGATGAGGCCGTGAGGGACATCTCGGCTGTCGTGGACTGGATCCTTCGCCGCTGCGGGGACAACCGGGTCGCCCTGATGGGGCTGGGCGCGGGCGGCCACTGGGCCGCGCTCTACACGGTGAAAAACCCCGGCAAGGTGAGCCGCCTCGTCCTGCTCAACACCCTCTACGGGGTCAAGGCGCCCTGGCCGGCCGGCAGGGCCTTCGAGCACCGCGAGAGGCCGGGCACGTTCGATCCCCAGGCGGGGGGGGCGGCCGTCGCCGACGCGGCGAGTCTCACGGCCGACTGGGACCGGGCGATCCCCGACGCGGACAAGACGAAGTGGCGCGACCCCCGCGTGGCGAAGGCCTACGTGACCCTGGCCCTGGCCGATGCCCCCTCCGGCGGGCTTCGCATCCCGGGTGCATTCCGCCGGGAGCACTTCGAGATGGCGCAGGGAAAGAAGTTCTGGGACGCAAGGGACATCCGCGTGCCGACGCTCTATGCCCGGGGCACCCTCGACCACTGGTCGAGGCCCGAGGACCTGCAGGCGCTCCATGCCGAGATCGTCAACGCGCCCTGGAGGCAGTTCATCGTCCTGCACGGCGCCACGCACTTCCTTCTCCTCGACCGGCCCGAGAAGGGGCGCGCCGCCTTCATCCACGAGATGCTTCGGTTCCTTGCAGACCGTCCGGACGGACCTGCGAAGTAGGGGAAAAAAGACCCGGCCCCGTCGGGCGGCCGGGTCTTCAGTGTCCTGTCACGCCGCGCCGCTTCACTCGTATTCCTTCGGGACGGCGCAGATCATGACCATCGGCTCCGTGGCGGAGACGTTCTTGTACTGGTGCTTCTCCTCGGGCAGCACCAGCACGAACTGCCCCTTCTTCACGGGATGCTCCCTCCCCGCCTCGTCCACCACGGCCCCCTCGCCCTCGATTATGTAGTTCATGTGTTCCACGCTGTGGGTGTGGTAGGGCGTGTGTCCCCCCGGCAGGATGGTGAAGACGCGGAAGGAAAAGTTGGGAGCGCCGTCGTGTTTCGAGAGCGGGACCTGTTTCAGGACGTCCTTGGCCCCTTCCATCGTCATCTTGACCTTCTCAATTTGATCGAGACCTGTTATCTTCATGCCGTCCTCCCTCTCGGATGCTGTCGGACGATTATAGGGGATGGCGGCGATTATGCAAAGGGTATTTCACGGACCCGGGCCCCTTGCAGCCCTCTGCGCGGCTGTCCTGCTCGCGCTTGGGGCGCATCCGGGCTGCGCCGCCGGCGCGAAGGGGAAAGACACCCTGCACTCCCTGCGCCACGACGGCAGGGCGAGGACCTACCTCGTCCACCTGCCGCCCGCCTACGACGGGGTGAGGAACCTGCCCGCGGTGCTCGTTTTTCACGGCGGGGGCGGCCACGGCGAGCAGATGGCGAAGATGACGGGGTTCAGCGGGAAGGCGGACCGCGAGGGGTTCATCGCCGTCTACCCCAACGGCTCGGGCCGCTGGCAGAACCGCTTTCTCACCTGGAACGCGGGCAACTGCTGCGCCTACGCCTACGAGAACCGCATCGACGACGTCGGGTTTGTCCGCTCCCTCATCGGCCGGCTGAAGCAGGATTTCGCCGTCGACCCCCGTCGCGTCTACGTCACGGGGATCTCCAACGGCGGCATGATGAGCTACCGGCTGGCCTGCGAACTTGCGGACCTCGTCGCCGCGGCCGGCCCCGTGGTCGGCGCCCAGAACATCGAGTGCCGCCCGTCGCGGCCCGTCTCCCTGATCGCCCTGCACGGGACGGCGGACCTGCACGTCCGCTACACCGGGGGGCCACCGCTGCGCATGGCCGACATCCGCAACCCGCGCGTCGACCGCCCCGTCTCCGAGGCCGTCGCCTTCTGGGTCCGGCACAACGCCTGCCCCGACAGGCCGCAGACGCAGCGGAGGGGAAAGGTCACCATCGAGACCTACGAGGGCTGCGCCGCGGGCACGGCGGTGCGCCTCGTCACCCTCGACGGGGAGGGCCACACCTGGCCCGGCGGGACGAAGTGGGCCTTCTGGGCCGATGAGCCCTCCCGCGAGATCTCCGCCACCGATGCGATCTGGGAGTTCTTCGCCGCCCACCCGAGGCGGGACTGACCGCGCGGGACGCCGGGAAAGCCCTTGTGTTCCGGGACCGGCGGGAGTATCCTTCCCAACCATGTTCCCGGCACTCTTCTACGGGTGGCGGATCGTCGCCGCCTGCTTCCTGATCAGCATCTACGTCGGCTGCTTCGGGTTTTTCGGCTTCACCGCCATGATCGACCCGATCGTCCGCGAGTTCGGCTGGAGCTACACGGAGGTCTCCTTCGCGTCGAGCCTGCGGGGGCTCGAGATGGGCATCCTCGCCCCGATCGTCGGCGTGCTCGTGGACCGCTTCGGCCCGCGGCGTCTCATCCTCGCCGGGGTCGTCACGATCGGCGCGGGCTTCATGCTCCTGAGCCTCACGCAGAGCCTCTGGACGTTTTACGCCGCCTTCATCCTGCTGGCCTTCGGCGCCGGCGGCTGCACGAGCGTCGTGACGCTGGCCGTCGTGGCCCGGTGGTTCCGCCGCAATCTCGGCAAGGCGATGGGCATCACCGTCTCGGGGTTCGGCGCCAGCGGCCTGCTGGTGCCCGCCATGGTCTGGCTCATCGACAGCTACGGGTGGCGCTCGGCCATGATCCTGCAGGGCGCGGGCATGTGGGTCCTGGGAATCCCCCTCGCCCTGGTCATCCGCGACAGGCCCGAGGACATGGGGCTTGCGCCCGACGGCGCCCCCTTGCCGAAGATGCCGGCGGCGGACGCCGAAGGACCGGCCGCGACCCGCGAGGCCGGGGTCCCCTTCCGGAACGCCCTGCGGAGCCGGCCCTTCCTGTGGCTCAACCTCGTCGAGGCCATCCGGTTCACGGTGCTCACGGCCGTCGTCGTCCACGTCATGCCCTACCTCGCGGCACAGGGGATCGCGCGGGAGACGGCGGGCCTCGTGGCGGCGGCCATCCCCCTGTTCAGCATCCCCGGGCGGTTCGGCTTCGGCTGGCTGGGAGACGTGACGGAGAAGCGCTACGTCATGGCGGCGGCGTTCTCCTGCATGGCCGCCGGCCTCGTCGCCTTTCACTTCGCGGCCGCGCTGTGGCCGATCGCCCTGTTCCTGCTGTTCTTCTCGCCCGGCTTCGGCGGCAACATGGTCATGCGCGGGGCCGTCGTCCGGGAGTACTTCGGGGTGCAGAGCTTCGGGAAACTCATGGGCATCACCCTCGGCGCCGCGTCACTCGGGGGCGTCATCGGCCCCACGGCGGCGGGCTGGGTCTACGACACGACGGGCGGCTACGGGTACTTCTGGCTCGCCTGCGCGGGGCTGATTGCCCTGTCGATGCTGCTATCCCTCAAGATCCGCCGGGAGGACGGCCCCCGGTCAATCCGCTATTGACCGGCCCGGCCGTTCCCTGTACATTGGTCACGCAACGTCAGACCGCGGAGGCCGCCATGCGAAGAGCGCTTTGGGTACTCATTTTGTCCGGTTTTGTCCTGCTCGGGGCGGCGTCCCCTGCCCGCGGCGCCGAGGCGGGGCCCGAGACCAACAAGCTCCGGGTCAGCGTGGGGCCCTTTTTCATCCAGGAAGCGGAGAAGAAGATCCCCCTCGAGGGCAATGCGCCGCACGTCATCCGCAAGGGCAAGCGGGTCAACATCACCGTGACCGTGGAGAACTACGGCACCGAGAAGTCGGAGCCCGTGCGACTCCGCTACGTGGAGACGGACGGAAAGGCGGGCGAGCCGAGGCTCTACCGGGTCCAGGCGATCGAGCCCGGGAAGAAATGGCAGCGGACCTTCATGGCCCGATGGGACACCTCGGGACGCAAGTCCGTCACGGGCACCCTCGTGACGCTGGAGGACAAGCCCCTGACCGACGAGAAGGGAAGGCCCCGGCCCGGCGCGTCGCACACGGGCTCCGTAAGCCTGGCCGTGAAACCGATGTGAGGGGCACCGGGAAAATTCCTATGGACACTGCAACCTGGATCGGATCGCTGGGGGTGGCCCTGCTGCTCCTGGCTTTTTTTCTGAGTCTCTTCAAATTCATCGCCCAGGACGGCTTTGCCTGCATCGGCATGAACATCGCCGGCGCGGGCCTCGCGTGCTGGTCGTCGTGGATGATCGCCTTCATGCCCTTCGTCGTCCTCGAGGCCGTCTGGTGTCTGGTGGCGACGGCGGCCCTCGCGAAACGGCTGGGGTCGCCCCGCGCGCGGACATCCGGAGGCAACCCTGAACGGGAGAGACGCTCATCATGAAGATCGGCGGATTCCAGAAAGTGTCCCTCATCGACTACCCCGGCGTCATCAGCGCCGTGGTGTTCACCCAGGGCTGCAATTTCCGCTGTCCCTTCTGCCACAACCCCGAGCTGGTGGACCCGGAGCGTTTTTCGGACCGGATCCCGGAGGCGGAGATCCTGTCGTTCCTCGAAAGGCGGAAGGGCCGCCTCGATGCCGTCGTCATCACGGGCGGCGAGCCGACCCTGCAGGGCGAGCTGATCCCTTTCATCATCCACCTCAAGGCGATGGGCTACCGGATCAAGCTCGACACCAACGGGGCCCTCCCCGACGTCCTCGAGGAGCTGCTCGGCCGGGCGCTCCTGGATTACGTGGCCATGGACATCAAGGCCCCGCTGGAAAAATACGGCGAGGTCACGAGGACCGCCGCCGACACGGAACGGATCCGCAGGAGCATCGGCCTCATCATGGGCTCCGGCATCGACTACGAGTTCCGGACAACGGCCGTCCGGACGCTGCTCGCCCCGGCGGATCTCGAGGCGATCGGGCACCTCATCCCCGGGGCCCGGCGCTTCGTCCTGCAGAAGTTCGTCCCGTCCAAGGCGCTGGACCGGGAGTACCTCGGTGCATCATCGTACAGCGACGCGGAGCTGAGGGCGATTGCCGAGAAGCTGGCCCCCTTCGTGGAGCGGGTGACGCAGCGATGAGTGCGGGCAGCGGGGGGGCAGGGTTCGGGATCCGGGCGGGATTCGACGGAACTGACGGAACGGACCGGATGGACTGAATGACCGGCATGCTCCCCGCCTTCTTCCGCCTCATCGGGAGACTCTTCTTCCGCGAGATCGTCATCGAGGGGCGTGAGCACCTCCCCTCGCAGGGCCCGGCGATCCTCGCCCTGAATCACCCCAACGACCTTCTCGACCCCCTGCTCACGCTCTTCCTCAGCCCCCCTTTGCGGCTGCGCCACATCGCCAAGGCCTCCCTGTTCCGCATCCCCGTGGTCGGCGGGATCCTGCGCCGGATGCGGGCGATCCCCGTGCTCCGCCGCCAGGAGGCCCCGGGACCCGTCGACTACACCCCCTTTTTCGACGCCTGCGTCGACGCGCTGGCCGACGGCGAGACCGTCGTCATCTTTCCCGAGGGGGGCTCCTACGAGCGGGCGTTCCTGGGACCGCTCAAGACGGGCGCGGCCCGGCTGCATTTCCTGGCCCGCGCGAGGGGAATCGAGGCGCCCATCGTCCCGGTCGGGATCAACTACGAGGAGGGGTCGATCTTCCGCTCATCCGTCCTTCTCCTCGCGGCCGAGCCGGTGAGCGGCGGCCGCCAGGCGTCCCTGTACGCGTCGGACCCCGCGGCGGCCGTCCGGGAGCTGACGGCCGAGGTCCAGCGCGTGCTCGGCGAGCACGTCTTCCAGGCGGAGACCTACCAGGACCGCGAGCTGATCGTGCTGCTGGAGCGCATCTACCACGAGTCCGGGACCGGTGAACCCTGGGCAGAGCGCTACCGGCGGCTCGGGGCATTCAAGGAGCGGGTCACCACCCTGCGGCAGTGCTGCCCCGCGGAGATGCGGCGGCTCCGGAGGCAGGTCGCCCGCTATCGCCGGCTGTCGCGCATTGCCGGCACGCGCACGGGCGAGACCCCGTGGACCCCCGGGGAGGATCTCCTGGGGGCCCTCGGGTCCATGGCCGCGTGGGCGGGATGGGCCTTCAACTGGGTCCCCTACCGCATCGTCCGGTGGCTCATCGGGCGCAGGCGGATGCCGCGGACCGACATCGCCACGATGACGATCGCCTGGTCGCTGCTGGTCTTCCCGCTTGCCTACCTGGCTGAGGCGGTCCTCATCGGCGCGGCGCTCGGCTGGCCCGCGGCCCTGCTGTTCGTCGCGGGGATCCTGCCCCTGAGCTGGCTGACGCTTCGCTATTTCGAGTGGCACGAGACCCTCGGCATCCGGCCGCCCCCGCCGCATCCCTTTTTCGGGGGCCGGTGGTCCCGCCACACCGAGAGGCGCCTGCGGCGCCTCCGCGAGCGGATCGTGCGCGAGGTGGACCGGCTATCTGCCGCGGCCAGCGCGTCTCCGTCGCCGTGAGCGGGATCGGGGCGCCCGATAAAATGTTTTTTCAATTCCCGCCGCTTTCGGTATACTGTCCGGCAAGAGAGATCAATGGCCTATCGGCAAACCGGGATACACCCGCCCGTATCCACCGCGAAAAGGAGGGTCCCATGAAACGGTCATTCGTCCTGCTGCTGGCAGCCGCCGCGCTCGCCGTCTTTGTCCCCGTCCCCGCAGCCGCCGCCGCCAGTGACCGGGCCGACGCCCAAGCCGTGGTCACGAAGGCGAACATCACCTTCAACAGCTTCATGTCCGACAAGAACTTCACGGAGATGCGGAAGCTCTCGCGCAGCGCGAAGGGGATCTTCATCGCCCCGCAGGTGCTCAAGGGCGCCTTCGTCGTCGGCGCATCGGGCGGCACCGGGGTGTTCCTCGTGCGCGGCGAGGGCGGCAAGTGGACCTACCCGGCCTTCTACACGATCGGCAGCGTCAGCTTCGGCCTCCAGATCGGCGGCCAGGCCTCGGAGGTCATCCTGCTGGCCATGACCGACCGGGGGGTGACGACCATGCTGCAGAACAGCGTCAAGCTGGGCGCCGACGTGGGCATCGCCGCCGGGCCGTACGGCGCCGGAGCCCAGGCCGCCACGGCGAACATCAGCGCCGACATCCTGGCCTTCTCGCGCTCCAAGGGGCTCTACGGGGGGATTTCCCTCGACGGGGCGATCGTGGACGTCCGCGAGAGTCTCAACAAGGCCTACTACGGCAAGGCCGTCACGCCGGCGGACATCCTCGTGAAGCAGAACGTGTCCAACGCCCACGCCGACGCGCTGCGCGCAAGCGTGGCCAAGATCTCCGGGGGGAAGTGATCCCAGGGGCATGCACGATCCGGCCGAAAAACCCTTCGCGGCCCGCGGGGGGTTTTTTGTGACGCACAGGGGGTCCTGACGTGCAGGAAGACCGCAAAGCCGTTTTCGGGTGGGCCCTTTACGACTGGGCCAACTCGGCCTTCGCCACGACGGTCATGGCCTCCTTTTTCCCCATCTTCTTCAAGGAATACTGGGCCGTGGGGACCGACCCCGTGGTGAGCACGGCGAAGCTGGGGCTCGCCAACTCTGCGGCGGGCATCCTGGTGGCCCTCATGGCCCCCGTCCTTGGGGCAATCGCGGACCGGGGCGCCGCAAAGAAGAGGTTCCTGTTCTTCTTCGCCTCCGTCGGGATCGCGGCGACCTCCTGCCTGTACCTGATCCCGCGGGGCGGCTGGCAGGCGGCGGCAGCCTGCTACGTCTTCGCCATGATGGGCTTTGCCGGCTCCATCGTGTTCTACGACTCCCTGCTGACGACGGTGGCGGCGGAGGCGCGAAGGGATTTCGTCTCTTCGCTGGGGTTTTCCCTGGGCTATCTCGGGGGCGGCCTGCTGTTCGCCCTCAACGTCTGGATGACCCTTTCGCCCGCCGCCTTCGGCCTGCCCGACAGCGGCGGCGCGGTGAAGATCTCCTTCCTCTCCGTCGGGCTCTGGTGGGCGCTGTTTTCCCTGCCCCTGGCGTTTCTCGTCCGGGAGAAGGGCGGCGCGCATTCCCCGTCGCGCCTGGCCGCCGTACGGGAGGGAATCGCGCAGCTGCGCGACACGTTCCGGCGGATCCGGGACCTGAGGACGATCGGCCTGTTCCTCGCGGCCTACTGGCTCTACATCGACGGTGTCGACACGATCATCGTCATGGCCCTCGACTACGGCCTCTCCATCGGGTTCAAGGCCGACGACCTGATCGTCGCGCTGCTGTTGACGCAGTTCATCGGGTTTCCCGCCGCCCTCTTCTTCGGCCGCCTCGGCGAGCGGATCGGGGCGAAGCGGGCCATCCTGATCGGCATCGCCGTCTACCTGCTCATCACCGTCTACGGGGCGTTCATCGATCACCCGCGGGAATTCTTCATCTTGGCCTGCATGATCGGCCTCGTCCAAGGGGGCGTCCAGGCGCTGAGCCGCTCGCTCTACTCCCGGATCATCCCGCCCGGGCAGTCGGCCGAGTTCTTCGGCTTCTACAACATGCTGAGCCGCTTCGCCACCGTCGCCGGGCCCTTCCTCATCGGCGCGACGGGCATCCTGGCGCGGTCCATGGGTTTCGAGGGCGGTTCGGCCTCGCGCATCGGCATCGTCTCGGTGGCGGTCCTGTTTTTGGCTGGGGGCCTGCTGCTGAGCCGTGTCGACGAAGGCAGGGGAAAGGAAGAGGCGCGGCTGATCGCCGGCCGGTGAGGGCCTACTGTTTTTTTCGTAGAAAAAATCACCTCCCCGTCGTATTGCCCTCCCGCGGGGTTTCGTGGTTGGATATCCCCGGAACGGGAAGGCGGCCCGGACGCGCAGGAGGGGAATCGTGACGGAAGGACACGGCAGCCCGCTTCAGACCTCGAACCCGTGGGTGCAGGCCCTGTGCGCCCGCATAGACAACCCCATGGTCTTTTTCCTGGCCGTCCTGGTGATCGTCCTCAACCTGGCCGACGCGGTCTTCACGGATTTTATCCTCGCCCACGGCGGCTGGGAGGTCAACCCGATCGCCCGGGGCGCCATCGCGGCCTTCGGCGATTACTTCTGGGTCTGGAAGTATTGCCTCGTCTCCTTCTCCGTCATCCTGCTGAGCGGCTACGTGCACATGCGCATGGCCCGGGTCTGCCTCGCCGTGGCCGCCGTCCTCTACAGCGCCGTCACGGTGTGGCACCTGATCCTGATCGACAGCCTCGTCCCCTTCCTGTAGGAGAGGAAGTTTTGAAGTTGAGAAGTTGCGAAGCTCGGAGGGGCTGAACAACCCCTGCATGCTCCCCTCTTTCTCTAACTTCCGAACTTCACAACTTCCCAACTTCCGTCCTTGCAGTTCCTTCAGCGCCTCGCCCGTCCCCTGTCCGTCCCGTCGCTGACGATCAGCACCTGGTAGTGGATGTCCCATAGGGACTTGAGGAACTCATCCATCCGGGGTCCCTCCACCCGGATCATGACGAGGCACCGCTTGCTGCCCCTCAAGGGGTGGACGAGGACCGTCTGCAGGTCGAGCCGCCAGCGCTTGCACAGCTCGACGACATCGTAAATGACATTCTGCTTCTCCCCGGCGGGCACGCTGAAGCAGATGCGCACGTTGTTGTCGCCCGCGCGTGCAATGCCGCAGAGGGCCTCGAGGACGTCGCAGTCGGTGATGATGCCCACAAGGCGGTCGTCCTTCAGGACCGGCAGGGCGCCGATCTTCTTCTCCCGCAGCAGGGCCCCCACGTCCTCCAGCGCCGTGTTCGGGCCGCAGGTGACGAGTTCCCGCGTCATCGCCTCCGCCACGGTGTGCTTCTTGAGGTTTTCCGCGTCCGCAGGCGGAAGCTCCCCCTTGAGCTTCATGGGGTGGACGAAGGGGTAGAGGTCGGAGAGGGTGACGATCCCGCAGAGCTTGTTCTCGGGCGACACGACGGGGAGGCGCCGGATGTCGTGCCTGAGCATCAGGTTCAGCGCCTCGTACAGGCTGGTCTTCTCCAGCGCGACGATCGGGGATTCGGACATCCAGTAACGGACCAGCATCGCTGCACCCCTCGAAAAGGCATTCTCCGTATCAGCGGAAACAAGTTTCGTGCCAATCGGGGGGCGTCATCGATGCGGAAACGGCGCCGCAGCGCCTGCGGGTCACAGCAGGCGGTCGATGCAGACGCCGAGGAAAGCCGCGTAGAGCCCGTGCCCTTCCTCGTCGGGCAGCCGGGGGTCCGCCTGCAAGAAGGCAGAGCCCGTGAGGCCCCGGTCCATGCAGTAGCCCGCCCAGGCGGTGTGAACGGGCACCGTGCCGCAGTCCAGGTCCGCGGCCACCTCGCGGATCGTCCGGTAGTACACGTCGACGGCGGCCCGCTCGTCGGGATCGGGCAGGGGGTGCGAGGTGGAGAGCACGACGGCGGCCGAGAGCTTCCGGCGCGCAAGCCGGACGAGGCGGACGAGGTTCTCCTTGAACTCGGAGCGGTAGACCGCCGAGAAGGCGTCGTCGATGCCGAAATGGACGACCAGGATGTCGGGGCGGCAGGGCTCGATGTCCGCGGAGAAGGTCTCGACCGCGTCGAACGAGGTCTCCCCCGGCCGCGAGCGGTTGATGATCTCCGTGCCCAGCGGGGCGCAGCGATCCCTGAGGATATCGGCGTACCCGCGAGTAACGCCGACGCCGGCCGCGATGCTCCCGCCGCGGATCAACACACGCATTCGTTCTCAGCCCCTTTGAGTCGGCAGCCCTTCTGATGCCGGCCGATCCCCTGTTCGGTCAGCAGCGGTGACGGGTAAAGCAGCCTCTTTGCCTTTTGCCTTCCGCCCGATGCCTATTGCCTGACGCCCGTCACCTGCACCACCACCTGCCTCTTGCGCGGCCGGTTGTCGAAATCGCACAGGATCACCTGCTGCCAGGTGCCCAGCACGGGCCTGCCCCCGATGACGGGAATGGTCAGGGACGGGCCCAGCAGGGCCGCCCGCACGTGGGCGTAGCCGTTGCCGTCGCCCCACCGGGCGTCATGACGGTAGCGCAGCGCCTCCGGGGCAAGCCGCTCGATGGCCTCCCGGAGGTCCTCGATGACCCCGCTCTCGTACTCGATGGTCGTCAGGGCCGCCGTCGAGCCCGGCACGAAGACGAGCACGCTGCCCTCGGTGATGCCCGATTCGCGGACCCTCTGCGAGACCTCCCGCGTGATGTCGATGAGGTCCGTCTTCGACGTCGTCGCAACGCTCAGCGCATAATTCCGGATCTCCATGTCCCGCACCCCCTTGCGGCCCAGGCCTTTCGCCGGACCTTACCCCACCGGCCCCCAAGTTTCAAGGCCGTGCTGCGAACGGGCAAATTGTGCCTTGTCATGACGGCGAAGATTTGATAGTCAACAACTCTTGTATACAAAACCGTTCCGGCGGTTGCGGGGCACGGGATGAAAAAGACGAAAAAGGGCGGAGACGCCCTCAAGCAGGCCCGCGAGGTCCTGAAGATCGAGGCCGAGTGCATCCTGGGGCTCATCCCCAAGCTCGATCAGAACTTCACGAAGGCCGTTGACACCATTTACCGGGCCAAGGGTCGCGTGATCGTGTCGGGGATCGGCAAATCGGGCCTCATCGGCCGCAAGATCGTGGCCACCTTCACGAGCACGGGCACGCCGGCCATCTTCCTGCACCCCGTGGAGGGGATGCACGGGGACCTCGGCATCGTCACGAAGGGCGACGTGCTCATCGCCATATCCAACAGCGGCGAGACGGCCGAGCTCAACGAGCTGATCGCCCGGATCGCCCCGATCGGACTGCCGCTCATCGCGCTGACGGGCAACCCGGGATCGACCCTCGGCCGCGCAAGCGACATCGTCATCGACGTGGGGGTGGCCCGCGAGGCCTGCCCCTTCGGCCTGGCGCCCACCTCGAGCACGACGGCGGCGCTCGCCATGGGCGACGCGCTGGCCGTGGCCCTCACGGAGAGGCGCAACTTCGGCGAGAAGGACTTCCTCAAGTTTCACCCGGGCGGGACGCTGGGCCAGCGTCTCATGAGCCGGGTGAAGGACGCCATGATCACGGGCGACAGGATCCCCCGGGTCTATGCGGGCGCGCCGGCGCTGGACGCCGTCGAGGAGATCGACCGGCGAAACCTGGGCTTCGTCCTCGTCACGGACCGCCGGAACCGCCTCAAGGGGATCCTGACCGACGGCGACGTGCGCCGCTGCGTCAAGCGCGGGGTGCGCTTCGAGGCGATCCCCGTGGACGACATCATGACGAAAACGCCCCGGACGATCGACGAGAACGCAACCCTCGCCAAGACCGTGGAGACGATGGAGACCCTCGAGATCACCACGCTCGTCGTCACGGGGAAGAACGGCACCCTCAAGGGCTACATCCACCTGCACGACATCTTCGGCCGCGGCGGCACGCTGCGGATCTCCATACCCAACGCCAACGGGCGGGAACACTGACCGAGGCAGCGACATCGTCCCCGGCAGGCCGGCGGGGCCGTTCTTGCACCAAGAAAGGAGGAGACATCATGAGACGCTGGGTCGGAATCGTCACGGTTGTGCTGTTTGCCCTGGGAGGGGCGGCGGCGGCATCGGCGGCAAACTACAAGCCCGAGTACAAGATGAGCATCGTCGTCGGGCCCACGACGGCCTGGGGACAAGGGGGGCAGAAGTTCGCCGATCTCGTCAAGGAGCGCACGGGCGGCAAGATCAACATCAAGGTCTACTTCAGCGGCCAGCTCTACGCCGGCAAGCAGACCAACGAGTTCATGCTCGTCAAGCAGGGGGTGGCGGACTTCGCCCTGGGCTCCACCATCAACTGGTCCACCACGGTCAAGGAGCTCAACCTCTTCTCCCTCCCCTTCCTGATCCCGGACTACAAGGCCCTCGACGCCATCGAGGACGGCCCCGTGGGCAAGAGGATCTACCGGGCCCTCGAGGAGAAGGGCGCCGTGGCCCTGGGCTGGGGGGAGAACGGGTTCCGCGAGATCACCAACAGCAAGCGCGCCATCCGGAAGCCCGAGGACCTCGAGGGGCTGAAGATCCGCGTCGTCGGCTCGCCCATCTTCATCGACACCTTCAAGGCCCTGGGCGCGAACCCCGTCTCGATGAACTGGGGCGAGGCCCTGACCGCCTTCCAGTCCGGCACCGTCGACGGCCAGGAGAACCCCGTGACGGGGATCATCATCCCCTACAAGCTCTGGACGGTCCACAAGTACTGCACGTTCTGGCACTACGTGATCGACCCCCTGATCCTGCTGGCCAGCAGCGAGACCTGGAAGACCTTCGACAAGAAGGACCAGGAGATCCTCCGCAAGGCGGCCCTGGAGGCGACGGCGTGGCAGAAGGCCGAGGCGCGCAAGGGGCTGCTCGGCAGCACCGACTCCATGGACGAGCTCAGGAAAAACGGCATGGACGTGACGGTGCTCACGGCCGACGAGATCAAGCTCTTCAAAGCCAAGACGAAGCCCGTCTACGACAAGTGGGCCAGGGAGATCGGGGCGGACCTGGTCAAGGCGGCCGAGGAGGCCGTGGCCCGGTCGGCGGCTCCGGCGAAGAAGCCGGCCCCGAAGAAGAAGTAGGGCGGGCGGGGGAACGGGGGTGAGAGCGCTTGCCCGCCATTTCGAGGAGGCCGTGTCGGTCGTCCTGCTTGCCGCCATGGGCATCCTCGCCTTCGCGAACGTGCTCACCCGCTACTTCATCCACTACTCCTTCGCCTTCACGGAAGAGATCGAGGTGGCGCTCCTGGTGTGGGTCACCATGCTCGGGGGCGCCGCCTGTTTCAGGCGCGGGCTGCACCTCGGCTTCACGTACCTGGCCGACCGGCTGCCCGCGGCCTGGCGCAAGGCCGTCGCCGCCCTTTCCGGCGGCCTGATGCTCGCGGTCTGCGCGGTCCTCTTCCGCTTCAGCCTCATTCACATCCGGGATGAAATCGAGATGGCGATCACGACGGAGGCCCTGGGCATCCCGCAATGGTGGTACACCCTGGCCATCCCCGTGGGATGTCTCCTTATCGCCGTGCGGGTGATCGAGGCCACCGTTGGGAAAATACGGGGGGGAACCTGATGGAGTCGGCGCTCCTCTTCGGCCTCTTCATCGCGGCCCTCGTCCTCGGCGTCCCCGTCGCGACGTCGCTGGCGGCCGTGGCCTGCCTGCTCATCTGGCAGTTCGACCTGGGCATCCGTGGCATCTCGCCCAACTTCTACGCGGGGATCGCAAAGTTTCAGCTCCTGGCCATCCCCTTCTTCATCCTGGCCGGCCTGATCATGGAGCGCTGCGGGATCTCCCGGCGCCTCGTCCACCTGATCAGCCTCGTCGTGGGGCCGATCCCCGGGGGTTTGGCCATCGTGACGGTGGTGGTGGGCCTCATCTTCGCCGGCATCTCCGGGTCCGGGCCCGCCGACACGGCCGCCCTAGGGGCGATCCTGATCTCGGCCATGGCCGCCAGGGGCTACGCGAAGCCCTTCACGGCCGCGCTCATCGCTTCAGCGGGCTCCCTTGCGATCATCGTCCCGCCCAGCATCGCCCTGATTCTCTACGGCGTCATCACGGGGACGTCCATCTCGGCGCTCTTTGCCGCGGGGGCGATCCCCGGCCTGCTCGTGGGGCTCTTCCTGATCCTGCCCTGTTTCGTGATCTCCTGGAAGAACGGCTGGCGGGGCGAGCGCTGGGGGACGCCCGCGGAGATCTGGAAGGCCTTCACGGAGGCCGTCTGGGGGCTGGCGGCCCCCTTCATCATCCTCGGCGGGATGTACGGCGGGGTCTTCACGCCCACCGAGGCGGCCGTCTTCGCCGTCTTCTACGGGCTTTTGGTGGGCATGGTCATCCACCGGGAACTGCGCCTGGGCGACCTCTACGCCCTGCTGCGCGACGCCGTGCTGTCCTCGGCGGTCATCATGATCATCGTGGCCTTCGCCGGCCTGTACTCATGGACGGGCTCCACGCTGGGCGTCATGGACAAGTTCTCGGGCTATCTGCTCACGGTTTCGCAGAACCCCTGGGCCGTCCTGCTCATGATCAACGTCATCCTCTTCGCGGCGGGCATGCTGATGGACGCCATCTCCATCTACTACATCTTCCTGCCCATCCTCATTCCCATCATCAAACTCTTTCAATGGGACCCGATCTGGTTCGGCGTCGTCATGACGGTGAACCTCGCCATCGGGCAGCTCACCCCGCCCGTGGCGGTGAACCTCTACGTCGTCTGCAACCTCGCGCAGATCCGCCTCGAGGAAGTCTCCCGGGCGATCGTCCCCTTCATCCTCGCCATGCTGCTCGCGCTGGGCATCGTGATCGCCTTCCCGGCCCTGTCGACCTTCCTACCCGCCCTGTTCGGGCTCGGCTGAGCTTTCTCGCCGGTTCCGGGGCACTTTTCTTGCATAATTCTGATCCAGAGTGCAGGCGCCTCGGGCGGCCGATTTTCGACAGCAGGATCGGCGTCTCTCTGTTCCCCCTCCCGCATCGGCCTTTCGGCAGCGGCTCGCCGGGCATACCGCCGGCAACAGCCCGCCTGCACCTTCAGGAATCGAAGCCATGCGCAGAGTGACCGCCCGGAAGACCGAATCCAGGGGAAAGAACCGCGGGACCCTGTCCACGGGCAAGCCGGCAAACCGGTGCGCTTCGACCGACACACGGCGCCGGGCCGCCTGTGATCCCGGGGCGCTCCTCGATGCCCTCGGCGGGATGCTCTACATCCTCTGCCCCGGTCATCGCATCGAGTCCATGAGCGATGCGGCCCGCAGGGCCATGGGGCGCGACGGCACGGGCGAGCTGTGCCACGATTTCCTCTTCGGGCTCGACGCCCCCTGCCCCGGCTGCAGGGCCGATCTCGTCCGGCAGGGCGGGACACAGCGCCGGGAGACCCGCAGCCGGCGGGATGACCGCTGGTACGCCTGCATCCTGGCGCCGCCGCCCCGCGGGGAAGAGCCGGCCGCGCTGCCGGCCCTGGTCGTCGACGTGACGGAGCAGAAACTCGCCGAGGAGGCCCTGCGCCTGGGCGAGGAGCGCTACCGCGCCATCTTCGAGAACTCGCTCGTGGGCATCTACCAGTCCACCCCCGGGGGCCGGTTCCTCCGCGTCAACCCCGCCTGCGCGCGCATCTTCGGCTTCGCATCCCCTGACGAGATGGTCGAGACGGTGACCGACATCGCCGGACAGGTCTTCGTCGATGCGGAAGACCGCAGGCGGTGCCTGGACATCCTGCAGCAGCGGGGCACCCTGGAGCGCTTCGAGGTCCGCATGCGGCGGAGGGACGGCCGCGTGATCTGGACGGCCCTCAACGCCCGCGTCGTCCGGGACGGCGGGGGCCGGACGCTTTTCATCGAGGGCGTCGTGGAGGACATCACCGAGCGCAAGCGGGTCGAGGAGGCCCTGCGTCTCAGCGAGGAGCGGTTCTCCAAGGCCTTCCACGCGAGCCCGGCGCCCCTGGCGATCGCCACGATCGACGAGGGGCGCTACATCGACGTCAACGAGCGGTTCCTGGAGATGCTCGGCTGCGCCCGCGACGAGATCATCGGCCGGAGCTCCGTCGAGATGGGGTTCTGGGCCGATTCCGCCGTCCGGCAGGACCTGGTCGCCCGTCTCCGCCGGGAGGGCCGCGTCCGCGACGCGCCGGTCGCCCGCCGGACGAAGGACGGGAGGCTGCGCCAGACCCTCTGGTCGGCCGAGATCGTTCGGCTCGGCGGCAAGGACGTTCTGCTGTCGCTGCACCAGGACGTCACGGAGCTGCGGGAGGCGGAGGAACGGCTCCGCGCCGGCGAGGAGAAATACCGGCTGCTGGCCGAGAACGTCTCGGACATCATCTGGACTGCCGACACAAATCTCCGGTTCACCTATGTCAGCCCCTCCGCGGAACGGATACTCGGGTGGAGCGCCGATGACTGGCCGTCCCTCACCCTGCAGGATTATATCGCCCCGGCCCATCGGGAGCCGATACGGGCACTGCTCGCCGAGGAGATCGGGCGGCCGTTTGCGCCCGGCGTCGACGACGCCCGGGTCGTCCGGGTTGAGCTGGAGGCCCTGCGCAAGGACGGCTCCGCCTGCTGGGTCGAGGTGTCGGCGCGGCTGCTGCGCGACACCGCCGGGAACCCCGTCTCCCTGATCGGGGTCGCGCGGGACATCACGGACCGCAAGCAAATCGAGGAGGCCCTGCGGGCGAGCGAAAACAAGTACCGCCAGCTCTTCGAGACCTGCCCCATCGGGATCGCCGTCTGCGGTCTCGACGGCCGCCTCCTCGAGGCCAACCGGGCCTTCCAGGCCATCACCGGTTACGGGCTCGAGGAGCTGCGTGCGCGCCGCTTCGACGAGATCACGCCGCCCGAGTACCGGGAGTTCGAAAGGCAGATCCCCGGGCATCTCGAACGGGAGCCTGCCGTGACCTACGAAAAGGAATACACGAAGAAGGAGGGAGGGCGCGTGCCCGTGTCCGTCACGGCCTGGGTCTCGCGCGACGACGCAGGGGTCAAGCGGCACCTGGGCGCCTTCGTGCTCGACCTCTCCGACCGGGCCCGGCAGGAGCAGGCGCGGCGCCAGCTCGAGCGGCAGCTCCACCAGGCTCAGAAGATGGAAGCCATCGGAACGCTGGCGGGGGGCATCGCCCACGACTTCAACAACATCCTCTTCGCCGTCATCGGCTTCGCCGAGCTGAGCCTGCAGGATGCCGGCGACGACCAGACACGGTGGAACCTCCGGCAGATCCTCAACGCCTGCAACCGGGCGAAAACCCTCGTTGACCAGATCCTGGCCTTCAGCCGGCCCGTGGAACAGGCGCAGCAGGCCCTCGACGTCGTCCCGCTGACCAAGGAGGTCGTCAAGTTCCTTCGCTCCTCCCTGCCCGCCACGATCGACATCTCCGTCGAGTCCGCCGTGTCGCACAGCGTCATCCTCGCCGACCCGGCCCGCATCCACCAGGTGATCATGAACCTCTGCACCAACGCGGCCCACGCCATGCGGGCGGCGGGCGGGAGGCTCTGCATCCGGGTCGACAACGCTGCACCGCCCGCAGGCGCCCTGCCCGGAGGGACACGCTGCGGCGCAACGGGGGCGTTTGTCCGCCTCAGCGTCAGCGACACGGGCCACGGGATCGACCCGTCGATTCTCGACCGGATCTTCGATCCCTTCTTCACCACGAAGCCGCCCGGCGAGGGCACCGGGCTCGGCCTGTCCGTCGTGCACGGCATCGTGAAGAATCTCGGGGGCGCCGTCCTCGTGCACAGTGAACCGGGGCGGGGCAGCACCTTCGACGTGTTCATCCCGGCCCTCGGCACCGCGGGGCCCAGGCCGGAGCCTCCCGCGGGGCCGCTCCCGCGGGGGACCGAGCGTGTCCTGCTGGTCGACGACGAGGCCCCGCTGGCGGAGGCCCTGTCCCGGATGCTCACCGCGCTCGGCTACCGCGTGACGGCCGTCCAGGACGGCCCGGCGGCCCTCCGCCTCTTCCGGGAGGACCCCGGGGGCTTCGACCTGGTCATCACGGACATGACGATGCCGCGCATGACGGGAGCCGAGCTGGCATGCGAGATCCTGCGCTGCAGGCCCGGCACGCCCGTCATTCTCTGCACGGGGTACAGCGACTGCATCGGGGAGGCGGAGGCCCTGGCCATGGGCATCCGGCGATTCCTGCTGAAGCCTCTCTTCCTGGGCCAGCTGGCCCTGGAGGTGCGGGCCGTGCTCGACGGGCAGACAAGGAACGAGACGCCATGAAGAGAATCCTGATCGTCGACGACGACGCGCTCGTGCGCGACATGCTGGACCGGCTGCTGCGGCGGGCGGGCTACGACACGGAAACGGCGGAGAACGGCGCCCGGGCACTCTCCCTGCACCGGAAGCAGCCCGCCGACCTCGTCATCACGGACATCCTGATGCCCGAGAAGGAGGGGATCGAGACGCTGATGGAACTCCGCAGGCTCACCCCGGACGTACCGGTCATCGCCATCTCGGGCGGCGGCCGGATCGGGCCCGAAAGCTACCTGTCGATGGCGACGCTGCTCGGCGCGGACCGCGCCTTTGCAAAGCCCGTGGACACGGCGCAGCTGCTGAGGGCCGTCGGGGAGCTGACGGCCTGAACGGGTCGCTGCACGGGCGCCCCGTCCCGTGTCCGCCGCCTAGATCCAGCGGCGCCGCCGGAAGGCGATGAGCATGGCAAGCGCCACGGTGATCATGACCCCCCACACCAGGAAGTAGCCGTAGCGCCACTTGAGCTCGGGCATGTACTCGAAGTTCATCCCGTAGACGCCGACGAGGAAGGTGAGCGGCATGAAGAGGGTCGCGATCACGGTGAGCACCTTCATGACCTCGTTGAGGCGGTTGCTGATGCTCGAGAGGTAGATGTCGAACATCCCCGAGAGGATATCCCGGTAGGTGTCCACGGTGTCCATGACCTGGATCGTGTGCTCGTAGACGTCCCGGAAGTAGATGGCCGTCGTCTTGTCGAGCAGCGGCGACTCGGCCCGCTCGAGAAGGGAGACCACCTCGCGCAGCGGCCACACGGAGCGGCGCACCAGCAGGATCTCGTCGCGGAGCTTCTGGATGCTCTGCAGCGTCTCGCGCTTCGGGGCCGCCACGACCTCGTCCTCGAGTCGGTCGATCGTCTCCCCCATCTTCTCCATCACGACGAAGTAATGATCCACCACGGCGTCCAGCAGGGTGTAGACGAGGTAGTCCGTCCCCATCCTGCGGATCCGCCCGAGGCCGTTTCGAATCCGGTCGCGCAGCGGCCTGAAGATCCCGCTGTCGGACTCCTGGAAGGACAGGACGAAATCGTCGTTGAACACGATGCTCAGCTGTTCGATGCGGAGCTCCCCGGCCGCGTCGTCGTAGGTGATCAGCTTGACGATGAGGCAGATGTACTTGCCCAGGTCGTCGATCTTCGGCCGCTGGGTCGTGTTCATGATGTCTTCCATCAGCAGCGGGTGAACGTGGAACTGGCCGCCGATCTCCTCGATCACGCGGGGATCGTGGATCCCGACGACGTCGATCCACGTGACCGTCGACTTCCCGCAGTACGGGGCCAGCTCGGCGGGCGACCCGATCTCCCGCTCCTCGAAGTGATCTTCCCCGTAGTCGACCACGGTGACCCGGATCTTCTCCGTCCGCTCCGGTCCGATGTGCACCAGGCTGCCGGGGGGAAGACCCGACTTCCGGGATCTCTTGATGCCGCTTTTCACCATCCTCTCACCCACCTGCAACGGTTTCGGCCGGCCCGGGCCGCCGGCGGCAGCGGAGGGCTCCCCGCCGCGCCCCCGCCGGCCATGGTACGGTTATTGCTTCATTCCTCGTGCGGAGAAGTGCTGCGAATGACCTGACCATCGGCACGGCGAAACCCGAGCCTGGATCTCACGCGACGAACGGACTCATTTTTCTCACGCTCTTTCTGACCTCGAACGACACCGGATGCGGAACCTCACCTGCGCCCTGCACACCCACTGACCGCCGGTGGTCAGGTCATCATTCGGGGGCCCCCGCGGGCGGGTGCCGCACCCCGCCGTCAGGAGCCCCATGAGCAGCACGATGGAAAGTCTGGCGGCCGAGCTGAAACGGGACATCCCCGCGCCCGAGCTCGCGCTGCTGTCCGACATTCACGATTCGATCATCGAGAAGCTCAATCTCGGCTTCGACCCCTCCGTGCTCCTCGTCCTGGACAACGAGGACGCCCAGCAGCACGAGATCGAACAGCTCAAGTTCAGGATCAAGGAGCAGATCGCCGCCCGCATGCTGGCCCGCGCCAACTCCGTGGTCCTCTTCGGCAAGGTGAGACCGGGCGACGCCGGCAGCTTCACGAAGGTCGTCCTGCGGATGGGGATGAAGCCGTCGAAGATCTACATCCTGGCGCTCGCCCTGTTCCTGCTCGACCCCGCCCTGGAGCCCCTGGCGGGCCGGAGCTTCTCGAGGGCCATTCTCGGCCGCATCCTGGCCGAGGAGCTGGGCTTCAAGAGCGCGGCCGTAGAGCAGGTGGAGATGGGGTCGCTCCTGCTCGAGATCGGCCGGATCCCCGCCGCCCTGTACGAGATCCGCGCGGCAACTGCCCTGGACGAGGCGTTCGTATCCGCCCGGCACCCCCTGCTGGGCCTCGCCATCCTCAGGAAGTACGAACTGCCCCGTTACCTGGAAGAGGCCCTCCTGTGCGAACATTTCTCCCTTCTGCACCGGTCGCTCTCGCCCCTGGCGGTGATCCGCCTGGCCGACCTCGTCGTGCAGCAGAGCTTCCGCAAGCACGGAAAGCTCGTTGTCGAATCGCCCCTGCCCGACGGGACGGTCGAGTACACGCTCGGTTCCGCCCTGATCGACCAGTTCAACGCCATCGGCTACCGCAGGTTCGTCGAGGTCAGACTGCCACCGCAAAAAGACGGAAGTTAAGAAGATCGGAAGTTAGGAAGTTCGGACAAGCCTTAAGGGCACGATGTCTTCCCCTCCCGTGATCCTAGCTTCATAACTTCCTCGCTTCCTAACTTCATAGTCAATCCCGCCTCGTCTTTGTTCCCTCGACGGCTGGAGGCACTCCGCAGATATCCCTATAGAAGGTGGGCCTGCGGTCGCCGAACAGGTTGTTGTGGGGGTTGAGCTGCTTGTCGAGCGCCCCTGCGGGGTCGACGTCGATGACCCCCACGCACTCCTCGTCCTCACCGGCCCGGGACAGGATCTCGCCCAGCCGGTCCGTGATCTGGCTCCTTCCCGTGTAGTGCAGGCTCTTGCCCCCCCGGCTCTCCGTCCCCGTCCGGTTCGCCGTCACGGCAAAGACCCGGTTCTCGAGGCAGCGGGTGACCATGGCCGTCTGGCAGTAGGGGAGAACGAGGTTCGCGGGGTGGCAGACGACCTGGGCCCCCTTCAGGGCGAGGGTCCGCATGGACTCGGGGAAAAACCAGTCGAAGCAGACCATGATCCCCACCCGGCACGGCCCGATGTCGTAGACCTCGAAGCCGCCGTCGCCGGGGTCGAACCAGAGCTTCTCCTCGAAAAAGAGGTGGACCTTCCGGTAACTCGCCACGAAGCCCGTCGGCGAGACGAGGATCGCCGCGTTGAAGATCCTGTCGCCGCTGCGCTCGGCCATGCCCGCGACGAGATGGACGTTGTTGCGCCGCGCGAGGGCGGCGAGCCGCTGCGTCGTTTTCCCGCCGGGCGCCTCCTCGGCCAGGGCGGCGATCTCCTCCTTCGAGGTGATGAGGTAGCCCGTGTTGAAGAGCTCCGGCAGCACCAGCAGGTCCGCCTGCGCGCCTTCGATGAGCGCCTCGGCCTTGTCGAGATTCCTGTCCACCTGGCCGAAGGCCGGGTTGAACTGCACGTACCCGATTTTCATTCCACCCCTCTTTTCGACGGGCAAACCCGTCGTCCCTGTGCTCACAGGATCAGCTGCATCCACACCGCGTCGAGGTCACGCCCCTTCTTCTCCGCGACGCGCCGGAACCGCCCGCACTCCACGAACCCGTGACGCTCGTGAAAGCGCAGGCTTGCCTCGTTGAGCGAGGAGACGTTGGCCAGGACGGTGTCGACCCCCTTGCGCCTCGCCCCGGCGATGACCCGCTCGAGCAACCCCGTTCCGATCCCTCTGCCCGTGTAGGCCGGGTCGATGAACGCGCTGATCTCCGCCGCACGCCGAAACGCGGGGAGCGGGTGAACCGGGCGGAGGAAGGCGAACCCGACGACCCGGCCGCCGCGTTCCTCGTCCCTCGCGGTGAAGGCCGGGTACCCCTCCGTCAGCTCGAGGAAGCGGTCGAAGAAGGCGTACGGCACCGCCTCCTCGGGGTAGGCCGCAAAGCTGTTCTCGATGTAGTGGTTGAAGATGTCGATGACGGCCTCCCGGTCGCCCTCGGCCAAGCGTGCAAAGCGAATTCGCATCTCTTCCGCCTGACTCGCAGCACGTAACCCTACAGCAAACCCAGCTCCTTCCCCAGCGTCTTGAAATGCGGGGGGAACTCGGGCTGGAAGTTCAGGAAGAACGTCACGGGATACCCCGCGCCCACCTTCTTGCCCGCCTCCTGCAGCCCCGTCACGAGCTGCGCGAGCCCCTTGGCGGGCAGCGCGAAGACCATCTCGTCGTCCTGGGTGATCGAGAACACGCGGTCGCCCATGCCGGGCACGGCCACGCGGGGCTTCTGTTCCCTGAACGGCGCGATCAGGTACTCGGCGCATTCGATCTTCCCGCCGAAGTTCCCGGCGATGCGCTCCCCCTCCTGCCAGCTCCAGGCCTGGACGAAACGCATCACCTGCGCGGGATTGCCGTAGAGCACGACGACGTCCGGATCGAAGGATGCCCGGGCGAGCGGGGCGATGAGCAGCGCCGCGTACTCGTCCTTCCCGAGCCGGCAGATGGACATGCCCTCCCGGGTCCCCGTCTCCTCCGTCCTGGCGTACGCCCCCCCGCAGAAGAGCCTGCCGATGGCGGCCGCCGTGTCGTCGGCATTCGTGAGGCCGAAGGCGATGCCCGCGGGCACGCAGATCAGGTCCTCCTTCGCAAGGCCCACCGTCCAGCCATAGAGCCGGGCCATGCTCACGGCCTGGCAGACGGCGACCCTCTTCCCCAGCGCCACGGAGGGCTGCCTGGTCTTTTCCGGGAAGGACTTGTCCTTCAGGAACTTCACGGCCACGGGCAAGGTCCTCAACCTGACGTTGTTCCGGATGAATTCCGCCGCTTCCGCGTAACTCTGTCCCGTCATCTCTGCCTCCTCCTTGGGGTTTGGAAATTGGGGAATGGGTCCCGGGCATCGGCACGGCACCGAGCCGACAGCCTGCAGTCGACGGCCGACACGCTTCTCTCTATAGCGTCTTTTCGCGCGGGCTGAAAGAAGAAAAAAACGCCGCGGCTCTCTCGAACCGCGGCGCCCTTCATTTTTCTCCTGAACTCATTGAACCAATCGAACTAACGAACCAACGAACTGTTTTTACAGCATCTCGTATATCCCCGCCGCGCCCATGCCGCCGCCGATGCACATCGAGACCATGCAGCGCTTGGCCTTCCGGCGCTTGGCCTCATGGAGGATCTGCGCCGTGAGCTTGGCCCCCGTGGCCCCCAGGGGGTGGCCCAGGGCGATGGCGCCGCCGTTGGGGTTGATGTCCCCCTTCCAGTAGCGCTCCTCGATCCCGAGGGTCCGGCAGGACGCGATGGCCTGCGCGGCGAAGGCCTCGTTGATCTCGAACAGATCGATGTCGTCCATCTTGAGGCCCGCCAGCTTCAGGACCTTCGGGATGGCCACGGCCGGGCCGATGCCCATCTCCTCCGGCGCGCATCCCGCCACGGCATAGTAGGTCATCTTCGCCAGGGGCTTGAGGCCCAGGGCCTTGGCCTTTTCCTCCGTCATGAGCAGCGCGAAGGCGGCCCCGTCCGTCATCTGCGAGGAGTTGCCCGCCGTGACCGAGCCCCCCGCCTTGAAGGCGGGCTTGAGCCTGCCCAGGTCCTCGAGCGTCGTGGGCCACCGCACGCCGTCGTCCTCGGTGAAGGTGACCTCTTCGCGGATCCGCTTGCCGCTTGCGTCCTTCTTGTACCGCCAGGCCTTGATGGGAATCGTCTCGTCCTTGAACTTGCCCGCCTTGAGGGCCTCGGCGGCCCGGCGGTTGCTCTCGACGCCCATCTTGTCCTGGTCCTCGCGGGAGACGTTGTACTTGGCGGCGACGTTCTCCGCCGTGATGCCCATGGAAACGTAGGTGTTGGGCCGGTTTCCCCAGTCCGGGTGCGGCCGGAACTGGCTCCCGCCCATGGGGATGTGCGACATGGTCTCGACGCCCCCGGCGATGATGACGTCGGACCAGCCCGCCCGGATCTTCGCCGTCGCGTCGGCGATGGACTGCAGGCCCGACGAGCAGAACCGGTTGATCGTCATGCCCGAGGCCTCGATGGGCAGGCCTGCGCCCAGGGTGAGGACGCGGCCGAGGTTCATCCCCGTCTCGGCCTCCGGGAAGGCGCAGCCGACGATGAGGTCGTCCACGTCCTTCGGGTCGAGCTGCGGGACCTTCGCCAGCAGCCCCTTCACGACCTGCAGGCCGAACTCATCGGCCCGGGTGGCCGCCAGGCCCCCTCTTCGGTATCGCCCGCCCGGGCTCCTGACCGCTGCAACGATAACGGCTTCTCTCATGATCGATATCCTCCCTTTGTTGAAGAGACGGTTTCTTGTTCTCTCATCTCAGCCCTCCTCTCCCCTCCGCGGGAGAGGATCGAGGTGAGGGGGGTTCCCCCTCCTCCTGCCTCCTCCCGCCAGGGGAGGAGGATATAAGGAAATTAGTTACGCAGCGGCTTCCCGGTGGACAGCAGCGACATGATCCGGTCCTGCGTCTTCTGCTCGCCGCAAAGGCTCAGGAAGGCCTCGCGCTCGAGGTCCAGGATCTCCTGCTCCGTCACGTACGTCCCCTCGGGGCAGTCGCCGCCGGAGAGGATGTGGCCCAGCTTGCGGGCGATGTGGAGGTCGTAGTCGCTGATGTAGTTGCCGTGCCGCATGTTGTAGAGGACGGCCTCGCAGATGCCGCGGAAGTTCTCGCCCATGACGGGGATGAGCGCCGGCTTGGGCGGCCTGTAGAACTTCGAAAGCCCCAGGACCACCTGCTTGGCGTCGTTGAGCTGCTGGTCGCGGTTGATGCTGATCCCGTCGGTTTTGCGGACGTAGCCGAGTTCCTTGGCCTCCTCGGCGCTCGTGGCCACCTTGGCCATGCCGATGTTCTCGAAGACCTTCGCGTAGTAGCCCTGGAGGTTGAGGCCCTGCTCGACCACCCCCACGGGGATGCCCTCGGTGACGCGCACCATGAGCTCCTTGGTGCCGCCGCCGGCGGGGATGACGCCCGCACCCACTTCGACGAGCCCGATGTAGGTCTCGGCCGCGGGCTGGCACCGGGCCCCGTGCATGGCGATCTCGCAGCCGCCGCCCAGGGTCATGCCGGCCGGTGCCGTCACGACGGGCTTCTCACAGAACTTCAGGCGCATGTTGGCCTGCTGGAAGTCGTTGATCATCTTCTCGAGGATGTCCCAGTCGCCCTTCTGGATGGCGACGAGCACCTTGAAGATGTTGGCGCCCACGGAGAAGTTGGGGGCCTGGTTGCCGATGACGAGGCCCGTGAAGTCCTTCTCCACGATGTCGCAGGCCAGGAAGAGCATGTTGATGATGTCCTCGTCGATGGCGTTCATCTTGGTGTGGAACTCCAGGCAGGCCACGCCGTCGCCCATGTCGATGAGGCTGGCACCCGCGTTCTGGCGGATGACCTTCTTGCGCTCCTTGAGGGCCGGCAGGACGATGATCTTGGGGTTCTCGGGGAGCTTCACGTAGTCTTTCTTCGCGAAGTCGTAGTAGTAGGTGCCGTCTTCCTTGGTCGTGTAGAAGGACGGGAACCCTCCCTTGAGCATGTCCTCGACCTTCTTGGGCACCTTCTTGCCCAGCTGCTTCATGACCTCGACGGCCTCCTTGACGCCGACGGCGTCCCAGGTCTCGAAGGGCCCGAGCGCGTGGTTGTAGCCCCACTTCATGGCGTTGTCGATCTCGACGATCGTGTCGGCGATCTCGGGGATGCGGTTGGCGGCGTAGATGAAGTTGTTGCAGAGGTACTCGCGGACGAGCTCCGCCGCGGCGTCCTTGCCGTTGAAGACCATCCTCACGGTCTTCTCGACGGGGGCCTCGGACTTCTTGGCCGCATCGATGGACTCGAACTTGGGCTTGTCGGCGGGCACGTACTCCAGGGTCTTGACGTCGATGGCGAGCTTGACCTTCTTGCCCTTGGCGTCCTTGGACTTCTTGTAGAACCCCCCCTTGGTCTTGTTGCCGAGCCACTTCTTCTGGATCATGGCCTTGACGAAGTCGGGCGGGATGAAGAGGTCGCGGCTCTCGTCCTTGGGCAGGGCCTCGTAGAGGTTCGTCATGACGTGGTACGCCGTGTCGAGGCCCACGAGGTCGATCGTCCCGAAGATGGCCGAGCGGGGCCGCCCCAGGGGGGCGCTGATGATGGCGTCGATGTCCTCGATCCTCATGCCCTTGGCGAGCATGAGGTTCATGGCGTTGGCCATGTCGTAGACGCCGATGCGGTTGGCGATGAAGTTCGGGACGTCCTTGCAGACGACGACGCCCTTTCCGAGCACGTCCTCGCAGAAGCGGGTCACGTACTCGACGACCTCCCTCTTCGTCTCCTCGCCGGGGATGACCTCGACGAGCTTCATGTACCGCGGCGGGTTGAAGAAGTGGATCCCCAGGAACCGCTCCTTGAGCCCCTTGCCGAGATTGGCCGAGATCTCGCCGATCCGGATGCCCGAGGTGTTCGTGGCCACGATGCAGTGGGGCTTCACGACCTTCTCCACCCTGGCGAAGAGGTCCTGCTTGATCTTGAGGTTCTCGATGACGGCCTCGATGACCAGGTCCACGCCCCCGAGCCACGAGAGGTGGTCCTCGAAGTTGCCGGGCGTGACCAGCGCGGCGTTGCGCTTGGTGTAGAAACTCGCCGGCTTGGCCTTCGTTGCGCCCTCGAGCCCCCGCATGGCGAAGCTGTTCCGCCAGGCCGGGCTGTCCTTTGTCAGTCCCTTCGCCTTGTCCGCCTCGGTCAGCTCGGGGGGGACGATGTCGAGGAGCAAACACTCGATCCCCGCATTGGCCAGCTGGGCCGCGATGTTCGCGCCCATCACCCCCGCGCCTAAAACGGCCGCCTTTTTGATCTGAAACGACATGGTTTCCTCCTCCTGGATTCGAAATCAGGCAAACGGCTGAGGGTCAGCGGCGGAGGCCCGTGAAACGGGCATCCCCCATGCACGATGCTTGCGCCTCAACCCCATGCCCGACATGTTCCTTGTCTGCAGGATACGGTTCCCTGCCTGTCGCCTTTCGCCTTTTTCTTTCGGCCTCACATCGCAAAGCTCTCGTCGGCGATCTCGATGGGCGTGCGGTCGCCCGCCTTGATCCCCTCGGCCCTGCCCCGCACGGAGGTCAGGACGTTGACGGCGAAGAACTTCGCCGATGCGATCTTGCCCTGGTAGAAGGCCACCTCGGGGTTCGTGTGCACGAGCGCCCGCTGCTTGGCCTTGGAGTTCTTGGCGCCCGCCTCAACGTAGATGGCGTTGAGCCTTCTCTGGGCGATGCCGGCTGCCTGCATGAGCAGGTAGCCCACGGCCACGTCCCCGAAGAGGTTCAGGTAGGGGCTCGCGTAGAGGATCGGGACGAGGAAGCTCGCGCTCTTGCCGAGCTTGAAGAACTGGATCGTGAGGTCCGTCATCGCGTTCTTGGCCTCGGCGAGGTAGTTGACGTAGGCGGACAGCTCGGGGAACTCCTCGCGAAGGCCCGCGATGGCGGCGTCCATCTCCTTGGCGATGGCCAGCAGGTGCATGCCCTTCTTCATGCCGAGCTTGCGGCCCACGAGGTCCAGGGCCTGGATGCCGTTGGTCCCCTCGTAGATCTGGGTGATCTTGCAGTCCCGCATGTACTGCTCCATCGGGTATTCCGAGCAGTAGCCGTAGCCGCCGTAGACGTCGATGCCCATCGAGCAGACATCGAGGGCGCGGTTGGTCACGTAGGCCTTGCAGACGGGGATGAGGAGGTCGGCGCGGCTCGCCCACTGCTGTCTTTCCTCCTTCGTCGGGGCCGCCTCCATCATGTCCTGGCAGAAGCTCGCGTAGTACAGCAGCGCCCGGCACCCCTCGACGTGCGCCTTCATCCACAGCAGCTGGCGCCGGACGTCGGGGTGGCGGATGATGGGGACCTGGGGGGCCGCCGGGTTCTTGAACTCGAAGATCTCCGAGCCCTGGAGCCGCTGCTTGGCGTACTCGACGGCGTGCTCGTAGGCCGCCGTGGCGGTGCCCAGCCCCTGGAGCCCGACCTCGAGGCGCGCCTCGTTCATGAGGTGGAACATGATCTTCATGCCGTCGCGCTCCTTGCCGAGGAGCTCGCCCACGCACTTGCCCTCCTCGCCGAAGATCAGCATCGCCGTCGCCGAGCCCTTGATGCCCATCTTGTGCTCGATGCCGCCCGTCGTGACGTCGTTGGAGGGCCCGAGGCTCCCGTCGGCCTTCACGCGGAACTTGGGCACGATGAAGATCGAGATGCCCCTCGTCCCCGGGGGGTCCCCCTCGATGCGTGCGAGCACCGTGTGGATGTTGTTGGCCGTGAGGTCGTGGTCGCCCGAGGAGATGAAGATCTTCGTGCCCTGGATGCTGTAGGTCCCGTCGGGCAGCCTCCTGGCCGTGGTCTTCAGGGAGCCCACGTCGCTCCCGGCGCCGGGCTCGGTGAGGCACATCGTCCCCCCCCACTCGCCCGTGTACATCCTTTCCATGTACTTCTTCTTCTGCTCCGGCGTGCCGAAGCGGTCGATGAGGCCCGCCGCGCCGTTGGTGAGCCCCGGGTACATGATCAGGGGGTAGTTGGCGGCCTGGAAGAACTCGTAGCAGGCCTGCGCGACGGAGTTGGGCATCCCCTGCCCGCCGGACTCGACGCTGCGCATGCAGTTGAGCCACCCGCCCTCGCAGAACTTCTTGTAGGCGTCGTGGAAGCAGGCCGGCACCTTGACCCTGCCCTTCTCGAACTTGCAGCCCTCCTTGTCGCCCTTGTCATAGGTGGGCAGGAGGACCTCGACGGCCAGCTTCTCGGCCTCGTTGAGCATCATGTCCACCGTCTCCCGGTTGTACTCTGCGTACTTCTCGGTCTCGAAGAGCCTTTCGATCCCGATCTGCTCGTAGAGCACGAACTTCTGATCCCGCGTGTTCACCAGCATGTTGCTCATATCCGTCTCCCCTCTGAAAGGTCGTTCGCGGCAGCCCGTCGGCAGACGGTCCCGGATAAAGAAGACGTTGGGAAGATGAAAAATTGCGAAACACGGACAATCCTGCGGGGTTCCTATGTCCCCGGTGCTCCGGGCTTCATAACTTCCTGACTTCCCAACTTCCGCCTTTCGACGCCGCCTATGGTTTCTGACCGGGGCACAGCCCCGCAATGAATACCTCGAGCCCGCCCCGGACCTGGGCGCGGACCCGTTCTTCCCTCGTGTTCTCTCTGCCCGTGAAGAGGTGCAGCGCGATGATTCCGTTGAGAAGCCCCCAGAGGGCGTTGCGGCAGACCCGGACGTCGCGGCACCCGGTGAACTCCCCGCGTTCGATGCCCATCTGCAGGATCTGCTCGATGATGGCGACGGTCTGGTTGGTCGACCGGACGATCTGATCGTTGATGCTCGGCGTGAAGTTGACGGGGTTGTGCTGGATCATGAAGTTCATGAAGATCCGGAACAGCTCCCGGTCGCTGATGAAAAACGCCGCGTAGACCTCGGCGAAGCTGCGCAGGTTCTCCGCGGCGCTCCTCGACGTGTCGAGAAGGGTGGCGACTCTCTCGTGGAACTTGTCGATGTCCCTGAGCAGAATCTGGGCGTAGATCTCTTCCTTGCTCTTGAAGTAGAGGTAGATGGCCCCCTTGCTCAGCTCGGCGCGCCGGGCGATGCTGTCCACCGTGACGGCCCGGAACCCCTTCTCGAAGAATTCCTTCCTCGCCGCCCGCAGGATGGAGCTGCGCCGCTGCTCCTTCTCCCTCTCTCTCCTTCGCTCGGAACCCAAGGCCTCCCTCCCTGCCGCCCGGCCGGTCCGCATGCCGGGACCGGTGATGAATGACGGTCACTAACTGACTAGTGGTCACTTATACACTCGGCCCTCTCCCCTGTCAAGAGAAATGTTCCCCTTTCCCCCGTTCCGTCCCGCAGGCCGTTTCCGCCGGGGGACACCATCCTCGAAGTGCGGCAATCTTCCTGGTTGACTTCGCGCGCGCCGATGTGCTACCAACCGTCAGGATTGACGACCTTTCCATCGGTTCCGCCCGTCACGGGCATCGGCTCCTGCATGCCGTCCGCGGTACGCATGCCGGTTTGCGAAAGCAGAGGAGGACGCTGTGACCCTGAAAGACGTGAAAGAGATCCTGGAGGCCGATGTCCTCGTCGGAAACGACCAGCTGGATAAGCCTGTCAAGACCGCGTTTGCCGCAGACCTGATGAGCGACGTGCTCGCCTTCGCCAAGCCCGAGGCCATGCTCCTCACCGGGCTGACGAACCCCCAGGTCGTCCGGACGGCGGACATCCTGGACATCACCGCGATCATCATGGTGCGCGGCAAGAAACCGACCGAGGAGACCGTCAAGCTCGCCGAGGAGCTCAAGATCCCCATCCTCTCGACGAAGTACATCCTGTTCGAGACATCCGGCCGCCTGCACGCGCGGGGGATCAAGGGCTGCATCGAGAAGGTCGGCGGCGAGACGTGAACATGGGGGTGACGCTGAATTTCGAGAAGTCCTTCGAGGTGGAGGGCGGAAGCTTCCAGAATGCGGGCAACGTGTCCGGCCAGATCAAGGGCATCCTGAAGGACTTGGGCGTCTCGACGGACATCGTGCGACGGATCGCCATCATCTGCTACGAGTCGGAGATCAACATCGTCTCCTATGCCAAGCGCGGCACCATCACCCTGTCCGTCACCGACGAGGCGGTGAAGATCGAGGCGAAGGACGAAGGCCCCGGGATCCCGGACATCGAGCTCGCCATGCAGGAAGGCTATTCCACCGCATCGCCCGCCGTGCGCGAGATGGGGTTCGGCGCGGGCATGGGGCTGGCGAACATGAAGAAATATTCCGACCACCTGATCATCACCTCCGAGCTGGGCGTGGGCACCAACGTGCGGATGACGGTGATGAATTTCCAGAAGATTCTGCACCCCGATCTGCCGCAGATCACGCTCTGAGGGGGGAAACGCCGAAGGGTTGCGCCCTTGATGACGGCAGGAGAGGACGCTCATGCAGCTTGACGCATTGGTCCGCGAGTTGGGCCTCGAGGTTCGCTGCGCAGGGGAAAAACTCGGGCGGGAGGTCCGCGGCGGGTACGTGGGGGATCTGCTCAGCGATGTCATGGCCAACAGCAAGGAGGGCGACATCTGGATCACGCGCCAGGTGCACCAGAACATCGTGGCCGTGGCCAGCCTCAAGGAACTTGCGGGCATCATCCTGATCCAGGGAAGCGAGCCCGCCCCCGACACGAAGGCAAAGGCCGAAGCGGAGGGGATCCCGATCCTGGTGACGGAGCTGCCGGCCTTCGAGATCGTCGGCAGAATATATCAATTGATCAAGCCGTGAATTTGTAGTAAAGGAACGGTCCGAGCGGGGCCGTTCCTTTTTTTTTCGGGTTCTTGCCGTCAGCGGCCCGCACCGGCCGCGACCGGGAGGGGGGAGAGCGGCAGCAGCCCTTAAGGGGTTCCGCCGATGATCAGGGAGTTCCGCTGTGATTTCCACGTTCACACCTGTCTTTCACCCTGTGCCGACCTCGACATGTACCCCCGGGCCGTCGTATCGATGGCGCTGGCCCGCCGTCTCGACATCATCGCCGTCTGCGACCACAACGCATCCGAAAACGCGCCGTACGTCGTCAAATGCGCCGAAGGCACCGGGCTGACCGTCTTTCCGGGCATGGAGATCACGAGCTGCGAGGAAGTTCACGTCCTGGCGCTCTTTGACAAGCTGGAAAACCTGGGCCCCCTGCAGGACCTCGTCCACCGGCACCTGCCGGGGAAAAACGACGAGGACGCCTTCGGCTGCCAGGCCATCGTCAACGAGCACGACGAGGTGGAGGGGCTCAGCGAGAGGCTGCTCATGGGGGCCACGGAACTGCCGCTCGCGCGGATCGTGGATGCCATCCACGACGCGGGCGGGCTCGCCGTGGCGGCCCACATCAACCGCGAGGCCTTCGGCATCCTCGGGCAGCTCGGGTTCATCCCCGAGGGGCTCCCCCTGGATGCCCTTGAGGTGACCCGCCGGCTGGGGATCGCCGAGGCGAGGCGCCGTCACCCCGAGCTTGCGCGCTTCGCCTTCATCGAGTCCTCCGATGCCCACATCATCACGGACATCGGGACGGGGGTTACGCGCGCGATGCTGAAGGAACCCACGCTGGCGGAGCTGAAGCGGGCCTTCGGAAAGCGCGGCGGCCGGTGCATCCTGGAGTGAGAGAGTGCTCGAGCTGGCGCTGCACATCCTGGACATCGTCGAAAACGCCATCCGCGCCGGCGCGACGCTCGTCCGCATCCTCGTCCGCGAGAGCCGGTCAAAGGACCTCCTCCTGATGCGGATCACGGACAACGGCAGGGGCATGACCCGCGAGGAGCGCGAACGGGCCCTCGACCCCTTCTACACGACGAAAAAGGTCCGGCGCGTGGGCCTCGGGCTGCCCATGCTCGCCGAGGCGGCGCAGAGGACCGGCGGGCGCCTGACCCTTCGATCGAAACCGGGGACGGGGACGGTCGTCGAGGCCACCTTCGGCCTGACCCACATCGACCGGCAGCCCCTGGGCGACATTGCGTCGACCCTGATCGCGCTCATCGTGGGAAACCCGGGGAGCGATTTCATCTACAGGCATGAAACGGACGGCAGGGTTTACCTGCTGGACACGAGGGACATCAAACAAGCGTTGGAGGACGTGCCGCTGGACCACCCCGAGGTCACGGGATTCCTCCGCGGGCACATCGCGGAGGGGCTGCGGGACATCGGGGCGTCGGCATGAAACCCTCCCGAGAGAGGAGAGCATCGATGAAGAACGGCAACAGCGATTTGCTCCGTGAGTTCACCGCCGAGCAGGTGGCGAAGCTCGACGCGATCATCGCCAAGTACAAGGGGAAGCCCGGCGGCCTCATCCCGGTGCTGGAGGAGGCCCAGGTCGTGCTCGACTATCTCCCCGTCCCGGTTCAGCGGAGGATCGCCGAGGGTCTGCATCTGCCGCTGGCGCAGGTCTACGGCGTCGTGACGTTCTATTCCTTCTTCACGATGAAGCCCCGGGGCCGGCACACGGTGCGCGTCTGCCTGGGCACGGCCTGCTACGTCCGCGGCGGAAAAGCCATCGCGGAGAGCATCGTGAAGGAGTACAGCGTCCAGGAGGGCGAGACGACGGCCGACAGGCGGTTCACCTACGAGACGGTCCGATGTCTGGGGGCCTGCGGGCTCGCCCCGGTCATCGTGATCGACGAGAACGTCCACGGCCGGATCAAGACCCAGAAGCTCAAGTCGGTGCTGGACGACTACCAATAAATGACGGGCAAACGGCGGAAGGCGGAAGGCGCGAGGCCGGAGGAAGAAAGCACAATCCCTTGTCCGCCCATATCCTTTCAGCCCTTCGCCCGCAGCCCTGAGCCATCCAAACGAGGTTGCGCCATGACGAAGCTGAAAATCGAGGATCTCAAGAAGATCAAGGAGAAGGTCCATTCCCAGACGGCCCTCCGCGAGGGCGGGCATCGGGCCAAGGTGACCGTCCACATGGGGACCTGCGGCATCGCCTCGGGCGCCCGCGAGGTGCTCAACGCCCTGATGCGCGAGATCGAGGAGAGCGCCGTGACGGACGTCATCGTGACCACCTCGGGCTGCATGGGACTCTGCAGCCGCGAGCCCCTCGTCACCGTCGAACTCCTGGGCAGGGAGCCCATCAAGTACGAGAAGATGGACGAAAAGAAGATGCGCCAGGTGTTCAAGCGCCACGTCATGGAGGGCGAGATCCAGACGCCCTTCGTGCTCGCCAAGGGGGCCGAGGTCGTCCGCTAGGAGAGAGGCATTCACCATTCCCTGCCGAGAATGAGAGGGGAGGAGCAAATCCGATGAAAGTGTTTCGTTCGCATCTGCTGGTCTGCGGGGGCACCGGCTGCCACGCTTCCGGAAGCATCGCGGTCAAGAAGGCCCTCATCGAGGAGATCAACAAGCGGGGCCTTGCAGAGGAGCTCAAGGTCGTCGAGACGGGCTGCAACGGCTTCTGCGCCATGGGGCCCATCATGGTCGTCTACCCCGAAGGCATCATCTACATGGGCATCCAGCCGGCCGACGTCCCCGTGCTCGTGGAAGAGCACTTCATCAAGGGGCGCCCCGTCGAGCGGCTCTTCTACCGGGAGCCGGGCAAGGAAGACCGGATCCCCTCCATGCAGGAAATCCCCTTCTTCGCCCTGCAGGATCTCCGGGTGCTGCGCAACCGCGGCCTCATCGACCCCGAGAACATCGAGGAGTACATCGCCCGCGACGGCTACGCCGGGATGGCCAAGGCGCTCACGGAGATGACGCCGGACCAGATCGTCCAGGAAGTCCTCAAGTCGGGCCTGCGCGGGCGCGGCGGCGCCGGGTTCCCCACGGGGCTCAAGTGGCAGTTCGCCCAGCGCTCCCCCGGCGACGTGAAGTACGTGCTCTGCAACGCCGACGAGGGCGACCCGGGGGCCTTCATGGACCGCAGCGTGCTGGAGGCGGACCCCCACGCGGTGCTCGAGGGCATGGTGATCGCCGCCAAGGCGATCGGGTCGAAGAAGGGCTACATCTACTGCCGCGCCGAGTACCCGCTGGCGATCCACCGCCTCAACGTGGCCATCGGCCAGGCCCGCGAGATGGGCCTGCTGGGTGAGGACATCCTGGGCACGGGCTTCGACTTCGACATCGAGATCTACCAGGGCGCGGGCGCCTTCGTCTGCGGCGAGGAGACGGCGCTGATGACCTCCATCGAGGGCAAGCGCGGCATGCCGCGGCCCCGGCCCCCCTTCCCCGCCGTGGCGGGCCTCTGGGCCAAGCCCAGCGTCCTGAACAACGTCGAGACGCTCGCCAACATCGGCCAGATCATCCTGCGCGGGGGCGAGTGGTACGCCAGCGTGGGCACCGAGAAGTCCAAGGGTACGAAGGTCTTCGCGCTGACGGGCGACGTCAACAACGTGGGCCTCGTGGAAGTCCCCATGGGCACGACCCTCGGGACCATCGTCTACGACATCGGCGGCGGCATCCCCGGCGGCAAGAAGTTCAAGGCCGCCCAGCTGGGCGGCCCCTCCGGCGGCTGCATCCCCGTGCAGCACCTCAACGCGCCCGTCGACTACGAGAAGGTCACCGAGCTGGGGGCCATCATGGGCTCGGGCGGCCTCATCGTCATGAACGAGGACAAGTGCGCCGTCGACATGGCCCGCTTCTTCATGGACTTCTGTCAGGACGAATCCTGCGGGAAGTGCATCCCCTGCCGGGAGGGCACGAAGCGGATGCTCGAGATCCTGACCAACATCTGCAAGGGAAAGGGCAAGGAGGGCGACATCGAGCTGCTCGAGTCGATGGCCAGCGTCATCAAGGACGCCTCCCTGTGCGGCCTCGGGCAGACCGCCCCGAACCCGGTGCTGTCGACGATCCGGTACTTCCGCGACGAGTACGTCGAGCACATCCGCGACAAGAAATGCCGCGCCGCCGTCTGCTCGGCCCTCTTCAAGTCGCCCTGCCAGCACACCTGCCCGATCGGCATGGACATCCCGGCCTACACGGCCCTCATCCGGGACGACCGCCTGGCTGACGCCTACAAGGTCATGCTCAAGACCAACCCCTTCCCGTCGGTCTGCGGCCGGGTCTGCGACCACCAGTGCATGTCCAAGTGCCGCAGGGGCCTCCTCGATGAGCCGGTCTCCATCAAGTTCCTGAAGCGCTACATCACCGACAACGCGCCGAGGCCCGAGGTCAAGCCCGTCCCGCTGACCCGGAAGGAGCGGATCGCCGTCATCGGCGCGGGGCCCGCGGGGCTCACCTGCGCCAGGGACCTGGCGCTGCGCGGCTACCGCGTCACGGTCTTCGAGGAGCTGCCCACGCCCGGCGGCATGCTGAGCTGGGGCATCCCCCCGTACCGCCTGCCCAGGCAGATCCTCGAGAGGGAGATCGACGACATCCGCAAGCTCGGCGTCGAGATCAAGTGCGGCATCCGCGTGGGGCGCGAGATGCCCTGGGACGCCGTCAACCGGGACTTCGACATGGTGTACCTCGCGCCCGGCGCCCACAAGAGCCAGCGCTTGGGCGTCGAGGGCGAGGACCTCAAGGGCGTTTGGGGCGGCGTCGAGTTCCTGCGCGACTTCAACATGGACGAGTCGGCCTGGACGAGCGGGAGGAAATCGCTCGGCTCCAAGGTGGCCGTCATCGGCGGCGGCAACTCCGCCATCGACGCGGCACGGACGGCCCTGCGCCTGGGGGCCGAGGTGACGATCCTGTACCGGCGCCTGCGCGAGGACATGCCCGCCGCCGAGGAGGAGATCGTGGCGGCCGAGCACGAGGGCATCAAGATCGAGTACCTCGTCGCGCCCCTGCGCATCGTCGGCACCGGCGGAAAGGTCAGCGGGATCGAGTGCCAGAGGCAGAAGCTGGGCGACTTCGATTCCAGCGGCCGCAAGCGGCCCGTTCCCGTCAAGGGCTCCGAGTTCACCCTGGCGGTGGACACCGTCATCGCCGCCATCGGCCAGACGCCGGACCTCTCCTTCGTGCCGAAGGACAGCGGCGTGTCGGTGAACAAGTGGTCCTGCTTCGACACGGCCGTCAACGGCTTCCGCACCGGGACGACGAACCCGAAGTTCTTCGCCGGCGGCGACGCCGTCACGGGGCCCAGCACGGTCATCAAGGCCATCGCCGCGGGGCACGCGGCGGCCGAGGACATCGACGCCGCCATCCGGAAGAGAAACGGCGAGCCCGCCTGGGTGCCTCCGCCCGAGGAAGAGATCCACATCCCCTTCGTCATCGACGAGGACACCGAGGAGTGCCCGATGGCCCGCATGCCGGAGCTGGAGGCCTCGTACCGGAGGGCGAACTTCCAGGAGGTCGAGCTGGGGTACACGAAAGAGGCCGCGAAGAAGGAGTCGACCCGCTGCCTGCGCTGTGACGTGGAGCTCTGACCAAGCACATCGACACCGGGCAGGCCCCCGGCGTGCATCGCAGCCCCCGGTGCCTTGCGACAGCCTTTGAGAAAAAGGAGAGGCGAGAGATGGCAAAGATACGAGTGATCATCAATGGCCGCGAGGTGCTGGCGCCGCTGGGCGCCACGGTCCTCGAGGCCGCCAGTCAGGCCGGCATCGACATCCCGACGCTCTGTCATCACCGGGCGCTGCAGCCGATCGGGGCTTGCCGGATCTGCGTCGTCGAAGTCAAGGGACAGCGCAACCTGCAGGCGGCCTGCGCGTTCCCGATTTCGGAGGGCATGGAGATCGAGACGGAGTCCCCCCGCGTGGTGGCCGCCCGGAAGCTCATCCTCGACATGCTGTTCTCCGAGCGCAACCACTACTGCCCGTTCTGCGAGACGAGCGGCGACTGCGAGCTGCAGAACCTCGGCTACCGCTACGGGATCGACCACTGGGTCTACCCGACCTACACCCAGCCGTTCCCCGTGGACGCCACGCGCAAGTACTTCATCATGGATCAGAACCGCTGCGTGCTCTGCCAGCGCTGCGCGAGGGCATGCGGCGATCTCGTGGCCAACCACACCCTCGGGCTCAGGCAGCGGGGGGCGGAGTCGATGATCCACGCCGACGCCAACGTGCCCTTCGGCGAATCGACCTGCATCTCCTGCGGCACCTGCCTGCAGGTCTGCCCCACGGGCGCCCTCATCGACCGGCGGAGTTCCTTCATGGGACGCGGCGACCAGACGGAGCGCGTCCGGAGCGTCTGCAACCGATGCAGCGTCGGCTGCGGCACGCGGATCGTGACGCGGGCCGGCAACGTCCTGCGCATCGAGGGGGATTGGGACTGCGCCGTCAGCGGCGGCCTGCTCTGCAAGGCCGGCCGTTTCGACCCGCTCTACGAGGAGCGCAGGCGGATCACCCAGCCCCTGATCCGGAGGAAGGGGAAGCTCGAGCCCGCCGGCTGGGGCGACGCCCTCAAGACCGTCGCCAGGCAGCTCGAGGACGCCGAGGCCAAGGAAATCGCCCTGCTCGTCTCGGGCGACGCGACCAACGAGGCCCTCTACCTCGCAGGCCGGATCTTCCTCAAGGAGCTGAAGGCGAAGAACGTGGGCCTGCTCTCCGGCGCCGCGCCCGACTGGATCGGCAAGAAGCCGGGCACCTTCGGGGAACTCGTCGGCAGCGGCATGATCCTGCTCGTCGGGGCCGACCCCGCCAAGGACCAGCCCGTCGCCTCGTTCCGCATCAAGCGGCTCGTCGACAAGGGGATGCGCCTCATCGTCGTCGACGACAACGACAACGGGCTTGCCCCGTACGCGGAGGTGACCCTGGGCCTCGCCGACATCGCGAAAGCCGTCGAGATGGCCGACGACGCCGAGAATGTGACCGTGTTCTTCGGGACCGGACTGACCGAGAAGGCGGCCAAGACCCTCAAGAAGCTCGGGAAGAAGGCCCGTTTCCTGGCCCTGGAGCCCGGCGTGAACACGCGGGGCGCCCTGGCCTTCGGGATCCACAACGGCTTCAAGCCTCAGGCCGCCAAGGTGCTCTACGCGATGATGGGGGAGCAGGACATGAGCGGCGACGTCCTCGAGCGGATCGGCAAGAGCACCTTCGTCGTCGCGCAGGCCAGCTACGCCTCGCCGCTCACCGAGCGGGCCGACGTGGTCTTGCCCTCGGCCGTCTGGTGCGAGCGCGAGGGGACCCTCATCAACATGGAGGGGGTTGTCCTGAAGGCCGAGCGGGCCGTGGAGCCCGAAGGCGAGGCCCTGGCGGACTGGGAAATCCTCTCCCAGCTGGCCGACAGGCTGGGGAAGAAACTCGGCGCATCCTTCAAGGAAATATCGGCCCGCGCCGCAAAGGAACTGAAGTGAAAGGAGACCCTTCCATGTCGAAAATCACGATCGCCACGGACTGGCTGGCCGGCTGCGCCGGGTGCCACATGTCCTTTCTCGACATCGACGACCGCATCCTGCAGCTGCTGGAGAAGGCCGAATTCACCTCGAGCCCGGTGACGGACCTGAAGCACCCGCCCAAGGAAGGCGTCACCGTGGGCATCCTCGAGGGGGCCATCTGCAACTCCCACAACGTGGAGGTGGCCAAGCAGATGCGCGAGCGCTGCCAGATCCTCATCGCCATCGGCGACTGCGCCACCTTCGGCGGCGTGCCGGCCATGCGCAACCTCTGCGGCACGAAGGAGGCCCTCAAGCGGGCCTATCTCGAGGCGGAAAGCAACGTGGGCGGCCTCATCCCCGACTCCCCGGAGCTCGGCACGCCGCTGGACGAGGTCGTGGGCGTCGACAAGGTGGTGAAGGTCGACCTGTTCATCCCCGGGTGCCCGCCGAGCGCCGACGCGCTGTTCTACGCGCTCTCGGAGCTGCTCGCCGGTCGCACGCCCGTCGTCCTGCCCCCGAAATACTTCAAATACGACTAGGAGTACAACCCATGAACGCTCGGAAGATAACCATCGAACCCGTGACCCGGATCGAGGGACACGGGCGTGTGACGATCCACCTCAACGAGCAGGGCGACGTCGACCAGACCTTCTTCCACGTCGACGAGTTCCGGGGGCTGGAAAAGTTCACCGAGGGCCGCCCCTACCTCGAAATGCCGCAGATCACCCAGCGCATCTGCGGCATCTGCCCGGTGAGCCACCACCTGGCGGCCGCGAAGGCCTGCGACGGGGTGGCCCGGGTGGAGCCCCCCCGCCCGGCGAAGCTGCTGCGCGAGCTGATCCACATGGGGCAGATCATCCAGTCGCACGGGATGCACTTCTTCCACCTGGCCGCTCCCGATCTGATTCTGGGGTTCGACGCCGACCCGAAGGACCGCAACGTCTTCGGCATCATCAAGGCGAACCCCGAGCTCGCGGTGAAGGCCGTGCACCTGCGCCGGTACGGCCAGCAGATCATCCAGCGCCTGGGGGGCGGCAAGCGCGTCCACCCCAACCTCTGCGTCCCGGGAGGGGTCAACGCCCCCCTGACGGTCGCGGACCGCGATGCCATCGCCTCCGAGCTCGGCGAGATGACCGGGATCGGCAAGGTGGCCCTGGGCATCGCGCGGGGATGGCTGGAGCAGAACAAGGCCCTGGCCGACACCTTCGCGGCGTTCCCGTCCAACTACATGGGCCTCGTCGACGAGGAAGGCGGCCTTCAGCTCTACGACGGCGAGATCCGCGTGAAGAGCGCCGAAGGCAGGTTCCTGGCCCAGTTCAAGGCGGACGCCTACCTCTCCCACATCGGGGAGCACGTGGAGCCCTGGTCGTTCCTCAAGCACCCCTACTACCGCAAGCAGGGCTTCCCGCAGGGGTTCTACCGCGTGGGCCCCCTGGGGCGCATGAACGTGATCGACAAGATCGGCACCCCCCTGGCCGACGAGGCCTTCCGGCAGTTCAGGACGGTCAACGGCGGCAAGCCCGTCGAGGGGTCCCTGTACTACCACTACGCCCGGATGATCGAGCTGGTCTACGCGCTCGAGCGCACGGGGCAGCTGCTGGACGACCCGGACATCCTGTCCCGGGACGTCCGCGCGTATCCCAAGGACCAGCTGCCCGGCCAGGGCGTGGGCGTCATCGAGGCCCCCCGGGGAACGCTCATCCACGACTACAGCACCGACGAGAACGGCATCCTGACCCGGGTGAACCTGATCGTGGCCACGGGCAACAACAACTGGGCCATGCACACGGCAGCGGGCGCGGTGGCGAAGGCCTTCGTGAACGGCAACAGGCTCAGCGAGGGCATGCTCAACCGCGTCGAGGCGGCCATCCGCTGCTACGACCCGTGCCTGTCCTGCGCCACCCACGCCATCGGCAAGATGCCCCTGGAGGTGACCCTGGTGGCCGCGGACGGGACCGTGCTGGACCGCATCTCGCGCTGAGGCCGCGGCGGAGGGGACGAAGGCGGGCGGGCGCAGGGCGCCCGCCCGCTTCTGCATTCCCGCGGGCCGGGGAAAATCCCATGGACCGGACATTGGTGATCGGCTTCGGCAACCTCGACCGCGCCGACGACGGCGTGGCCTTTCACGTGGTCAACGCCTTCCGGCGGCGCCTGGGGCAGGCCGCCCTCGCGGAGGACGACACGGGCCTCGAGCGGCTCGGCCTCTCGGTGGACTCCGTCTTCATCGGCCAGCTCGTGCCGGAGATGATGGACCTGCTCGAGGGCTACGGCCGCGTCCTCTTCGTGGACGCCCACGTGGACCCCGCGCTGGGCGACGTGTACTGCGCGCCCGTCTCGGCGGAGGATGCCGGCCTCACCTTCACCCACCACATGAGCCCGTCCACGCTGCTGGCCTTCTACAAGGCCATCCACGGCCGCGACCTCGAGGGGCACCTCGTCTCGGTCCGCGGCCGCGACTTCGACTTCCGCCGGTCCCTCTCGCCGGAGACCCTCGCCCTTGTAGAACCCGCCGTCGAGCGGCTGGCGGCCCTGGTACGCCCCGGCGTGCCCTCCTGAACAGGACGCGCGTCGCCGGTCCCCCGGATCGGCCCCCTCTCCCTGTCACGGCCGCCGGCCCTTCAGCCGCCGTCCTCCGCGGCGGGGATTCGCGACTCGCAGGGGACCGCCGTCTGGCAGAGGCCGCAGGCGTAGCCCGCGAACCCGTAGCGCTCGGCGATGACCGCCTTGCACGTCTCGTGGACATGCCTCGAGCAGAGGATCTTGTCGTGCCCCCTCTCCGAGAGGGCCCCCACGGGACACCGCGCCGCGCACTTCCTGCAGGTCCCGCGGCTGAACCACAGGCACCAGTCCCGGTGCCCCCTGTAGGGCCGGGGCGTGGGCTGGACCTCGATCTCGGCGATGACGGACCCCGCGCGCATGGCCTTCCCCCGCGGGGTGATGAGGCCGTCGGAGAGCCCGAAGGTCCCCAGCCCCGACACGAAGGCCGCGTGGCGCTCGGACCAGGTCGAGGCGAACGTGAACCTCTCCGAGGGCATGCGGGAAAACCCGGGCAGCAGCACCGGCGCCGCGGCCCGGATGCCCGCCTTCCCCAGCTCCGCCACGACGTGCCTGCGGAGCTTCTCATTGACCGCCTCCCCGTAGAACCGGGCCCGCGCCCAGCTCTCGGGCGGGTAGGTCGTTTCCCTTCTCGTCTCCATCTTCGTCTTCTTCATCTGGGGCAGCACCCAGCTGACCACCGTGAGCCTCTCCGGCCCCGCGCCGCCGCCCGGAAAGGCCTGCGCGAAGGCCTCCGCCGGGGTCCAGTGGAAGGGGCCCACGTGCTCCTTGAAGGATTCCCAGTACGGGTCGTCGCCGCGGGAGAACCCGACGAGCGGGTCGTCCCAGGCCCGGTCGCCTGCCTCGTTCCCCAGCGTGTTCTCCGGCGAGGTATTGACCCAGTCCCGGATCAGCGCGGTGATCCACTCCGCCCGCCCCTTCGATCTGTCATACGCCATATCATCCTCCAGACCAGGGACGTTGTTTACTAATTGGAATAACTCGGTTCGGGGGTTGTGGTGTTGCGCTGAGTTATTCTAATTAGTAAACAACGTCCCCCGCTATCAATCCAGTTTTTCGCTTGCGCGGTCGTCCAGCAGCGCAAGGGCCGCAAGGCTGATGAGGGCCGCCAGGATGAACCACCAGGCGACCGCCAGCCGGTCGCCCGTCAGCGCAACCAGCACCGTGCCCACCATCGGGGTCAGGCTTCCGAACACCGTGACGCCCACGCTGTAGACGATCGCGAGCCCCGTGGTCCGGACCGGCGTGGGAAAGAGCGAGGCCCCGACGGCGTAGGCCGGCACTGCGTAGACGACCAGCAGCAGCCCCAGGACGAACTGCACGAGGACCAGGGAGAGCTCGCCCGGCCACCGGTTGAGGACCCAGAAGGAGGGGTAGGCGGCGATCAGCATCCCGAGCGCGGCCGCCGTCATCAGCGGCTTCCGGCCCGCCCGGTCGCACCAGGCGCCGACCAGGGGGGCGAGGCTCAGGGCGCAGCCGAAGACGAGCAGCCCGATGTAGGCGCTCGAGAGCCTCATCTTGAGCTCGCGGATGAGGTAGGTCGGCATGTAGTTGGCCAGGTGGTTGCAGACGGCGCCCACGGCGACCAGTGCGATGCCGAGCAGCAGCGGCCGCAGGTGCCCCCGGAACAGGTCGCGCACCGGCGTGGACGCCCGGGCGGGGCTCCGCCTCCGGTATCGGTCGAACAGCGGCGTCTCGTCGAGTTTCCAGCGGATGTAGAACCCCACCGGGGCGATCGAGAGGCCGAAGACAAAGGGCAGCCGCCAGCCGAACGCCTGGACCTGCTCGGGCGTGAGCAGGTTGGTCACGAGGTGCCCCGACAGGCCCGCCAGGAGAAACGCCCCGGCCTGGCCCGCCTGCTGCCAGGACACATAGCGGCCCCTGCTGCCCGCGGGGGCATGCTCGATCAGGAAGGCCACGGCGCCGCCGATCTCGCCGCCGGCCGAAAGCCCCTGGAGCAGCCGGGCCAGGACGATCAGCACGGGCGCGGCCGCCCCGATCGTCGCATAGCCCGGCGTGAAGGCGATGATGGCGGTCCCCAGCGCCATCAGGAGGATCGTCAGGCTCAGGGCCGCCCGGCGGCCTGCGCGGTCGCCGTAGCTCCCCAGCACCAGGGCCCCCACCGGCCGCATGACGAACCCGGCGGCAAAGGTCGCGAAAACGGCCAGCAGGGAGGCCAGCTCGCTTTCGGCGGGGAAGAATTCCCTTGCGATGAAGACGGCAAACAGGGCATAGGCGCTGAAGTCGAGCCACTCGAGGGCGTTGCCGATGGTGGTGGCGATGATGAGCCGGGCTGAGGCCCCCGGGGCATCGGGCGGGCCCGGCCGGTTCTTTTCGTCGCTCAATGCTCGTGCTCCCTTCGAAGCAGGGGGTGTGGCCGGAAACACCCCTGGCAGCAGGGGCGAAGGCCGCTGCCCGGATTGTACAGGCATACACGGCGCAGGTCCATGGTTTTGAGCCGGACAGGGGAAAAAAGTGGGGCAGGGTGTGCCGCCCTGCCCCGAAGGAGATGAAAGGAGGTGGTTGGGTTGACCTGATGTCAAGCAAGTTCCGTGCCTCATGCCGGCCCGGTTGCTTCTTGACTTGTCCCGGGCATGCGTTATGTTATCCCCATTGCGACAACCCATCGAAAGGAACGCGGCATCATGGCAAAATCGGTCAGGGGAACAAGGACGGAGAAGAACCTGCTGGCGGCCTTCGCCGGCGAGTCGCAGGCGCGAAACCGCTACACGTACTTCGCCAGTGCGGCGCGGAAGGAAGGCTACGAGCAGATCGCGGCCATTTTCCTGGAGACGGCCGAAAACGAGAAGGAGCACGCCAAGGTGTTCTTCAAGCACCTCGAGGGCGGCGAGGTGGAAATCACGGCGTCCTACCCGGCGGGCGTGATCGGCGACACGGCGGCGAACCTGCTGGCCGCCGCCGAAGGGGAGAAACTCGAGTGGTCCACGCTCTACGCCGATTTCGAGCGCGTGGCCCGCGAGGAGGGGTTCCCGCAGATCGCCCACTCCTTCCGCGAGATCGCAGAGGTCGAGCAATTCCACGAGGCCCGCTACCGCAAGCTCCTGGCCAATGTGCAGGCAGGCGAGGTCTTCAAAAAGAAGACGGCCGTCAAGTGGCACTGCCGCAACTGCGGCTACGTGCACGAGGGCCCCGAGGCGCCGGAAGTCTGCCCCGCCTGCCGCCACCCGAAGGCCCACTACGAAATCCTGGCGGAGAACTACTGATGGCCCGCCGCTTTCTTTACCTTCGCGGCGTGCTGTGCTAAACAGGGACAGCCCGGGGCATGCGTCCCGGCGGACAAGGGGGACGGGGCCATGTTCGCGAAGGTGAGGAAGTTCGTCGAGCAGGACATCTGGCGGATCCGCGCGCGGGACCTGCCGCCCCTGAAGGCCTTCGCCGTCCGGTACCTGCGGATCTTTCTCGCCGCCGCCCAGGCCTTCCAGGAGCACCGCTGCAGGCTGAGGGCCTCGGCGCTGACCTTCTTCTCGCTGCTCTCGATCGTCCCCGTCGTGGCCATGGCCTTCGGGATCGCCAAGGGCTTCGAGTTCGAGAAAGTCCTGCAGGAAAAGATCCTGGAGCGCTTCGAGGGGCAGGAGGAAGTCCTCCTGGAGGTCTTCGGCTTCGCCAACTCGCTGCTCGAGAACACGAAGGGCGGCCTCATCGCCGGGGTGGGCGTCATCCTGCTGTTCTGGACGATCATCAAGGTCCTGGGCAACATCGAGAACTCCTTCAACGACATCTGGTCGGTGAAGGAGGACCGGACGCTGGCCCGCAAGATCACGGACTACCTCTCCGTCATGCTCGTGGCCCCCGTGCTGCTGGTCCTGTCGGGGAGCGCCACCGTTTTCGTCACCACGCAGCTGGCCGCGATCACCGGGAGGTTCGACGTCCTGGGGTTCCTGGGCCCCGTCGTGGTCCTCTTCCTGGAGCTCACCCCCTTCGTGACCATGTGGGTGCTCTTCAGCTTCCTGTACCTCTTCATGCCCAACCGCCGGGTGGACAGGAAATCGGGGATCCTGGCCGGAGTGATCGCCGGCACCGCCCACGTCGTCGTCCAGCTCGTCTACGTGAAGTTCCAGGTGGGGGTGGCCAAGTACAACGCCATCTACGGCAGCTTCGCCGCCCTGCCCCTCTTCCTCGCGTGGCTTCAGCTCAGCTGGATCATCGTGCTGGCCGGCGCGGAGATCTCCTGCGTCCACCAGAACGCCGACGCCCTCGAGTACGGCCCCGACGCACGGCGGGCGAGCAACCACTTCCGCAGGCTCGTGGCCCTGCGCATCGTCAGCCACATCAGCCGGAAGTTCACGGCGGGAGAGGTCCCCCTTACGGCAAGAGAGGTCTCGGAGAGCCTCGAGATCCCCCGGGGCCTCACGGCTGCCATCCTAGAGGAACTGAGGGAAAGCGGGGTCCTCCTCGAGGCGGACCGCAAGGGCCGCGATGAGCCCGCCTACGCCCCCGCGCGAGACACGGACCAGCTGACCGTCGCGTTCGTGATGGATGCCCTGGACCGCCGCGGTGCTGATTTCATCCCCGTGGCCCGGACCGGGGAGCTGGAGCGCCTCGAGAAGAGCCTGGAGGCCTTCGGCGAGGCGATCGAGAGATCCCCCGCCAACCTGCGCCTCAAAGACATCTGAGATGAGATTGGGGACGTTGTTTACTAATTAGAATAAATCGGCCTAGCCCAGGCATTTCGAAAGTTATTCTAATTAGTAAACAACGTCCCCGGTGCGAGTAATATGTTACCAACGTCCCCAATCGTGCGTGTGGTGGACCTCTGGAAGGAATACCGCGAGGACGGGCAGGTCGTGACCCAGGCCCTGCGCGGGGCGAACCTCGAGGTCGCCCCCGGGGAAGTGGTCGCCCTGTTCGGCAAGAGCGGCTCCGGCAAGACGACCCTCCTGAACATGCTCGCGGGCCTCGACCGCCCTTCCCGGGGATTCATCGAAATCGACGGCCGCAACCTCGAGGACCTCGGGGAATCCGGCCGCACCCGGCTCCGCCGGTCCCGCCTGGGCTTCATCTTCCAGTTCTTCAATCTCCTGCCCACCCTGACGGCCTTCGAGAACGTGTACCTCGCCCTCGAGCTGGCCGGAAAGACCGACCCCCGGGCCGCACAACGGGCCCTGGAGAACGTGGGCCTCAAGGGCAAGGAGGGCCGCTACCCCCATGAGCTCTCGGGCGGAGAGCAGCAGCGCGTCGCCATCGCCCGGGCGATCGTGAAGGAGCCGGCGCTGATCCTGGCCGACGAGCCCACGGGCAACCTCGACACGGCGACGGGCGACCAGATCCTGCAGCTCATCACGGAGCGCTGCCGGGAGGCCGCCATGTCGCTCATCATGGTGACCCACACGCCGCTTGCCTGCAAGTACGCCGACCGAATCCTGAAGATGGTGGACGGCGTCGTGACGGACGACGACCGATGCGACTGAGCACCGTCACCCGCTCCTTTCTTCGCTACCTCTACCGGCGCCGGAGCCTCAGCCTGCTGCAGCTTCTGGGAATCGCCTGCGGAGTGGCCGCCGTCATCGGGATGACCCTCTCGGCGCAGTCGGCCCTGTCCAGCTTCTCCCAGGCCGTGGAGTTCCTCCGCGGCAAATCCTCCCACACCCTCGAGCGTCTCGCCGGGCCCATGGACGAGTCGATCCTGCGCGACCTCGCCGCCGACCCGGCCGTCGTTTCCTTCGCCCCCGTCGTGGAGCGGCGCCTGAAGCTGGAAAACGGTGACCTGGTGCGCATCCTCGGCATCGACCCCTTTCTCGACCGGGCCATCCGCCCCGAGCTCTCCCGCGCCCCCTTCGAGCGGGACCCCGGCGCCTCGTTCGAGGACTCGCTGGCCTTTCTCACCGACGAGCGGGCCGTCCTGGTCGAGGCGGAGCTTGCCCGCGGCCTCGGGCTTCAGAAAGGGGGTGAGCTGCCCACCCTGAAGGGAACCCTCCGGGTGATCGGGACCTTCGCCAACCCTTCGGGCGAACCCCTGATCCTGATGGACATCGCCCACGCGCAGAAGCTCCTGGGCCTCGCCGGGAAGGTCGACCACGTCGACCTCATTCTCGGCGACGAGAGCGGCTTCGCCTCCCGCTGGCAGGAGGGCTGGCGCATCCAGTCCAAGCGGCAGCGCCAGGACACCTTCGGCGCCATGGTGGGCGCCTTCCGGCTCAACCTCGAGGCCCTGTCGCTCATGGCCCTCTTCGTGAGCGTCTTCCTGATCTACAACACGGCCATGTTCGCCGTCGTGAGCCGCCGCCGCGATGCGGGCGTGCTGCGCAGCCTGGGGGCCAGCCGCGGCGAGGTGGCGCTCGCCTTTCTCACCGAGATCGCCCTGTTCGGCATCCTCGGCGGCCTGCTGGGCGGGCTCCTGGGCTACCTCCTGAGCCGGGCCCTCACGGACGTCATCGGGGGCACGATCAGCACCCTCTACTTCTTCCTGCGGCCCGCCCCCGTGCCCTGGTCCTGGTGGGTCCCGGCCGCCGGCGCCGCCGTCGGTCTCGGGGCGAGCCTCCTGGGAAGCCTCTACCCCCTGCTGGAGCTCACCCGCACCGACCCGGTCCGCACCCTGAGGGGCCGCTCGGGGGGCCGCGGGAACCGCCGCCGGGCCTGGATCGCGGCCCTGGCGGGGGGGGCCGTCCTGGTCGTGAGCATCGTCCTGCTGGCCTTCTTCTCGAAGCGGATCTACGTCGCCTTCGCCGGGGTCTTCGGCTTCCTCTTCGGCCTGAGCCTGCTGACGGGCGTCGTCATGGTTCTCGCCGACCCGCTCCTGGCAAGGCTCCTGGGGTCGCTGGGACGCCTGCCCGGACGGATCGCGGCGGGCAACATCATCCGCAACCTCGGCCGGACCGGCGTGGCCGTGGCCGCCTTCATGGTGGCCCTGTCCCTCTCCATCGGCCTGGGCTCCATGATCGGCAGCTTCCGCGAGTCGCTCATCTGGTGGATGGGCACCCAGCTGCGCGGCGATCTCTACGTGTCCAACGCCTCGGACATGGAGGTGCCCGAGGCGTTCTACGAGGAGATCCGGGACATCCCCGGGGTCGGCGGCGTCGACACCTACCGCAAGGTGCAGGTGCCCTACCGCGGCCGCACGGTGCACGTCGTGGGCATCAAGGCCGACGTGCTGCAGCGCTTCGCCCGGTTCGGCTGGGTCGAGGGCGGCGACGAGCACTGGGAAGCCGTCAAGCGGGGCGACGTCATCGTCTCGGAGAGCTTTGCCCGGAGCTTCGGCGCGCGCCCCGGCAGCGTCGTGACCCTCGAGAGCCTGACGGGCCCCGTCGGGCTGCGCATCGAGGGCGTCTTCTACGACTACTCGACGGAGCACGGCCTCATCATGATGGACCGCGCAACCTACATCGGGCTCTACGGCGACCGGACCATCAACAGCATCGCCGTGTTCCTCGACCCCGCGGAGCCCCGCAGGAAGCAGATCCTCGACGACATCCGCGCCCGGGCGATCGCGCGGGGCCTGCCCGCCCTGACGCGCGAGCAGTTTCACCGCAACATCCTCGAAATCTTCGACAGCACCTTCGCCGTCACCCGCTCCATGCGGATCCTGGCGATCGTCATCGCCTTTTTCGGGATCACGGGGGCCCTGATGACCCTGTTCATCGAGCGGCAGCGCGACCTCGGCATCCTCCGGGCCCTGGGGTTCTCCACGGGGCAGGTGGCGCGCATGACCCTCCTGGAGGCGCTCGGGATGGGGCTCGTGAGCTTCGCGCTCAGCGCCGGCGTGGGGACCGTGCTGGCCCTGCTGCTGATCCGCGTCATCAACCTGCGGAGCTTCAACTGGACGGTCTTCTATTACCCCGACTGGCAGCCCTACGCGCTGACCGCCCTGACGGCCCTGGCCGCCAGCGTCGGCGCGGCGCTCTACCCGATCTGGAAGGTGCACCGCACCTACCCGCAGATGCAGATCCGGGAGGAGTGAAACGAGTCGCTTGTCGCTGACGCGCGGACGTGCTATCGTTCGGCTGCAAGGAGGCGTGAGAAAGACATGAGACGACAGCTGACTGCCATCATCGAGAAAGGGGAAAAGGGCCGTTACGTGGCCCTGTGCCCCGAGTTCGACATCGCCAGCCAGGGGGAAACGATCGAACAGGCCAAGGCGAACCTCAAAGAGGCCGTGTCCCTTTTCCTGGAATGTGCCTCCGAAGAAGAAATCAACGAGCGGTTCCAGGATGAGATATTCGTCACGAGCATAGAGGTCGCAACTCTTGCCTAAGCTCCCCCTCCTTTCCGGAAAAGAAGTCTGTGCGATCCCCGCGAGACACGGATTTTCAGAAGTCCGGCGTCGGGGAAGCCACATCGTGATGCAGAAAAAAGATTGGACCACAACCAAAACCGTCCCCGTGCCGGACCACAGAGAAATTCTGACGGGTACCCTCCTGTCCATCATTCGACAATCCGGCCTGAGCAGAGCGGATTTCGAGTAGCAACATCATCCCTTTCAAGAAAAAGGACATTGCGAGCCAGACCGCCGGAGATGTCTGCAATATTGCCCGTGCTCCCCATCCTTTTCTCGCTGATCATCGCCCTGGTCCTCCCCATCGGCACCCCTGCGCACGCCGCAGAGGACTGGAGGCAGGCCGCCGGCCCCTGGCACTGGAGCTTCCCGCGGGACCACGGCGCGCACCCGGAGTTCCGCACCGAGTGGTGGTACTTCACGGGAAACCTGCGCGACGCGGCGGGGAACCGCTACGGCTACCAGCTCACCTTCTTCCGGCAGGGCGTGCGCATGAAGCCCTCCGACCCCGGCAACCCCTGGTCGCTGCGCGATCTCTACCCCGCGCACTTCGCCCTCACCGACGCCCGCAACGGCGCCTTCCACTATGCCGAGCAGATCACCCGGTCGGGCCCGGGGCTTGCCGGCGCCCAGACCGGCGGCATGAACGTCTGGAACCTCGGCTGGTCGGCCAGGATGACGGGGGACCGAATCGCGATCCGCGCGCGGCACGGGGAGATGGAGCTTTCGCTCGATCTCGCGCCGCGCAAGCTTCTGGTCCTCCATGGCGACAGGGGCCTCAGCCGCAAGGGGCCCGGCAAGGGCCAGGCCTCCTACTACTATTCCTTCACCGACCTGGCCGCGGCGGGAACGATCCGGACGCCGGCCTCCCAGAGACCCGTGCCCGTGCAGGGGGTGAGCTGGTTCGATCAGGAGTTCAGCTCCAACGCCCTCACGAAGGACCAGGTCGGCTGGGACTGGTTCTCGATCCACCTCTCCGACGGCCGGGACCTGATGCTGTACTTCCTGCGGAAGAAGGACGGTACGGTGGAAAAGGAATCCTCGGGCACCCTCGTGGAGGCCGACGGCCGGTCGAGGCACCTGACGCTCGACGAGATCCGCGTCGAGGCCCTCGCAACCTGGACGAGCCCGAGAAGCGGCGGGAAGTACCCCAGCCGCTGGCACATCCGCATCCCCACGGCCGGCATCGACCTGCAGCTCGCGCCGCTCGTCGCCGCCCAGGAATTGATCACGGAGGGCTCGACGGGCGTGACCTACTGGGAGGGGGCCGTCGACGGGAGGGGAACCTCCGGGGGCAGCCCCGTCACCTGCGAGGGCTACGTGGAGATGACGGGCTACGCCGGCAGCCTGGGCGGCCTGTTCTAGGACCGGGGACGTCGGCAACTAATTAGACAAAGTCATGCCCCACGCCCTTTCTGCAGTTTGTCTAATTTGTTACCAACGTCCCCGATGTGCGGACGGGATAGCCAGTCAACTTGGTCAACAGCGTCCCCGATGCGACGGGAAACCGACGCCCCGAAGCCGCTCTCTGTCAATACCTTGACGTTTTTCGCGCTGGGCCGTGCGTGCCGGTCGAACGCCGCCCCCTGAGGCGCCCGGAAACCCGCGCCCAGCAAGAGTTTCCGGCCACCCCGCCTGACCGCATCCGACGCCTTTTTCGCACGATTCTTGCGTATCAAAACAGCGGTGCATTGAATCGCCACGGTGCAGGCGATTCGACGATCGGACACTCCACCTGGACCAGCGAGACCTGACAACCGATCACGAGACCGAAGACCGCCGGGCCCGGCCGTGCGTCGGCGGGTGAACCGGCGGCGGGACGGACCGTCCGGCTCTTTCCTGATGCCCGAATGCAGCCTGAGGATGAAAGGCCGTGGGAGCCGGTTACGGCCGGATTCGAGTCATGCTTTTTTCGTAGGCCGGAAACGCTATTTTCATGATTTTTCCGTATTGCTTTTCCGGAAACGCTTGGCTAGCATGCGTCGCGGAAGGTTCGGAGTACAATCCACAGCCGTCGATTTCGGATAGACTGCAGCAGGACCGCGCGATGCCGCGGCAAGGCGCAAATCTTCGACCGGCGTCAGCCGCGCTTCCCGATAAGCAGAGGAGGAAAACCATGCGGAAGCTCCTGATTGTCGCACTCTTCGTCTCCCTGATCGCAACACCTGCCGGCGCTGCCATCCTGAACGGCAGTTTCGAGCTCGGCACCTATTCCGGGGGCGCCTTCAGCACCCTGTATGCCGGCAGTACCGCCATCAACGGTTGGATCGTCGGCGGCGACAGCATCGACTGGATCGACAGCTACTGGCAACCCGCCGTGGGCAGCCGCAGCATAGACCTGAGCGGCAACGGCCCCGGGTCGCTGTCCCAGCAATTCGATACCGTGCCCGGCACGACATACCGGGTGACGTTCGCCATGGCGGGCAACCCCGCCGGCGGTGATGCGATTAAGGATCTCCGGGTTACAGCCGTCGGCATTGGCTCCGGCGTCTACGCCTTCAACACGACGGGAAAGACCCTCACTGCCATGGGCTGGGACACGCGGGATTTCGTCTTCACGGCCCGCAACACTGTAACGACCCTGGTCTTCGAGAGCCTCGAGAGCAACGCCTACGGCCCGGCACTCGACGCCGTCGCCGTCAACGTCGTCCCGATCCCCGGCGCTCTCTGGCTCCTGGGCTCGGGACTGGTAGGACTTGTGGTAATCGGGCGCCGCCGCACCCGGTAACGGACAACCGGCCTGTATCGGCACCGCCCCGGAGAGCACGCCGCCCGGCGCATGCGGAACGCGAACAATTCGGCTTTTCGGCATCAGCGGAATAGAGAGGGAGGCGCAACGCATACACAAAGGAGGAGGTCGCATGAGGCGCATCAATCACGTATGGATTCTCCTGGCGGCCCTCGCCGCGGTTCATCTGGGCGCTGTCACGGCCGGGGCGGCGCTCATTATGGGCGGACAGGACCCGCTCAGCCAGAACCCTGAGACGCGCGACGGGGCATCAGGCATCATCTTCGTCGATCTGACGTCAAGGGTTTCGGCGGACGGGACCCTCACCGGCTGGAACATCTATGCAAAGCAGTACTACAAGCTCGAGCCGTCACAGCCGGACTCGTCAGCCCGGAACGTCCAGCTGGTCATCTTTCGGCAGAGCGGGTCAGACTACATTGTCGTCGGCATGAGCCCCATGGAAACCGTCAGCCAGTGGGACCGATTCTATCATTTCAACCTGCCGGGGATTGCCGTACAGAAGAACGACATCATCGGCTGGTATTACCCCAAGATTGCCCAAGGGGATAATTACTACCCCCCGGGGGGAGTGATCGGCTATTCTGACGGCGGAAACAACACGCACTGGTACTGGCCCGCCGAGGGCGCCGTACCGCCGGGAATCGGCGGCACGCTTGCCCTGAGCCTCTTCAGCGATGGCGGCCCACGGACATACAGCATCAACGTGGAGGGCAATCCCGTCCCCATCCCCGGGGCTCTCTGGCTCCTTGGCTCGGGCCTGCTCGGGCTGGTCGCATTCAGGCGAAGATTCAAGAAATAGTCAGTCGAAAAAGGGCGCCGTGAGCGCCCTTTTTGTGCAAAATTTTTCTCGCGCCATCCGGGGCAGGGGCGGCCAAACCGAAAGAAGAGCCGTATTTGTCGGCATCTTTTACATTCCTGAAGCGATGGGAATTTTTTTGCGAAATCGAAGCTGTTGATAACTTTGGTTGCATCAGTGGCATAAAGACGCCGCAATCATGTAAATATTTTTTACAAATCCGCGTCACGGCCGGAAGACAATTTTATGCTTTTTTCAATAATAACAACGTATTAAGAACTTGGCTCACCCTATGCATTTTTTTAGCGCGTTTTGATGCGCAAACTGCACCTTGTGCAACCTGCGCAACCAATTCCTGGAGCCACAGAGACAGAAAACACATGCTGTCTTGAACTTCCCGCGCTGCAGGGCGGCCGCGTCAGGGTCAGCGAAACGGACATTATGAAAAGTCTACTTCCGGACAAAAAAACATGCTTTTATCGCATGGCCGATTTCTGGAAAATACCGCGAAGGGTACCCATGGGCAGGGGAGCCAGGCACTTACTCCTTATGGACTGCGGATAGAGGGAACGTTCTGTTGCCCTTTTATGCTTTTAGCCTGCGGGGCAGGCTGGGCGCGATGTTTGCCGCCGACTGACCGGAAACCCAGCCTTACACCCACGATTGCGCGGGGCGATGTGGAGATGGAAACATCCGAACCGGTCCGGGTGGTGGGCGCGGACCTGAGCGGGTTGGCCATAATCAGGTGAGACTCAAGAAATGGTCCGAAGAACGCGGCGGCCTCTCAGACCGGGTAGAACTCACGGAACCGTCATAACTGATTCTTTGTCGTGCGTGAGCACCGAGCAATAAGCACCGTTTACGGAAAATATGCAGCTTGCAGGAGAAGGGAGAATGAAAAAGAAAATAGGGGTCCTCTTGGCAGCAGCGCTGGTTTTCAGTTTTGCCGCCGGCCAGGCAAACGCATCGCTTGTTATAAATGCCCATAGCTATGCATGGAGCGATACGCCGCTTTACAGCTCCGACCCCAGTTACGGAACAACCTGGTGGGCAGGAACAGGCACCGCAAATCTGAACGCCGATGCGATCAAGGCGATCGTTGGGTATACCGGAGTGTTCTCTGAATTGTACAAAAAGGACGCGAACACGTCGCCTGCGACAGGCCTTTACCAAACATCCTACACGACTACTTTTTCTAACGACAACGAATCCGCAGAAATAAAGTGGGCCGGTGCTCCGCAGCCCGCCATCACGTGGGGCCCCATTTATCTCTTCGTGAAAGATGGCAATCACATACCCTCGTGGTATCTGTTCAATTTGACCTCCCTGCATTGGGACGGCAAAGAAACGATTAATTTGATCAATTTCTGGACGGAAAAGGGCGAGATCTCTCACCTTGGCCTTTACGGTCCCCCGGTCCCCGTCCCGCCCACGGCATGGCTCCTGGTCTCGGGCCTGCTGGGGCTGGTGGCGCTGCGCCGGTTCAAGAGGTAACCCGCACACCCGACCCGAAAGAAAGAAGGCGGGGCCGCAACCCCGCCTTCTTTTTTGCAGCGCAGGCGAAACCTACCAGGCCTTGTGACGATGCTGCTGTCCCGATTCCCGAACGACCCCAAAGACCCATGATCGGAGAGTTTCCGGTTCATACGTGATTCCCGCCGGCGGCAACGGCACGTGGCGCCGTGTCCATCGAACCTCGAAATCGGCAGTTCCCCGGTGTGCGGCGTCAGCTTTCCGACCCCTGCCGCCTGCCGGACACGCGGAACGGCGGAAAGGCCCCCACCCTGCTCATGGAAACCCGCGCCCCGAGAGCCTTTCCGGCCACCTCGCAGGCCGGCCTCTGACACCCATTTTCGCATAATTCTTGCACATTCCCCGCACGGTGCAACCGATTGACCGGGTGCGGCCGATCGGACGTTCGGAACATTCCCCTTCGATAATGGGCATCTCACATCCGACCGTGGCCCCCGCCGATGCATTCATCGGCGCGAAGGCACCGGCCGCGCAATGCCGCGGCAAGGCGTAAACCTTCGACCGGCGTCAGCCGCGCTTCCCGACATGCAAGGAGGAGAACCATGCGGAAGCCCTTCACCGTCGCGCTCATCGTCACCCTGCTGGCAACACCTGCCGGCGCGGACATCCTGAACGGCAGCTTCGAGAACGGCTCTTACCCGGGCGGCGTTTTCAGCACCCTATATTACGGGGACATGAGACTCTCCGATTGGGCCGTCGGCGGCAACAGCATCGACTGGATCGACAGCTACTGGCAGCCCGCCGAGGGAAGCCGCAGCATAGACCTCAGCGGCAACGGCCCCGGATCGCTGTCCCAGCAATTCGGCACCGTGCCCGGCACGACATACCGGGTGACGTTCGCCATGGCGGGCAACCCCGACGGCGGTGAGGCGATTAAGGATCTCCGGGTTACGGCCATCGGCATCGGCTCCGGCGACTACGCCTTCGACACGACGGGAAAGACCCGCACTGCCATGGGCTGGGACACGCGGGAGTTCGTCTTCACGGCCCGCGCCTATGCAACAACCCTGGTCTTCGAGAGCCTCGAGACCGACGCCTACGGCCCGGCACTCGACGCCGTCGCCGTCAACGCCGTGCCGCTGCCCCCTGCCGCCTGGCTGCTGGGCAGCGGCTTGATCGGCCTGGTGGCGGTCCGGCGGCGGCGTCAGACAAAGGCACCCCCGTGCCCTTCCCCGTGAAACGCGCAGAAGGTGCGAGGACGCCATAACAAAAAGTCCCGTGCAGTCACGGATCAACCCCTGAAACTTTTCGAATTTCCAAAGGAGAGCAATCATGCGGCGATGCTTTTTGACGTTTTCCCTGCTTCTTGCACTTCTGATCGGCACGAACGCTCAGGCGGCCTTTTTTGCGGGCACGGACCGGGTCTCATACACGGGAACCGTGACGAGATACGAAACCCTCGCAGACGCGCAGAGCGGGGTCAATGCAACCGGAACCTACGCGATCCCTGCAAGAGACGCAGCGGCACCCTACAACACAGGCTTCCGGGATGCAGGCATCTTTTTTTCGAATAACGCCCCCGACTATTGGCCTAACGCGAGCATCTTCCTGACCGCATGGTATTACACAACGGACCCGTCGCACGGCGAATACAGCGGCTGGGGAAACCCCAACAACACCAACACGGGCTTCATTCAGCTCTACGACGAAACGGGCGGCACGAGCACCTCCGCAAACGGTTACTTCAGCAATCTGTCGGGCGGCTACTACCGGGATTTCACTCTCCAGGTGACCGGGCAGAATGCCGGCGCCGCCGAATACGCCCGTCTCTGGCACGCCCCCGGCGTGGGCGGCGAAGCCGGACTGACACGCGGGACCTTTCTCAACTACAACCTCAACATCACCTTCGGCGGCCTGCAGGGTATGCTGTTGCCCGGAGGCTGGATCGAGTCCCACAACCACCCGGAATCCGTGACGGGAACCTTCATGGCTCTTTTCCAGAACACAAACACGATAGACCCCGCCTACCAAGGCTACTACGTCGCCAATTTCACCTTCGGCCTGGACAATTGGGCATTCGCACAGGGCGAGGCGCTGAACGGGGCGTTTTCTGAAAGCACATTTGCGGCGCCCGTTCCCATTCCCCCTGCCGCCTGGCTGCTGGGCAGCGGCTTGATCGGCCTGGTGGCCATCCGCCGCCGTATAAAGAAGTAGCGATATTCGGACAGAAACCCCAAGAAGGCCCCGGGAGACGGCGCAGCCCGTCTTGCCGGGGCTTTTGCTCTTCATAACGCCTGCATTTTATTTCCGACTATCCACTTTTTTAAGCGTGTGAAGCACAGCTTTGTCATTTGCAGGAGGGCAAGATGCGGCTTTTCGTCGGTTTTTTTTACAAAATGGGGCAAACAATAAAATCCATATTTTTCATAAGCTTTCATTGAATTGGTTGCAATCGTTTAAAGTAGCCGTCGCTCCTGTTTACAATTTCAACGTGACCGATAAAACGCATGACCGGCTAATGACATGTCATGTCAACAGGTTATTTCTTTGGCACGGGGGATGTATCTTGTTTCAATCGTTGAACTGGATGTGTGTAATGCATCCGAGGCGCATTTGGCGTTCCATCCAGTCTGTTTAAGCGGGGGAAAAATTCATAAATCCAAAGCCTTTCATAACTGGAGCGCATAAGGACGGGAAGAAAAAGCCAAACCTCGAGTAATCGGGGGACGGAAAGCCACGGGTCCTTGGGAAAGCTCAGGCCGGAACGCGCAAGGATAGCCGGGTTGCCTTCAATCACATAGAGGGGCACCCGGCTGTTTTGTTTACGATCCGGTCCCGCAGACTGACGAGCGAACCGGCCGCAAGCGCTGAGGCGGAGAAGAATATAAAGGAGGGCCACGGGCATGAGAAGCAAGAGAAGATCACCCGGTGTAATCTTGGCAGCATTGGTTCTACTTGTACTGCCGTCCGCCGCGCTCGCGCAGCTTGCCATCTACGCGGAAGGCGCCTACACGGCGACGGATCTCGCTGTTTACCTCTATGCCGATATCTCGGGCACTCCCCTTTGCAGCTATGGGGTCACGCTCTACTACGACGCCACGAAGCTCACCGTCACATCCGCCACAAAGAATCAAGCGGTCTGGTACCTCGGGACGTCGGCGGCGCCGATCGCTTACGTGAATCCTGATACCTCGACTGCGGGGCGTATCGTCTTCATCGGCGGCAAGCTGGACACGGGCAATCCGACAGCGGGGGTTACCGGCACACGGGTCCTGCTGGGCACGGCCCGGTTCAACAGGGTGGCCGGGACGGATACGAACTTTGGGATCGCATTAGCCCTCGGGAGGACTCATCCCCCCTACGACAACATCGTCACCACGGGCGGCGTTGTGCGGGATGACACTACCGGATGGGGTCCGGTCATCATCAGGCAGAGGGGCGATGTGAATGGAGACGGTTACATTACCGGAGCGGACAACAGCGCGTTGAAATATTACTTGGTGAACGGCGGGGTTGCCCATCCATGGATGGACTGTAATGGTGATGGGTTGATCACCGGAGCGGACAACAGCTGCATCAAGTACTTACTTACACACTAATGGTCAATTCTACCCGGAGACAAGGAGGTATCGATATGAAGGCACGAAAACCTGCAGCAATCTTTATCATTGCTCTGATGTTGGTGTTAACCACAACGCCGGGTTTTTCGTCCACCGTGTATTTCGCTGTGGACAATACGTTGAATTTTGACCTGCTGGACGGGTTTGATCTCTTTACGTCCGTTGGTGTCAACCCTATCGAGCAACTGACCTTGTCCGTGAGGTATCAATCTGCCGGTGGTGCGGTACCGAACGACATCGTTATTCCTCCATCTACGACAATTAAAATGTGGGACATCATGCTGACGAACTACGGCGTTTATGGCGAAAAAGCAAATCCACTCAACCTGCAACCCGGGGTTGTCTTAATGCTGACGGGCACACCTACCTTCAGCCTCACAAATATTCAATTACTCAGCGATGATCATAGTTCTGGTTTCTACAACTTACCCTATCAAATCATCCAGACCGCTTATCTTGATGGAACGCTTTACACCGCGACGAATGCCGTCCCCATCCCCGCCGCCGCCTGGCTGCTGGGCAGCGGGCTGATCGGGCTCGTGGCCCTGCGCCGCCGGATGCGGAAGTAAATCCCCCCTCTTCCCCCTATGCAAAAGGGGGATGAAAGGGGGAATTGATGTAACTGAATACGCGTTTGCTTGAGATTCAACACTCGCTGTGCAGCGACAGCCGCACTGCGGAGAGCTTCCTTATTCGGACACGCTCTTCCAGAAAGCAGAAAGCCAACGGAGGAGAACTGACATGAAATATGCGTCCATCGCGGCCATCCTGGTCCTGTTCATGGCCGGGACGGCAACCGCCTCGACGGTCGACTTCAGGACATCGGCATTCAGCGGCGCCATGAACCAGCCGACATTTGCCGCCGGCATCGGCGGAAACACGGTCACCCTGACGGCCCTGCCGACGGGGGCCCGCATCTGGTGGGACAGCACCGACGGTCTCGGGGTGCGGTACAGTTACGAGAACGACGAGATCGAGGGCGTGGAGCGGCTCCGGATCGGTTTCGCCGCCCCGGTGCAGCTCTCGAGCGTGCTCCTGACGGATCTCTTCAACGAAAGCGGCTACCTCGAGCGGGGCGCCTACCAGTTGAACGGAACCGGCGCCTGGATCAGCTTCCAAGCACTGCCCGACCAGACGCCCGGGACGAACGGGGAACTGATGCTGATGATCGATTCCAGCGTCCCGGTGAGCAGCATCACGTTCCGTGCGCCGGGCTGGCTGCCACTGCTGAACCAGCGGCACGAGTTCTCCGTTGCAAAGATGGAGACCGCACCCGTCCCCATCCCCGGCGCGGTCTGGTTGTTAGGGACAGGGCTCTTGGGATTGGCAGCGATCCGTCGCCGCTTCAGGAAATAGAATCCTCCTCGTTCCCTCTTCAAGAAGGAACGACAAGAGGCTCCGGCACGAGAATGAATGGCAAGTGGATTCAACCTTAACGATAAACGGAGGGAGGAAGAAATGAAAAGAACAACAAAAAGAACAGGATGGTGCATTGCGGTGTCGGCGGTGTTTCTACTGTTTTCCAGTGGGACAGCACAGGCATATTCATTTACCGGCGTCTATTCACAGGACTTTAATTCTTTAGGAACGAGTGGCACCACACTGCCCAGCGGATGGAGCTTCTATTATTCCGACACCAGTGGCGGCGGTACTTGGAGTACGTACATACCGGCAACAGGTACGGGAAGTGTTCAAAGTATGACGTCTGCATCAAACCAGAGTGCAGCGTCAGCGATGCTCGACACAGGCATTGGTAGCACCACTTACAGTCAAAATCGATGGTATAACATCGCCCGTTCGACAGACACAGGCAACCGCGTGATATCCAGCTCGCCTGACACAAATGCCGGGGCGGCTTTCCAGCTTGAACTTACGAACAATACCGCCAGCGCTCTCAACCGGATCACTGTGAGCTACGATATCGTTAAGTTTCATAACGGCTGGGACAACTCATTGTCGTCGGAACCATCAGTTGAAACGCTCCCCGGTTATCAGCTTTTCTATTCGTTCAGCTTAGCCCCCAATGCTACATGGTACAATGTATCAGCCTTGAATCCTACGAGTGCAAATATCCCGCAAAACGGCACTCTCGGTAGTCTTGACTACAATGTATATTCGATTACCAATGCTGTTATAAATTTGAATTCAGCATGGAATGTGGGCACAAACTTGTACTTGCGGTGGGTGGATGACAACGCAATTGGCCTCAGGCCCGACCAGATCATAGGCATTGACAACGTCGTCATCACCCCCATCCCCGGTGCGGTGTGGCTGCTCGGGTCGGGGCTGCTGGGCCTGGTGGCCTTCCGCCGCCGTTTCAGGAAGTAACCGGCTCCTCCTTCCCTCTTCCCGATCAGGGGGATGAGGGGGTTTCGCGGGTTCTGTCCGGGCCGTGTTCGAATCAGAAAGACGTCTGCGGTCTGCATCGGGCCGCGAGGGGGTATACCCATGAGAGCTTCCAGATTCCTCACTTTCCTGTGTTCTTTTGTATGCCTCCTCGCCCTGTCTTCCGCACCCGGCCTGCTCTATGCGGCAACCCCTATCACCTTTACGGGAGAGGAGCTGCTCGGCAAGCCGACAAACACCTCCATCACGGTCAACATTGTTCCTGACTCGACCATCGAGTATCACTACCAGTACGGAACATCCCCGGGGGTTTATTCGGGACAGACGCCCAACCAGACAGCAGCCGCCGGCCAGCCCCACGAAGTCACGCTCACCGGGTTGACCGCCAACACGAGGTATTACTACCGGATGCGCTACCATGCACCCGGGGACGCGATGGATGACTGGGTGACACGCGCCGAACGTTCCTTCCATACGCAGCGCGCCCGGGGCAGCACCTACACGTTTACGATAACGTCCGATGCGCACGGCACGTTCAATCAGCAGGTGCTGCAACAAATCATTGCTGACCCGCCGGATTTCAATATCGACCTCGGTGACACCTTCTATACCGATAATACAACTTCACAAACTGCAGTGAACAATCGATATCTGCTATTCCGAGGTCAGTCGTACTTTGGTGCCATCGGTCATTCCGTTCCAATATTCCTTGCATCGGGGAATCACGAAAACGAAGAGGGCTGGAACCTGGATGACACGCCCTTCAGCATCGGCGTGGCGAGCATCCAGGCCAGAAAGGCGTACTACCCCACACCGGTGAACAACGGCTTCTATTCAGGAAACACGGACCCACTGGCCAGGATCGACGAGGCAACCTACGGCGACGAGCTGCGGGAGAACTACTATGCCTGGGAATGGGGCGATGCGCTGTTCGTGGTCATCGACCCGTTTCAGTATACGATGAATCTGCCTTACACTCCCGTGGCAGGTGAAGGATCCGACGACGCGGTTACGGGTGACCAGTGGAGCTGGACCCTGGGGGCCCAGCAGTTCAACTGGCTCAAGCAGGTGATTCAGAACAGCACCGCAAAATACAAGTTTGTTCTCTCACACCAGATGGTCGGCGGGATCCCGAACCTGTGGATCTCCGGAGCAGGCCCCGGATATGTGCGCGGAGGTGCCCAAGCAGCTGGGTATTTCGAGTGGGGCGGGAAAAACGCCAACGGGACGGAGGGTTTCGCGGATCATCGCGATGCGGACTTCTTCGGCACGCAGCCGATTCACCAGTTCATGGTTGAAAACGGCGTCAGCGCCTACTTCCACGGGCACGACCACCAGTATGTCTACGAGATGCGAAACGGAATCGTCTATCAGGCACTTCCCTCGGCAGGCGCGGCTTCGGCATTCAGCGGCGTTTATGTCGAAGGCGATCATGGCGATTATATTACGATCAGACGGTTGACCAGTGTGGGCCATCTGCGCATTTCCATCACGCCCACGCAAGCCATAGTCGATTATTATACCAGTGCCGGAACCATTGCCTACTCCTACACCATCGCCCCAAACGCCGCCCCCTGCCCGGGGGACCTCAACGGCGACCGGCAGGTGAACGCCGCGGATCTGGCCATCTTCGCCGCGAACTACGGCCTCAGCGGCAGCGGCGACTACAACGGCGACGGCGACGTGGACGGCCACGACCTGGCCACGCTGGTGGGCGCCTTCGGGACCACGTGCCCGTAGCTGCCTCACCGCACGCGATGCCGTCGGCGACGGATTGACTCTCTATCGGATCGACACGCGACACCCGGACACGTAAAACACCCTGACCGGGGCACATCCGCCGCCGGTTCTCAGATCGCTCCACACAGGTGACGGCAAACAGGTCTTTAACATCACGGGATGCCAAGGAGGGAACGCCATGAAAGCGCCGAGAGTCGCCAGTCTTCTGTGCGCTGCTGTCATGCTCATCGGTCTGTCGGCCGCGCCGCCGGAGCTGAACGCGCAGGTCAGCTTTACGGGGCCGGAGCTGCTGAGCAGGCCGACGGACACCTCCGTCACCGTGAACGTCGTTCTGAACGCGGCCCGGGACGTCTACGTCCAGTACGGCACATCCCCGGGCAGTTACACCGGTGCAACCGGGGTGTACAGAAGCACGGCCAACGTGCCCCTGAGCATCGTCATCAGCGGGCTGCTGCCGAACACGCAGTACTACTACCGCGTGGGGTACCGCTTTGACAGCGGGTACGCCTGGAACTACCGGTCGGAGCACTCGTTCCGAACCCAGAGGGCGCCGGGCAGCACGTTTACGTTCACGATTTCGTCGGATTCGCACCTGGGCCATACGTTCTCCGGGAACTCCCCAGACCGGTATCAGCGGACGACGCAGAACATCGCCGCGAACGGCCCGGACTTCCACATCGACCTGGGCGATGCCTTCATCATCAGCAGCGACCTCGGCGTGGACACCCAGGCGGAAGCCGACACGACCTACCTGAACCAGCGCCCCTACTTCGGCAATTTTAGCCACTCGGCGCCTGTTTTCCTTGCAATCGGCAACCACGAGAACGAGGAGGGCTGGAACCTCGACGATGTCAACAGCAAGGCCCTGTTCAGCATCAATGCCCGCAAGCGCTACTTCCCCAATCCGATCCCGAACGGGTTCTATTCCGGCAACACCGACCTCCTCGCGGCGATCACGGGCGACGACAAGCACCGCGAGGACTACTACGCCTGGACGTGGGGCGACGTGCTGTTCGTCGTCCTCGATCCCTTCCAGTACACGATGACCAAGCCCTACGGGAATGTCATCGGCTCGGGGGAAGACAATGACGAGGTCGTCAGCGGCGACCAGTGGAACTGGACCCTGGGGCTCCAGCAGTTCAACTGGTTCAAGCAGACCCTCCAGAACAGCACGGCAAAATACAAGTTCGTGTTCTCCCATCACGTCGTCGGCGGGCAATTGACGGTCTCGAACCCGGAGGCCGGTCCGCCCACCTACGTGCGCGGCGGCGCCGTGGCCGCCCCGTACTTCGAGTGGGGCGGGCAGAATTCGAGCGGCACGCCCGTGTTCGAGACGCAGCGTCCCGGATGGGGTGCGGACCCGATCCATCAGCTCATGCGCGACAACGGCGTGTCCGCCTTCTTCCACGGACACGATCATCAGTTCGTCCACGAGCTGCGGGACGGCATCGTTTACCAGCTGGTTCCCGCAGCGGGCATGACGGGGTACGGATTCGACCTCTACGACACGAGCCCCTACGTCGTCAGCGGGGGCAACCTGCCCAATGCGGGTCACGTGCGGGTCACGGTCACGCCGACCGCGGCGACCGTGGACTACATCCGCAGCTGCATCACGGGCGACGGCTGCACCAACGGGACGATTGCCCACACCTATACCATCGCCCCGAACGTCACCCCGTGCCCGGGGGATCTCAACGGGGACCGGCAGGTGAACGCCGCGGATCTGGCCATCTTCGCCGCGAACTACGGCCTCAGCGGCAGCGGCGACTACAACGGCGACGGCGACGTGGACGGCCACGACCTGGCCACGCTCGTGGGCGCCTTCGGGACGGTGTGCCCGTAAATAACAAGCAAAGGGTAAGGGAAGCTGAGGATCGAGAGGCGGGAAAACGTCATCTTCACCCTATCGGCCCCTGACACCCCCAATACTGTCCCCATCCCCGGTGCGTTCTGGCTGCTGGGCGCGGGTTTGCTCGGCCTTGCCGCACTCCGCAGGCGCTTCAAGTAATCGCCCGCACATGCCATTCGCGCCGGCCAAGGCAATGCGTTGATTCCGCCTGACGTGTTTCATCGTGTCGGCACGTTGATCTGCCGCAGGGGGGACAGCGTTACAGCCCTGCCGAAAGAGCTGCACCCGGCTGCCGGTCCTCCCCGGTCATCTTCATGCGAGGCAGGGGAGTTGAACGTTCGCCGTGCATGACAGGCGCTGCATGACCGCAAACGCGCGGCACAAGAGGCCGACCATGAACCGGACCGCTTCGAGATGGGCAAGAGTCCTGCTGCCCCTGTTCGGCTTCCTTTCCCTACTCTGGTTCCTGGTCCGGGTCATCCCCAAGCCCAGCCGCGCGACATATCCCTGCATGCGGGTGGCCTTCCCCGCGGCCTCGGCCTTCGTGGTGTGGCTCGTCGGGCTGGGGGCTTCCGCATCCCTGCTCTGCAAGGCCAGGAAGAGCCTCCGCGAATCCCGATTCCGCCTCGCGGGCGTGTGCACAGTCGCCGCCGCCGTCACGGCCTGGGCCGGCTTCAGCGGCAGCCTGACCCCGACGGCCTTCATGGGGCAGATCCCGCCCCTCTTTGCGCAGGCAACGCCCGACACGCCTAACGCACCTATCGGCACGGCAAAAGGCGTCAACCCCGGCCGCGTCGTCTGGGTGCACGACCCTGCGGCCACCGACTGGAACGGCCCGGGCGACGGGTACAGCTGGCAGCCCTCGCACACCAGCCAGGCCGTCGTCGACACGATGATGTCGAAGGCGGTTCGGTGGCTGGCCGGGCGACCCACGGATGCCGGGGCCTGGGACGCCCTGTTCCGCTACACCAATCTCCAGAAGGGCGCAGGCGACCGGGGCTACCAGGCCGGGGAAAAGATCGTGATCAAGCTCAACCTGACGCTCTGCTACGTGAGCAGCCAGAGCAACCCATCGAGCCGCTCCATCGTCGCCCTGAACCGTTACCCGAACAACGCCGGCATGACGAACCCGCAGCTCGTCCTCGCGCTCCTGCGGCAGCTGGTCAACGCCGCCGGGGTGAGCCAGGCCGACATCTTCGTGGGCGACCCCGTCAATTTCTTTCCCCAGGAGTGGTACGATTACCTGCATGCCGAGTTCCCCAATGTGGTGTACCTCGATCACTACCCCTTTGCCGGCCGCACCCAGGTGCAGCTCTCCGGCACCCCCTTCTACTGGAGCACGCCGGCCGCGGACGGCAAGGTGCAGGACTACCTGCCCCAGCCCTACGTGGATGCGGCCTACCTCATCGACTTCTCGGTGCTCAAAAGCCACGAAAGGGCGGGCATCACCCTCTCCGCCAAGAACCACTTCGGTTCTCTCGTCCGCTCCCCGGTGGGTGATCTGCGGGGCGTGCACTACAATTACTACGATCTGCACACGAACATCGAGGGCAATCAGCCCGGCCGCGGCCGGTACCGCACCCTGGTCGACCTGATGGGGCACGAGGGCATCGGCCGCAAGACGCTTCTTTACCTGGTCGATGCCCTGTACGGCGGCAAGGGCTGGAGCGGCACGCCCTACAGGTGGAACATGCCGCCCTTCAACGGCGATTGGCCCTCGAGTCTCTTCGCCTCGCAGGACCCGGTGGCCATCGATTCGGTCGGGTTCGACTTCCTCCTGGCCGAATGGCCCGCGGAGGTCTCGGTCTGGGACGGTCTCGCCCAAGACTACCTGCACGAGGCCGCCCTGGCCGACAGTCCCCCGTCGGGAACCGTCTACGACCCGGAGAGAGACGGGACGAGGATGGCCAGCCTGGGCGTCCACGAGCACTGGGACAATGTCACCAACAAGCAGTACACCCGCAACCTGGGCACGGGAGCCGGCATTGAGCTGATTTCTTCGATTACCCTTGCCGCCCGGGGCGATTTCGACGGAGACTGCGACGTGGACGGAAGCGACCTGGCGTCGCTGATCGCCGACCCCGGTCGGCTAGGCATCCCTGCCTTCGCCGCAAACTTCGGGAAAAGCACCTGCCCCTAGAGGATCGGAAGACGTTCAAAGCAGCAGACCGGGACCAGGCCCGACGGCCCTCAACGAAAAAGGCAGAGCCAATCGGTTCTGCCTTTCATGCCTTCCCCTTACGAGTGGCACACCCTACTTTCGGAACCGTCCGATGCCGGCCACGCCGATCAGGCCCAGGCCCAGAAGCAGAAGTGTCGTGGGCTCAGGAACGGCGTGCGGCTGGGTCACGGGCGCAACAGGGTAAAAACCCGGGAAGCCGGGATACCGGGCCTCCCAACGATACTTGCCCGCGTACTGCCACGCGCCCGGGCCCATGTTCTGATAGAATGCCCAATGCTGCCCCGGTGCAGGCGGCGCAGAGACGTTCCGCCAGTAGTAGAAACTGAACGTGCCGCCCATGTCCTTCGTCATCCCGCAGGGGCCCCACGCGGTCGGCTTGAAATCGGCGTCACCGGGCGTGAGAATCGCCCAGGCCGCCGGAACGCAAAGCAACAGGGCCGCCAGGACAGCCAACACCATGACCTTTCTCATACGTCACCTCCCCCCCTTTTTGGTCTGTCATTTCCGTTCTTTTGGTTGCACAGAATGCGCCAAAATCGCAACCATATGATTTTATTGACCAATTCCGGAAAGCAGTCTGTTGGCCATCCCCCAAAAGTGTAAAGGCTCTTTACAGTCTGAAGGCGAAGGAAAGCCGCGCATGCGCCAACTATTTGTTTTTACCAATCAATTCATCCATCCCCAATCCGTAAAGAGATCTGTCATCGGGCCTGCCGGATCGCCCCCCCCGCGTCGCGGCCGCGCATGCATTTCACAGGCCCAAAGAAAATTTTCCCGAAAAAACGTCAATCTAGTACTTTTGTCGTATGCGGCATAGAAGACGGGCCGGGCTCACCGGCGGGACCTCTTCACAGAGAAGCCTGCCTGGGCTACGGGAGACGACCGGGCCCGGCATGACCCGCGGACATGCAGACGCAAGGAAAGCCATCTCCGGGCGCCCTGCCTTTTCTCGTGGCCGGGAACACGGCCATCTACAGAATGCCGGGATCACCCGGGCCGGGCTACGGATTTTGCAACGAACCGCCACCGCAACCTCCCTTTTTTGATGCCGCCCGCCGACAGCCCCGCCCTCTCCTGTTCCCTCTCACCCAAAACATAACACCGAAAACCTAAAACAGTCGTAAATTATTAAATTTACGGAATATTCCATATTGACATCGATGCCGGATTTCGCTACAGAAGTTGACGGATTTGCAGGTTTTTTGCATAAGATGCAAGGATTCAGAAAGCCCGGGCATCCCATGAGAAACAGCCCGGCGGCAGGGGGTACCCGAGCCATCCGGCATGGCGCATTCACCACCCCGACCACCCCGTCGATTCAGAATGCCTCGTGCCCTTCTGTAATCGAGAGGGCGAAGCTTTGTGCAGTCTCTTCTTAAAACGTAATTCCCGCGTAACGCTATCTTTGATGCAATCAAGCGCCACGGGAGACAGAAGCCCGAGCGACAGGGCCTTGAGAATACAACAATCACGCGAGTGCAGAAAGAAGGCCGTGTCCCGACTTTTCAGGGAAGCGGCGAAAGGCAAGCGCATGTCCACCCGTGAAATCGTCACGGCCCTGCAACACGACAGGAACAGGAAGAATTTACGCAAATACCAGCCCCTGGCCCTACCCGGATGCCGAGGACATGCCCATGGAGCCCTTCAAGAACGCCGGCGGGATGACGGCAAGGTTCGCTTGAACTTCTTTGTTGAGTAATACATGTTGCATATTTGTTTAATAAATGTATAATTGACATGACTTTTGAGTGGGACGCGCAGAAAAGCATCTCGAACCGGAAAAAGCACGGTATCGATTTCAAGAAAGCCCGGTGCCTCTGGCTCGACGATGATCGGGTTGAAGTCCACATGACCTTTCCGTTGGAAGAACGAGGGGCACTGATTGCTGCAGTCGAAGGCAAGATTTGGACAGCCATCTAAACCATGCGGGGAGATGCCATCCGAATCATATCCGTGCGGCGAGCGCGGCCCAGGGTGGTAAGGCTTTATGAAGACAAAACGGCCGGCGAAGACCGCTTCGGAATTCGATGAGCGCTTTGACCGGGGAGAGGACCTCCACGACCTCGCAGACCTGTCGAAGGCCGCCATCACCCGGCCCGGCAGAAAGATACGCATTACGCTCGATATCCCCGAATCGCTCGTGCGGGACATTGATGCCGTGCGTGAGCGCATCGGCGTGGACCGGGGGGCGCTCATCAAGGTCTGGCTGCATGAGAGGGTCGCACAGGAAAAAGCCTGAACCCTAATCGCGCAAAACATAAAACGCAACATACCGCTCAGCGGCCGTACTAACCAACCGATTTTCTTACCTAAAACCTAGAACGTAAAACCTAAAACGGCCCAAAGGGCTTTCGTAAAACCCTAAACCTTCTCAATCGAACCCCTAACTACCTTGAATATCCCGCTTGACATGCGGGAATTTCAAGGTACTATACGGGAATGATTCCACGACCGGCTGCCACCGAAGCGATCAGAACCGCTCTGGCCAGGAGCCGCATCGTCGCCCTTCTCGGCCCCCGCCAGTGCGGCAAGACGACGCTTGCCCGGCAGTTCGTCGCTCCGGAGTCGGCCAATTACTTCGATCTGGAAGACCCCGTCAGCCTGGCGCGCCTGGACGAGGCCATGACGGCGCTTCGAAGCCTGACGGGGCTTGTGGTCATCGACGAGATCCAGCGGCGACCCGAGCTGTTCCCGATCCTCCGCGTTCTGGCGGACCGCGATCCCCTGCCGTCACGGTTTCTCATCCTGGGAAGCGCCTCTCCCGCGCTTCTCCGCCAGTCGTCGGAATCTCTTGCCGGCCGGCTGGAGACGGTCCGCATCGGCGGGCTGACGCTCGCGGATGTGGGCATGCCGGACCACTAGAAGCACTGGCTGCGGGGCGGGCTTCCCCTCTCCTTCCTGGCCGCGAGTGAGACTGACAGCCTGGCATGGCGGAAGAATTTCATCCAGACCTTCCTGGACCGGGACATCCCGCAACTCGGCATCGGCACGCCTGCGCCGACGCTCTTCCGTTTCTGGACCATGCTGGCTCACTTCCACGGCCAGATCTGGAATGCCGCCGAGCCCGCCCGGTCGCTGGGCGTGAACGAATCCACCGTGCGCCGCTACCTCGACCTGCTCGAGGGTGTCTTCATGGTGCGCCGGCTCCCCCCGTGGCATGCGAATCTCAAGAAGCGGCAGGTCAAATCGCCCAAGATCTATTTCCGGGACAGCGGACTCCTGCACCACCTCCTGGGGATCCGCACCCGGGACGATCTCCTCTCCCATCCCAAGTGCGGCGCGTCATGGGAAGGCTACGTCATAGAAAACCTGCTCGCGGGCGTCCAGCCCGACGAGGCATACTTCTGGGCCACCTACGCCGGAGCCGGAATCGACCTCCTGCTCTTCAAGGGCGGGCGCCGCTGCGGGGTCGAGATCAAGCGGGCCGACGCGCCCCGCCTGACCCCGTCCATGCGGTCGGCGATGACGGACCTGGGCCTCGACCGGCTCCTCGTCGTCTATCCCGGAGACCGGGGCTACAAGCTTGCCGACGCGATCGAGGTGATCCCCTTGTCCGCACTGGCTGCAGAAAGCGCATCTTTCCTCGGCGGACTTTAATCACATGATCCCTTGCGCTCCGCGCAGCGGCCTTACTAACGAACTGTTTTCTTCCCTAAAACGTAACACGTAAAACCTAAAACGGGTTTTGAACCAACGAACTGCCTCACTAACGAACTGCTTTTTTCCCCAACACGGTCTTTTGAACCAGCGAACGAATGAACTAACGAACTAAGGAACTGTCTTTTTCCCTAAAATCCAACACGTAAAACCTAACACGCCGCGAAGAGGTAACGTAAAACGCCACGCAACGGGCGAATTAACGAACCGTTTCTATCTGCGACAATCCACCCTTGTCGTCTCCCTAAGTATGGTGTATGATATATACATATGATTAGTGTATATCGGAGGTGCGTATGAGCTCCACCGCGAAAAGAATCAACTTTCTCATCGACGAGAGCGTGAGCCGGGATCTGGTGGAACTCGTTCCTGCGGGTAAAAGAAGCCAGATCGTCAATGAGGCATTGCGGAAGGAACTGGATCTCATCCGCAGACAAAAAGCCATCAGCCGTCTCGTGAAGAGTGCCTCGAGAGGTAAGCGCCTGTCTACCCGGGAAATCGTCTCTGCCCTTGAATCGGATCGGAGCAAGCATTGATGACGACATACGTGGTCGATGCCTCGGTGATCCTGAAGTGGGTGCTCGGAGACGAGAGGGAGGCGGACCAGGAACGCGCCATGGCGCTGCTCCATGCATGGGGTGAGGGCCGATGCGAACTGGCGGCCCCCTGTCTCTGGGTGTACGAAACCGGCAACATCCTGGGCCGCCTGCTCGATAAGGCGGCGCAGGAGAAAATGGAAATGCTATTGAATCTTGGCATCCAAAAAATCGAACCGACGCCGGGCATGACCAAGATGATCTTCTCCTGGATGACCAAGAATGCCGTCACGTTTTACGATGCCGCCTACCTGGCAGCAGCATATGACCGCGATGCCATTCTCGTGACAGCCGACCGGGCCTTTGCCCGAAAAATGGAGAGAGAAGAAAAGATCTGCTTGCTCCAGGATCTGAAACTGTAAGCTGGTCCGATTCCTTTTTCTTATTCTCCGCGTAATACCTGAAACATATGATACGCACCCCTGCAGCGCGATGACCTACTAATAGAACCAATCGAAATGACGAACTGTCTTCCCGAACTAACGAACCAATCAACTAATGAACCGTTTTTTATTTCTGATCCTCTGCCTTCTTATCCTGGCAATTCTGGCAATCATCCAAGCCCCGGCGTTCCTGGTCGTCTCCGACCCGCCCGCCAAATCCGACGCGGCCATCCTCTTCCTGGGCGGCGAGAAGGGCACGCGGGAGAAGGAAGCCAGGCAGCTCGTCACGGAGGGCTGGGCCGAATACCTCATCATCCCGGCCCGCAGCCAGGTCCAGAAACTCGACCCCTCCGGCAAGTTCATTCGCCTTGATCTGAAACATTCTTTTTCCAATCTGAACCAAAGAACTAACGAACTAACGAACCAACGAACTGACGTACATCTTCCCCTAAAACCTAAAACGAGCGACAGCGAGCGAACTAACGAACTAACCAAACTAAGGAACTGGGTCGTTGAGGACACCCACGAGGAGACCCTGATCGCCCGCGACCTGATGGAGCGCATGGGCCTCAAATCGGCCATCCTCGTCAGCTCCCCCTACCACATGCGGCGGATCCAGCTGATCGCCCGCAGGGTCTTCGATACGCAAACTGACTCGCCCTCGAAAACAGACAACACTTCCCTCCCCTCGCGGGAGGGACAGAGGGAGGGGGCAGAGAAAGCGCACGGAAACGAATTCACACTCACTCACGTGCCGACCCGCTACGAAACGAAAAGCGAGGGCTTCTGGCTATTCAACAGCTACGACCGGAGATTCATCCTGTCCGAATATGCAAAGATTGCATGGTTTCTTCTCTATGCGCCTTTTGTTTGATGCCATGCGCCCGGCATCGCCGTCTTTGCCCAATACGCGCAAAAGTTATCGAACTAACGAACTCAATAACTGAGGACCCAATGAACCGCCTTCGTGAACTAACCAACTAATGAACTAACGAACTGTATTTCTTACCTAACACCTAAAACGTAAAACCTAACACGGTCATATCATTGAAAAAGCTCATCCACCTCATCGCGGCCGCCAGGCCCAACTTCATGAAGATCGCCCCGCTCTACCACGCGCTCAGGCGCGAAGAATGGGCCGAGCCCCTCATCGTGCACACCGGCCAGCACTACGACGTCAACATGTCCGATGCTTTCTTCAGGGACCTCATGCTGCCCGAGCCGCACCATCACCTCGGCGTGGGCAGCGGCACGCACGCCGAGCAGACGGGCCGGGTCATGATCGCCTACGAGAGGCTCCTCATGGAGAGGCGGCCCGACCTCGTCGTCGTGGTGGGCGACGTAAACTCCACGGCCGCCTGCACCCTGGCGGCGGTCAAGCTGGGCGTCAGGACGGCACACCTCGAGGCGGGCCTTCGCTCCTTCGACCGCACCATGCCCGAGGAGATCAACCGCATCGTGACGGACAGCATCGCCGACATCCTCTGGACCCCGTCGCCGGATGCCGACGAGAACCTCCTGCGCGAAGGGATCCCGAAGGAGAGAATCGAGCGCGTCGGCAACATCATGATCGACTCGCTGGAGATGATGCGGCCCCGGATCATGGCGGAAAACGCCGTTGCGAAATACGGGCTGAAAAACGGCGCCTACGGCATCGTCACCCTGCATCGGCCGGCAAACGTCGACCACCCGGAAACGCTGGGAAGGCTCTGCGATGCCCTGAAGCGCATCGCGGCCGAGTTGCCCCTGATCTTCCCCGTGCACCCGCGCACGCGCAAGAACCTCGAGGCCTTCGGCCTCCTTGCCGGCCTCGCGGCAAGCCCCGGCATTCACCTCGACGAGCCGCTCAGCTACATCCCCTTCATGAACCTCGTGTTCAACTGCCGGCTGGCCATTACCGACTCGGGCGGCATCCAGGAGGAGACCACCTATCTCGGCATCCCCTGCCTGACGCTCCGGCCCAACACGGAGCGGCCGATCACGGTGACACAGGGGACCAACAGGCTGTGCACGCCGGAGGGCCTTTCGACGAAAGCGCAAGAAGCGATTGCCGGAGTAAAAAAGACCAGCGCACCGGAACTGTGGGATGGAAAGACAACTGAACGATTAACCCTTAAAATCTTTCAAATTTTGTTAATGGAACAAAATCGAAAAACAAATTTATCATAATCCTAATTTACTCATATTCCATCATCCATTTGATGCGTAAGGTTTCGATAATAGGACCACGAGTTGGTAATATTCCTCAAAGCATTGCCGATGCGTTTCGTCGCATTGGCTGGGAAGCGATGCTTTATGAATATTCTCCTCCGTCACGTCAGAATCTTGTCCGTGTTGCATATGATCGCATTCATGATCCGTTTTATCGCAAAGCTACCGCTCACGCATTCAACTCTTTGCTGCGTGATCACATTGTCTCGCAGTTACGTATGAAGCAAATAGATCTCCTGCTCATTTTAAAAGGAGACTGCATTGAAGCAGACAATCGGGATGCTTTGTTTCGTGCTAAAGTACCTATAATTACTTGGGCTATTGATTCCTTATCACGAGCTGAATATACAAAAAGTTATGAAGAAATCTCGAAACATGTATTTTATATCGACGCAGGCGATATTTCCGATAACACTACTAATAATAGTTGGCTACCACTCGGCTTTGATGACTTAATTTATAAGCCTAATGAGGAGAAGCTGAAAGATATCGATATACTTTTAATCGGCAAGCTTGGTTATAGATACAAGAGACGTGAAATGTATCTTCGAATGCTAAACGAAGCAACATCTAAGATTTCTAAAAATAGCTACTTTATCGGCTCAACAGGAACTTTATTCGGGAATGCTAGTTTATATCTATCACTTGGCCACCGCAAAGGGGCTGGAGTCAAGTGGCTTTCACGAAGGATACCTGCCCATCAGCTTGCAAGTGTAATAGGACGCTCTAAGATTTGTATTAACATTCATCAAGATGATGGAGCCATGCCCGTCAATCCTATGTTCTTTGCTATTCCCGCAACTGCAACATGCCAATTAGCTGAAGCAAAGCCATATTTGCATAAGTGGTTAGTTCCCTGGATGGATTACGCAGAATGTTTCGATAACAACTTTTTAGACGTGTTATCGGACTTATTAGTCAATAATGAAAAACGCCAGGCTCTGGCCTGCCAAGGACATGAGTCAAGCCGCTCACATACCTTTGTTCGTCGTCTGACAAATATCTTAGAAATTCTTTAGGCTGATTGGCAATAGTGATAATTTTGTATACGTCGCTATTTAACAAAATTAGTGATTTATGTGGCATACCACAGAAATTCTTCAATGATGTATTTTGTATTTTGACTTCTAATATCATCAACAACATTACTGTCTTTGCAGCTAATATTGTGATTGCAAGGAATTTCAATCATGAATTCTTTGGTCTCTATTCAGTAGCTGTTAATATTGCTCTGCTGACTCTAACACTTTCTGAATTCGGAATGAATTATTCTATGATACGTCTTTATAAGAAACATGTCAAAAACCATCCTAGAAGTAGGGCAATTTTACTCGCGAATTTCTATTTCAAGATCTTCATGCTTCTAATTCTCGTTATAATTGGTCTTTTGACGGGACGTCTATTTGCTTCTTTAATCATGCATGATGATAGCAGATGGTGTCTTGTAACGGTCGCTTTCTTTTGTGGTGGAATATTGGGAATATGGAGTTTTACACGAGCCTACTTTCAAGCAATGGAAGAGTTTCGTTTAATTGCACTTCACACGCTAGTATACGCAGTCTTGAGAGTGTCTTTTTTGTGCATGATGATATCGTTCTCGTACTTTGCTTCAGAGGTTTGGTTTCTTCTCGCGATTTACGTTTTTCCATTATCCATAATTTTATTATGGGGGTTGATGACCTTCAACAATTCATTCAGCATTTATCCCGTTCGACTGGAAGAATTGCTAGATGCAGGTGCAGAGAGCATTCAATATTCTTGGTCAGTCGCATTGACAGGCATCTCCTTTGTACTAATCCAGCAAAGCATGGTTTATATTGTATCTATTATTGGCGGTGTCAAACAGGTGGCATTGTTGAGTGCCGGTCTCGTATTTACGGCTGTTTTTGGCATGATAAATGACGCTATCACGCAGGTTCTTTTTAGCAAGATTTCCAGCTTGCCCACTGAGCGAATCGATGAATACAAGAAAAGACTGTCTCGGCTTGCACCTTTTTACATAATGGGTTGCGTTATTATTATCGCCTCCCTTTCCCTAGCCATGATGCTTTTCTTGGATGATAGGTATATCAAATCCCTATCGATATTTTGGGTCACAAGCGTGGCAACAGCCGGAACGGCCTTCATCAGCTACTACTCTCTGGTTATGCATACCATCCAGCGACCTCAACTGGGAGCATATGTTAATGTTGTCACGTTGATCAGCGTTTGCATATGCAGCGTATTTCTCATGAAATATGTTTCACTCCTTGCTGTTACGGTCGCATACATGCTCGCACTGATCATCGGTGAGTTTTTCAAGGCTATGCTAGTAAACCGGGCCGTATCGAATTCATCTCTCAAAGAGTGAGCCGAGAACAGTGGAACCGCTTTTCTCAGTTGCAATACGGACGGTCCGCGATAACAAGTATTTAAAACGATGCCTCGAGGCATTGGAGAAGCAGACCGTCAGGCCTGCGGAAATTATCCTTGTCATCCCGAATGACGTTCAACCATGGGATACAGGCATAAGCTGCGTTCGCTTCGAACAGGACAAAAGAGGGATGGTCACGCAACGTGCTGGTGGTATCCGTGCAGCAAAGCACAGATATGTGTTGCTCCTCGATGATGATGTGGTAATTGCACCCGAGACAGCTGAATTGCTACTTTCTGCGATGAAAGAGCGAAACGCTGCGTGCGTTATACCCTACTGGTCGGGCAGCTGGCCCAAAGGAGTATTTTTACGCTTCTTTATGGCTTTTTGGGGAATCGCAATACCCAGATCTAAAGGAGGTATACGTTACACATCTGGTGGTGGCTATTACTACCCCTTGAATAAGCCTTTCGAGCCGTGGGTAACGGAGGGTGGCGCAGGGGCGATAATCTTGGTTGATAGGCTTTTTTGTCTGAACCGGCGATGTCTCGGCGATGTTGCATTTCAAGACGTTTCTGTTTATGCCTTACGCGAGGATGGTGCTTTTATTTTTGACATTCATCAGAAGGGTGGCTTGTGCTTGATAATCGGGGGCATCCGTTTAGAGCATCTCGGCGGCACAACACGACTCGATTCTTCACGTCTCGAAATGTCATATAGGGCACTCATCTATAACCACTACTTATTTTGGCGGAAGTACATCTACCCCCATCATAATCAATACTTTTCAAAAAAAGTCATATCACACCTATCTTTCTATCGCTACTTGGCTGGAAGTATTCTTCTTTCTATGCTTGCCGCATGCCGAGCAACGAGTCTTCAGCCACTACGCGGCATGATTAACGGCCTTTTTTTAATCCACACTAAACCGTATGTAGCGTCAGAAAGCGAATAAAACTAATCCCTTCAGTAAGAGAGGTAATTTGATATCAGCATGATGATATCATTATTCACTTTTGCATCTTTTGGATGCCTTGCCATGTTTTCCGTTCTACATGGTCTCGGGTTGTTGTTTTTCTTGATGATCACTCATGGCATTTTTTATAAGGTTATCGGGGAGGGCTCTGAACATCTTCCTTTAATTGGAGGGCTTGCTGTATTTTCAGCAATACTGATTCGTCACAAATGGGCAGGAATATCTCTAAAACTTCTCGTTCTTGTAATTTCGCTTGTCATCGTAATGGCTGTCGCCGGTCTGTTTGGTATTAACCAACAGAATTCATTTGTCACCATCCTTCTTTTTTCTAAAGGCCTTATTTTGCTCATTTTGCTGGCTGGTACACTAACGTCTGCAGACGACGTAAAGGTAATGACCCTGTACTGCCTAGCAGGATTGTTTGTCGGGGCCTGGCACGCAATCTATCAGTATCTAACTGGCACATTTGCTATCAAGACCATTTACGTCCAGAGGGCGGCATCCCTCCGAGGAGACCCTAACGACACAGCCATGCTTCTTGTCGCCGGTGTACCACTCATTTTCTACTGGATTAGCAATTGCCGTAGTATGACTTGCAAGAGCGTATTTATTGCAGTATTTTGCGCGATCCTTGCCGGCATTGTTCTTACAGGTTCACGCGGCGGATTCCTTGCTCTTCTTTTCGTGCTGACTGTACTGTTCCTCCGACGTCCTTCCATCCGCCTTTTCTTTATAGGGTTATTCGGCATCGCCCTGATGATTGCGTTTGCGCCACAAAGCTACTGGGAACGTACGAAGACAATCGCGACAGGTAAGGAAATAAATTACAGTCAGTCAATAAGCAATCGCGTCAAGCTGCAGGTCGTTGGGTTAGAGATTTTTTTTAGCAGTCCATTGCTTGGTGTGGGCCCAGGGAACTTCAGCCAAGCTTTCTTTCAAAATGTTCTAAAAGATCATCAAGTGCAGGCATCTCAACTAGCAGAAGGAAAGACTTTTGCCGTTGCGCACAACATGTATTTGGAGTTTTTTGTTGAAAACGGAATAATTGCGGGTATTTTGCTGCTTGCTATTTTTTATTTCAGCATTAAGCATCTACTACATTTTGATAGAGGCGACGGAAAGGACCGAGCGCGAATTGGTTTGGGCTTCAGCCTGGCACTTGCACTCGGCGGAATGCTGTTTGCTGGACTTTTTCTTTCACAAGGCAAGAATTCCGTCCTCTGGTTCACTGTCGGTATCGGTTACGCTATGGGCATGATCAGTAAACATAAGCGTTCCCTGAACGTGCAAACGGAGCCTACGATTGACGATGCCGTAACCGCAAATATGAAGACAATTTAGGTGAACGACTTCGCCGCATACAACGGAATATCAGAGGATCACGGATATTCAGATCCAGGCACACTTGGGAGAATCGGACCTGAAGCGATCAAACAGCCGCGATGAAGGCAGCATAGTTGTTTTAAATGTAAAGACTGACGTTTTCATTTACGTAAAATAGTGATTATAGTACACATAATTCCAAGCTTCAATGTAGGTGGTGGTGAGCTTCTTGCCGTTCGCATCTGCGCCGAGATCAAGAGGCGCCATCCGTCATTTTCCGTCCATCTGATCAGTCTTTACGATCCATTTCCTTCAGTCGTATATACTGAAGCAGTTGAATCTGGCGCCGCGATTCATACACTCGGGAAGCAAAAAGGGCCAGACCCCCGCCTTCTCTTTCGGATGCGTGACGTGCTACTAAAAATTGATCCGAATGTCATTCATACGCACCTGGCAGGGCTGCGATATTCCATGGGTGCCGCTCTATTGATCAAGAAAGCCGTTAAGATTCACACAATTCATAATATCGCTGAACGCGAAGCCTCGAGAACAGTCCTGCGATTGCACCGCTTTGCCTTCAATCGCCTTGGTTGGCTTCCTGTCGCACTGTCTCCGGAAATTCAAAACAGTATACGAGATTTTTACGGTATCGACGCGCCGGTAGTAAATAACGGGATCCGCGTGGATCCGACCATCAGAAAAGAACAAAAGAATGACCTACGAAAAAAGAGTGCTTTGCCACTTGATGCCAATATTATCATCACGATCGGGCGCCTGTGTCCGCAAAAGAATCAGATTCTCTTAATTGATGCCTTTGAAAAATTGACAGCGCAGAGCGAAACAGAGACGATTCTCCTCGTTGTGGGCGAAGATTCAACATCCGGCAGTTATCGACTGATGCTTGAAAATAGACTTCGTGCTCTCCCTGAGCAACAGCGGAAGCGCGTGCATTTATTGGGCGTGCGGAAGGACATACCAGAACTGCTGATCGCAGCCGATGTTTTTGTTTTATCCTCCGATTGGGAAGGGCTTCCGCTGACACTCCTGGAAGCCATGGGCTACGGGACACCGGTTGTATGCACAGCCGTAGGCGGGATACCCGACGCTATTGAGCAGGGTGTCAGCGGTCTTCTGGTGCCGGCAGCAGACGCCAAGCGTCTGGCGGATGCGATATTCAGGTTGCTGAACGATAAGTCCCTTGGCGCACAAATGGCAAAAGCAGCTCGTGAAAAGTTCCAGATGCATTACTCAATCGAGCGCACAGCAGAATCTTATGTGGATTTGTATAACCGGTATCTCAATTATGCTGAAAGTTTTTAATTTGCTCACTCCAACACTTTACTCGTAGATCATGTGCCGGACGGTGTTCTGGTTGCTGGGATACCCGCACGTATTATCAAAACGGGCATTGTGATGCAGGATTATGTGTGAACACTGCAAGGTATGCATTATCGGCCCATCGGTCGAAGGTGACTATCTCGGGGGTGTGGCCACGCACATGAAGACGCTTAAAGCGCTAACCTGTTTTCAGGATGCCGTAGTACTTGACCCCGGCTCAATGCATTCTAATGTCCGAGCCGGTATTTTCCATATAACAAGACATATTGCAGATCTACGAAAGGTCATTCTCCACGGTGATTTCTCTCATGTGCTGATCAACGCCTCAATCTATCCCGCGTCGTTCGTCAAGATGTTGATGATTCTGGCCGTCCTGCCGCGCGGAACGAAGCCCATCATTCACGTCTTTTTTCATGGAGGCAGGTTTTCGGGGCCAATCTGGCATTTACTCCCTTTTGTTGCCTTCGCAATACGCCCGCTCATGGCAAAAGTTAGAAAATTCCATATGCTTAGCCCGATACAGGCAGCGGGCTTTGCCTGCCTTTTCCCCCAGCATGAACATGGTCTTTTTGCCAATTATTCTCTGTCAGACGATGTACTCCAGCGTGATCAACCGCGTAAGGACGGACCTTTGCGCCTTCTTTTCGTCGGGCGAATCGTGAGGGAAAAGGGGGTCTTCGACCTGATCGAGGCCATGCGCGTCCTTGCCGGTAGAAGAAACGACATAACGCTCGCTTTTGCAGGTGATGGGCCCGCGCTGCGCGAACTCAGGGAAATCAGCAAAACGCTTCCAGCAGGAATGGTAAATTTCAAAGGTTACTTATCAGGCAGGGCTCTCGATGATGAATACCGCAGAGCAGACGCCGTTCTGCTCCCGTCATACAGCGAAGGATTTTCTTATACCGTCATCGAGGCTATGCGCGCCGGAGCACCAATTATCTGCACAAATGAAGGAGCCTTAGAGTACATCGTGCAGGATGGGAAAACCGGACTGAAGGTTGAAGCGCGTGATGTTTTGTCCATTGTGCAGGCGATCGAAAAGATTGATGACGATCGGGCCTTGCTGGAAGAGATGGCCCGGAATTGCCACCAGTATTTCAGAGAGCATTTGAGCAAGTCAGCAGCAGAAAAATATTATCGCCAACTAACAGAGATGAGGTAAGTGAGGATGCGATCCCAGGAAGTCACGAGCTGCGGACCGCACGGCGGCCATACATGAAGCCATGAACAAACCGCGTCTGTTTATCACTTTGTGTGTCGCCTGCCTCATCGGGGTCGGCCCGTCCTACGCCACCGGCGGTCTAGACAACCTCTTTGTCCGTGAGTTATACCCGAAGCCGAATTATCCCCTTTGCACTGATCCCGATGACATGCGGGATTTAACTGACGGCCTGACCATGCGCTTCCCTATGTGGGTGCATCGCAAATGCGTGGGATGGTTTGAGCAGGGCCCAATCAGGATAGAAATGGAATTGCCGGGAGGTCCAGACGCAGGGGCCTTCACTGGTACGCTCAGCTTCCATTCGGCCAAAGGCTCTCATGCCGGCGTCGATTTGCCCGCACGGATAGACCTCTATTATGGAGAGGGAGTCAACGAGCGATACCATTACGCAGGCGGTGCGGCATTTGATTCTCAGCAATATGCGGATCGGTCGTCTCACTGGCTGCCCGTCAAGGTAACTTCAAAAGGAAACAAATTGCTGGCAATCGTCCGACCCAGGGGCAGTTATCTGTTTCTTGATGAAATACGCTGGAATGCCGAAGTTTCCTTGGATCATGCTGAGCTCGTTCCCATCGGCGACCGTTTGGCTTGTGAGCGAGACAGCTTGAAGAGACATCGTCAGCATCTCTTGGATCGTATAAGGCCACCTCAAGAAGACACCGCAGCCTGGGCAGAAACATTCGGGTCTGTACACGTCCCGCCATGGGTTGTCGAGAACCCCTATTCACCTTTGCCTATCTACCCAACGAAGGAACAAGTAAATGAGGGCAATCAGGGGCTTGAGCTTGTGGGTTCGCAAAGCGAATCGGAGGCCGGCTGCATCGGTCTTCTGAACCCCGGAAAGACGGAAAAGAAGATCCAAATCACGTTCAGCGGCGATCCCCGCGTTCTGCAGGCCTTGTCGTTGAGTCAGGTGATGCCGATTCTCAGTGCCGATGGCCGGCTGGTCTACGATCCGTTGATTCCGGTCAAGAAGCAGATTCTTTTGCCGGGCCTGCAAGCCTCCTACTTCTGGCTTCAAGCGGATCTTCGCCTGATACCGGCCGGAAGGCACAGGGTGGTAGTGACCTTTGCGGACGCCGCATCATTGTGGACCCACTCGTTACCGATTACAATCTCGGTCGCTCCGGTTGTGCTGAAAGATCAGCACAGACCGGCTTCTATAAACTGGGCATACACTTCGGATCTTCCCATATGGAGGGATCGCAAGGCCGCGATCGAGGATCTCACACGTCACGGGATCAACGTGTTTGTCCTGCACCCGTCGGTAATACCCATGCCGCACGCAGCCAGCGGCTGGGACGTTAAGAAAGCCGTACGCTTCGTTGAAGACGCGAAACTCTATCGCGGTAAGGGCTTGATCCTCTTATATCTGGGGTGGGAGCGCGAAAAGGCCCCCTCCTGGCTTAGCCCCTCATACGGGGCCAATGAGACGAAACACAGGGAAACGCTGAAGCGCTGGCTGGTCAAGATCAGGGCATCGCTCGAAGGACAGGGCATTCCTGTATCTGAGTGGGCACTCTACCCGATAGACGAACCGCGCGGCGAGGACTTGCGTCTACTGCAGAAATTGGCATCCTGGATCAAAGAAGCTGACCCGCAGATCCAGATCTATGCCAACCCCATTACCTCGACAACCATTCCCAGTTACGCGAAGGATCTGGTCCCACTGAAGGGCCTGGTAGATTTCTGGCAACCGGATCTTCGTTTTGCCCAGGGGAGCGGAGCGCCTTTCTTCACGACGCTGGAGAAGTCATGGTGGGTATACTCGAATACCCCGATGCCAGCGAAATCCGCATCGCCGTGGTACTACTATCGTCTTCTGGCCTGGCGCGCGTGGAGCGCCGGCGCTAGCGGCATCGGCTTCTGGTCATACAGTGACACCTCTGGCACGAGCGCATGGGACGATCTGGACGGCCGTAGGCCCGATTGGGCCGTCGTTTACGAAGGCGTAAACGGAGCCGCTTCGCCTGTGAGCAGCCGCCGCTGGGAAGCATTCCGTGAAGGCGTCGAGGACTATACCCTTTTTGAATCAGCTATCAAGGGGGACCTCCCCTGGGACAGCAGCCGAAACGCATTCATAAGGGAAAAGATCAGGGCGTTGGGCAATAGCGAAAACGCTTCTTTTCATGAGGTTCAGGCTCTTCGTAAAGCGCTTCTCGGATTAAACTGATCCCTGCATCCGGCGGTTGTCTGCCTTCGAATGAATCTATGAGCATAGGGCTCTTTTCCAGGACCCTCCGCACGCTGCGGCCGGAGCAGGTCTATTACCGGCTTCTGTATGCGGCAAGGGGCAGGCTGAAGCGTTCCGCCGTTGCCCGGACGCCGACCCATGCCGTGCAGACCGCAACCGGGTTTGCCCCTGCCGTGCCCTTCCCCTCCTACCCGTGGTTCGATGCCGCATCCGTAGGGGCCGGCCGCTTCCGCTTCCTGAACGAGACGGCCGTCTACGGGCCGGTCCCCGAGTGGCATGACGCCCGCAGGTCCCGCCTGTGGCGCTACAACCTGCACTACTTCAACTATCTCCTGCCGCCGGGCGGCCTGCCCGCGGAGACGGCCCTGCCGCTTCTGCGCCGCTGGGTGCAGGACAACCCCCCGGGGACGGCGGACGCATGGGACCCGTTCCCGATCTCGCTGCGGCTGGTCAACTGGATCAAGTATCTCTGCACCTCCGGCGCGGGGGGTGCCTCGGTACAGGATATCGTCGCATCCCTGCACGGCCAGGCGCTCTGGCTGGAGAACTCCCTCGAGTACCACCTGCTGGCCAACCACCTCTTCAAGAACGCAAAGGCCCTGCTCATCGCCGGCCTATTCTTCGACGGCCCCGACGCGGCGCGATGGCGGGATATGGGTATACGCCTGCTTGCCCGCGAGATCTCGGAGCAGGTGCTGCCCGACGGGGGGCACTTCGAGCGAAGCCCCATGTACCACTCCATGATCCTGGAGGACTGCCTCGATTGCTACAACCTGTGCGCGCACAGAGACGGCAGGGATCTGCAGGGCCTTGCCGTGCTGCTGCGGGATGCCGTCCCGAAGATGGCCGCTTTTCTCCGGGGGATGTGCCACCCCGACGGGCAGATCGCACTGTTCAACGACGCCGCTTTCGGGATCGAGCTGCCGCCCGAGGACCTCTTCGCCTACCAGGCGCGGCTGATGGGCGGGCAGCAGGAGGCCTTCTCCGCGCCGGCATGTGCCTTTCCGGAATCCGGCTACTACGTGATGGCCCCCTCGGCCGGAGCGCGCCTGATCGTCGACTGCGGCCCGGTGGGGCCGGACTACCAGCCGGGCCATGCCCACTGCGACACGCTGAGCTTCGAGATGTCCCTGCGGGGCAGGCGCGTGATCGTGGACTCGGGGTGCTTCGGCTACGAGCCCGGCCCGATGCGGGCGTACAACCGGGGCAACGCGGGGCACAACACCGTCACGGTGGACGGCAGAAACCAGTCGGAGGTCTGGGGCGCGCACCGCTGCGGCAGGCGGGCCAGGCCCGTCCGCGCACGGCTGGAGCGCATGGACGACGGGGCGCTGCTGTTCGAGGGCGCCCACGACGGGTACGCATACCTGGCGGGCACGCCGATTCACACAAGACGCATCCGGTGGACGGCCGATGCCTGCCTCGTTGAAGACGAGATCTCGGGGTCGGGGCGGCACGATATCGAGGCCCGCCTGCACATCCACCCTGACCTGTCAGTGACTCACTCCGGGCTATCCGTGAGCGTCAATGACGATGCCCATGAAATCCTTGCCGTCTCTCCCCTTTCGGACGGCCGGATCGAGCTCGAGGACGGCTGGTACTGCCCTGCGTTCGGCATGAAGAGCCCCTGCAGGGTGCTGGTTCAGAGATTTCACGGTCAGCCGCTGCCGTCTCGCTGCGGCTGGCGGCTCCAGACGGCACGGTGAGCGGTCACATGCACATCCTTTTCCTGACGCACTACTTCCCCCCCGAGGTCAACGCCCCGGCCTCGCGCACCTACGAAAACGCGAGGCGGTGGGTGCGGGCAGGCCACCGGGTGACCGTGCTGACCTGCGTGCCCAACCATCCCCGCGGGATCCCTTACCCGGGCTACGAGAACCGCCTGCGGCAATGGGAGGAGAAGGACGGCATCCGGGTGTTGCGCGTCAAGACTTTCCTCAGCGCCAACGAGGGGTTCTTGCGCCGGACGGCCAACTATGTCTCCTACATGCTCTCGGCCGCTGCGCTTTCGCCCGCCGTCCGGGACGTGGACATCGTGGTCTCCACGTCGCCCCAGTTCTTCTGCGGCATGGCGGGGTATTTCGTGTCGAGGATGAAGCGGGCCCCGTGGGTCCTCGAAATCCGGGACCTGTGGCCCGACTCGATCATCTCCGTGGGCGCGATCCGCAACGAGGGCATCATCTCGGCCCTGCGCAGGCTCGAGCGATTCATGTACGCAAAGGCGGACCACGTCGTCTGCCTCACCCACGCCTTCCGCAGGCACATCGCGGGCATGGGGAAGGCCCCGGAGGCGATCACGGTCATCACCAACGGCGCGGACCTGGAACTGTTCCGGGATGACACGGGAAACGAGGTCCTGTCGAAGCACGGGCTGAACGGCGCGTTTGTCGCCTCCTACGTGGGCACGCACGGCATGGCGCACGCCCTGGAAACCGTCCTGCGGGCGGCTAGGCGGCTCGAGGCGCACGGGGACATCCGGTTCCTGCTGGTCGGGGACGGGGCCGAGCGGGCCCGGCTGGTGAGGATGAAGGACGACATGGGTCTGACAAACGTGATCATGCTGCCCCAGCAACCGAAGGAGGTGATGCCCGCCATCCTGCGGGAAAGCGGCGCGTGCCTCGTGCTGCTGAAGAAGGACGACCTCTTCAAGACGGTGATCCCCTCGAAGATCTTCGAGGCCATGGCTATGGCGCGGCCCGTGATCCTGGGCGTCGACGGCGAGGCGCGGGGGATCGTCGAGGAGGCGGGGTGCGGGATCTGCATCGAGCCGGAAAACGACGAGCAGCTTGCGGAGGCGGTCCTCGCGCTGTGCCGTGACAGGGCGGAGGCGGCCCGCCTGGGGGAAAACGGCAGGCGTTTCGTGAAGGAAAACTACGACCGGGATATCCTCGCCCGGAGGTACCTGGACGTGTTGACGAAAGTGAAAAACACGGATCCGCACACGGCGAATCGGAGGTAAGGGGAAATGGCGTTCAATCCGGGTGCCCTGAAGTCATCGGCGAAAACCGCGACCCTGCTGCATATCGCGGTCTACGCGCTGCTGCTTGCCGGGCTTTTCCACTCGGCATACCGCGTGATGTTCAGCTGGTGGGCCGGCGAGGACTTCAACTACTGCTACCTGATCCCCCTCATCGTCCTGTACCTGGTATGGGACAAGCGGGATGCCCTTGCGGGGGCCCCTGCGCGCCCCTCGTGGTGGGGCCTGGCCCCGGTCGTCCTGGGGATTGCGCTGTTCTGGCTCGGCGAGCTCGGGGGCGAGTTCTACACCCTGTACCTGGCGTCCTGGCTCATCTTTGCGGGGCTTCTGTGGGCGCATCTCGGGTGGGCCAAGCTGAAGATCATTTGGTTCCCCGTCGTCTTCCTGCTGGCCATGTTCCCCCCGCCCAACATCGTCAACTTCCCCCTGTCGCTCAAGCTGCGGCTGATCTCATCCCAGCTGGGCGTGGCGTTCCTGCACCTGGCCGGCATGTCCGCCTACCGGGAGGGCAACGTCATCGACCTCGGGTTCACCCAGCTGCAGGTGGTGGATGCCTGCAGCGGCCTGCGGTATCTCTATCCCCTGATCGTCATGGCGATCCTGCTGGCGTACTTCTACCGGGCGGCAATTTGGAAGAAAGTCGTGCTGGTGCTGTCGGTCCTGCCACTCACCATCTTCATGAACTCCCTGCGCATCGCGGCGACGGGCATCCTGTACCGCTCCATGGGGGCCGCGGCGGCCGAGGGGTTCTTCCACGGGTTCTCGGGGTGGCTTGTCTACATGTTCGCCCTGGCCTGCCTGCTGCTGGAGATGTACGTCCTGAACAAGCTTCCCGGCTCCGCGCCCGCGAGGAGGGATGCAGACGAGAAAGCGCCTGTGCGCATGGATGCCCCTGCCAGGGCGCGGGCGGCAAGCCGCATTGCACAGCCCCAGTTCATGGCCGTCGCGGGACTGCTTACCCTGACGCTCGTCGCGTCGCAGGGCATCGAGTTTCGCGAGAGGATCCCCATCGCAAAGCCCTTCTCGCAATTCCCCATGCAGGTTGCCGGCTGGACGGGAAAGACCGACACCATCCCCGCGAAGTTCCGGGAGGGGCTCTACTTCAGCGACTACCTCCTGGCTGATTACGTGGACGGCCAGGGCAAGCGCATCAATCTCTACGTGGCCTATTACGAGAGCCAGCGGAAGGCCGAGTCGATCCACTCGCCGGAGACCTGCCTGCCGGGCAGCGGCTGGGAATTCAAGAATGCCGGCAGGAAGACCATTGCCGTGGGGGATGGCCACGGACGTTCGATGCGGCTCATGGCCGCCACCATGGAGAATGCCGGCCAGAAGCAGATCGTCTACTACTGGTTTGCCCAGCGCGGGCGGGTGAACACGAGCCTCCCCGAGGTCAAGCTCTACAACTTCTGGGACGCCCTGACGCGCCAGAGGACCGACGGGGCCCTGGTGCGGCTTATCACGCCGGTGCTGCCGGGGGAGACGCCGGAGGAGGCGGAGAAGCGGCTGCAGGAGTTCACGCGGGAGGTTGTGCCAACGCTTGAGCAGTTTCTTCCCAAGTAAAGACAGTTCGTTAGTTCGTTAGTTCAAAGACCGTGTTAGGGGAAAAAGCAGTTCCTTAGTTCCTTAGTTACTTAGTGAATTAGTTCATTGATAGCAACAAAAACACGTTACCTACTGATACGCCCTTAGGGGCACTATCGGTTTTTCATTGAGCCGGTAGTGGAACAGCACCGTCAGGACGTTTTCGATCCCGCGGTCGCTCCAGCGGGCCCCGACATCGGCCCTGCGGTTGAGTTCCCTCATCTCCCGCTCCAGGGGAGCGGTGGTCGTGAAGGCAAAGCCCTTGTCGGCCTGCCAGCTGAAGGCGTGCGGCTGAGCGTTTTGGAGGTGCTCGGCCGACTGACGGAAGCCGTCGCGCTGCAGCTCTTTGATAAAGGCATCCAAGCCCTCGGGGGCTCGGGGCCCCCGGCGCCACAGCAACCGCTTGAGGCGCTTCTGGTAGTGCCGGCGCTGCTCGACCTGCATGCCGTCGAGCCAGAGGTAGTGATTGAGCTGGTGCACCAGATGCCAGCGGCAGCGCTGGACCGCAGAGGCACAGGCCTCGAGGTTCAGGCCCCCATCATGCACGAGCCGCTCGATGGGCAACCCCAGCAGTCGCCGGCGAAGCCCCTCGGCATCACCCACGTGCACGTGCACCAGCCGCTTGACGATGGTCGGGCGTCCGGCCACCGCGGGACCCGGGATGGCGCTGACGGCCAGATAAACGGCCGAGCCCCGCGGGTTCTTCCCCGCCTTGACCCGGGTGCCGTCGACCAGCACGGTCTTGCCGGCCACCTCGTCGCTCGGGGCGAGCGTCGCGGCCCGGGCGGCGATCTGGCGCCGCAGCCCCTCCGGGGAAGGCGCATCGGCCAGCAGCGCGCGCAGGGCCCAGGAGGCCCGCCCGAAGGGCATCTGGATCCCCAGCCCGATGGCCTTCTCGACCAGCTCGTCGAGGAAGCGCCGCCCGAAGGGAAGCCCCAGCACGGCATTGACCGGCCGAAACGTCCGGCCGCAGGCCTTGCAGCGCATCTGCAGGACCGCCAGTGACAGGCGCCCCCGCGACGTCCGCAGCACCCGGCTCCGCCAACCCTTGCGGATCAGCGCCGTGCCGTCGCAGCGCGGACAGCGCAGCCGGCCCCGATGGGCCGACAGCCACTGCAGCTGGATGTCCCGAAGCCGCTGCCCGTAACTCCGGGGAAAGGCCTGATCGTACAGGGCGGCCAAATGAACAAACAACCGGTTGACAACGTCCCCGGGGCAGGCAACAATCCATCCGGGAGGGGTAACTCTCCTGGGAGCATCTTGATACCTCCTTTCGAGTTTTGGCGAATTCTCCAAAGGCGTATCAGATGCTCTCTGCTTTTTCAAAGAACAGGTAACGCGTATTTTACGCTATCAGTTCATTAGCTCGTTGGTTCGAAAGACCGTGTTAGGTTTTACGTTTTACGTTTTAGGCATGCCCTTCGGGCGGTTTTAGGTTTTACGTTTTAGGTAAGCCCTTAGGGCGGTTTTACGTTTTACGTTTTACGTTTTAGGTGTTAGGGAAGGAAAAAGTTCGTTAGTTCCGAAAGCCCCCTCACCCCTGCCCTCTCCCGCGGGGGGAGAGGGTGATCTGAATGGAAATAGATGATTTTTCTTTCGACGTTATTGCTGTCCGTCTTTATAACGATAGCCCTCATGCCGCTGTGCTGCCGGGTGGCGGTGGGGGTCAACGCGGTGGACCTGCCCGATCCGCGCAAGGTGCACCCGGCCCCCGTGCCCCGCTGCGGGGGCGTGGCCATGGCGCTGGGGGCGATTGCGCCCATCGTGTTCTGGACGCAGATGTCGCAGCCGCTGACGGCCTACATGGCGGGCGGCGCGATCCTGTTCCTTGCGGGGCTCTACGACGACTTCAGGGGCCTGGGATACCAGGCCAAGTTCATGGCCCAGGTGGCGGCGGCCATGGTGCTCGTGCTCTACGGGGGGGTGGTGATCAGCGACCTGGGCATGCTCCTGCCCGCAGGCTGGCAGCTGCCCGGGTGGCTGGCGGCCATTCTGACCGTCTTCGTGGTGGTGGGGGTGACCAACGCGATCAACCTGGCCGACGGCCTCGACGGCCTGGCCGGGGGCATCTCGCTTCTGATCTTCCTCTTCATCAGCTTCCTGGCCTACCAGGTGGGCAACACGGCCGTGGCCGTCATCGCGCTGGCCCTGGCGGGGACGCTCTTCGGCTTTCTGCGGTTCAACACCCACCCCGCCACGGTCTTCATGGGCGACACGGGGAGCATGCTGCTGGGCTTCTCGGCGGCGACGCTCTCGATCATGCTCACGCAGGGCCACTCGCCCCTGAGCCCCCTGCTGCCGCTGATCCTGCTGGGCTTCCCCATCCTGGACACCCTGGCCGTGATGGCCCTGCGCATCTCCGAGGGCCGCTCGCCCTTCTCGGCCGACAAGCAGCACTTTCACCACCGCCTGCTGCGGCTCGGGCTCTACCAGACCGAGGCCGTCTTCGTCATCTACGTCATCCAGCTCGGCCTGATCCTCTTTGCCTGGTTCTTCCGGTTCCACTCGGAGTGGCTGCTGCTGCTGGGCTACGCCGGCTTCTCGGCGCTCGTCGTGGGGCTCTTCACCGCGGCCGACCGGACGGGCTGGAGGCTCAGGCGCTTCGACCTCGTCGACCGGGTCATCAAGGGCAAGCTCAAGGCGCTCCGGGGCAAGCGGCTGCCCGTGCGGCTCGCCTTCCCGGCCGTCTACATCGGGCTGCCGGCCCTGCTCGTGTTCCTGGCCGTCCTGCCGGCGGCCGTGCCGGGCTACCTCGCGTACCTGGCGGCCTGCCTGGCGGCAACCCTGGCCTTGGTGTGGGTACTCCGGAAGGAGTGGCTGGGCCGGGTCTTCATGCCCTGCCTCTACGTCTTCATCCCCCTGCTGGTCTACGCGGGCGAGCTGGGGGCGGCCGGCTGGCTGTCGCCCCGCACGGTGCGGCTGCACAACGTCGCCTACCTCGCCCTGGCCTTCTTCGCGGTGGCGACGCTGCGGTACACGGACCGCCGGGGCGGCTTCCGGGTGACGCCCATGGACTTCATCGTCGTGGTGCTGGCCCTGGCGGTGACCGCCCTGCCCCGGGAGATCCTGCCCGAGGAGGCCGTCAAGGGCGTGATCCCGAAGATCCTGACTCTGTTCTTCGGCTACGAGGTGCTCGTGGGCGAGCTGCGCGGCGACGTGCGGGTGCTGGCGGGGGTGACGATCTGCACGCTGGGGATCGTTGCGGTGAGGGGTATCTTTTGAGAGTTCGTTAGTTCGTTAGTTCCTTAGTTCGTTAGTTCGTTGGTTCGTTAGTTCAAAAACCGTGTTAGGTATTACGTGTTAGGTTTTAGGGGAAAAGACTGTTCGTTGGTTCCTTGGATCGCAGGGGGGCGTTGGGGTTCGGACCGTCACGAAAGGATGAGGCCGAGGGGAAGGGCCCAGAGCCTCTCACCGAGCCTGACAGCGTCTTTTCCATTGTGGCAGAGGATGCCGGCCCGGCACTGGGGCGTCGAAGAAAGAAACGCCTTGAGGCCCGAGAGATCTCTCTCGTCCCACCGCGCGCCGGATTTGACCTCGAGGGCCATGCAGTGCCTTCCCGCCTCGATGACGAAATCGACCTCGTAGCGTCCCTGCACCGCAAGAAAATGCAGGCGTGCCTCCTGCCAGCGGGAATCGAGGATGCCCGAGAGGTTCTGCGCCGCGAAGGTCTCGAAAAGAGCACCGTACAGGGGGTCGCCCTGCGGCTCCACGTCCGGATCGACCCCGGCCAGCCACGCGGCAAGGCCGGAATCGCTCACGTAGAGTTTCGGCGACTTGATGAGCCTGCTCGCCCTGCTTCTCAGGAAGGGGGGCAGGCGGTGCACGACGAAGGACGCTTCCAGAAGGGAAAGGTACCGGGCGGTCGTTTTGGCGTTCAGCTTCGCATCTCGGCCCAGCCCGCTGGGGCTCAGCAGACCCCCGGTCCGCAGCGCCACGAGCCGCAGGAGATTCCGAAAGGCAATCATGTCGCTGATGCGGCTCAGATCGCGCACGTCCCTCTCAAGGTAGGTTTGCTCGTATCCCCTGAACCACATCGACGGCGGTGTCACCTCGCGCAGGCACACGGCCGGCAGTCCTCCGATGCAGACTTCCTCGGGCTTGACCGCGGCGGATACCGGACCGCGGGGGACAGCGGGGTCTGCAAAGAAACGTTTGATGAAGGGTTCGGAACGCACGGCGCCGCCGAGTTCCCTGCGCGTGAACGGGTGGAGAACAAAATAGAGGGCCCTGCCCGCCAGGCTTTCAGACAGGGCCTTCAGAACGAGGAAATTCGCCGAGCCCGAAAGCAGAAAGCGGCCGGGCTGCCGCTGCCGGTCGACGGACCGTTTGATCGCATCCATGATTTCCGGGCACTTGTGCGCCTCGTCGATCGTCAATGCGTCTGAGCCTTCGATAAACCCGTCCGGGTCCGACTTCGCGGCGGCAAGCTGGCCGAAGTCGTCGAACGTGACGTATCGCCTGCCCTCGAGCCCCGGTTGCCGCTGAAGAAAGGTGGTCTTGCCCGTCTGCCGCATTCCGCTCAACACGACGACGGGCATCTGTTTCAGCGCAGCCAGGACGGCAGGCCCAATATCCCGCTCAACATAAGCTGTCATGATACGACATCTTATAGTGGCATTTTGACAGGGTCAAGGGGAAAGAAGCGAGGGGGGGACAGTTCATTAGTTCGTTAGTTCCTTAGTTCGTTAGTTCGTTAGTTCGTTAGTTCCTTAGTTCGTTAGTTCGTTAGTTCCTTAGTTCCTTGGTTCGTGGGTTCGGCCCTGGATGTGGCCCGTTTAAGTTCCAGGTGTCACGTATTCAGCGAATCATAAGAAACGAAGATTGCCGCGCTTCGCTCCCAATGAACAGCCACGAAGGTCATTGCGAGCGTAGCGAAGCAATCTCAATAAATTCCAGGGATTGCCGCGTCGGCCCTGCGGGCCTGCTCGCAATGACGGATCGACGCTGTTTCTTCCATCGATAACCCTGGCTCCGGAGGGGGGTCAGTGGTGCTCAACGACTTGTTCCAATCGTCTCACTGAATAAACCGACGGGAGGTTTGGGTTGATGAAACGACGCGTTTGGCTCTGCGGCCTGTGTGCACTGCTCATCCTGGCGCTGGCGGCCGGCTGCTCGGGGCCGGAGGAGAAGAAGCTCAAGTTCTTCAACAAGGGCAAGGACCTCTACGACAAGGGGCAGTACACGGAGGCGAAGCTGGAGTTCAAGAACGCCATCCAGATCGACCCGAAGTACGCCGACGCCTACTACATGCTGGGCATGGTGGAGATGCGCACCGGCAACCCCCGGGGGGCCTACGGGGCCTACGCGAAGGCCGTCGAGCTGGACCCGAAGCACCTCAAGGCCCGCCTGGAGCTGGGGCGGCTCTACCTGGGGGCCCGCATGCTGGACAAGGCCCAGGAGGAGGCCTCCCTCATCCTGAAGGAGGACCCGAAGAACGAGGAGGGCCTCCTGCTGCAGAGCGCCCTCTACCTGGCGAAGCAGGACGGGGGGCGGGCGCGCGCCATCCTTGAGGGGCTCATCGGGCAGGGCTCCGTCAACCCCGACGTCTACCTGATGCTCTCCATGGTGTCGCGGCAGGCGGGGGACGATGCGGGCGAAGGGGCCGCCATCCGCCGCGGGATCGCGGCCAGCCCGAGGTCGGTGAGCCTCCACATGGCCCTGGCCGACCACCACGTGCGGCACAAGCGCATGGACGAGGCCATCGAGGCCGTCCGGAAGGCCATCGAGATCGAGCCCGGCAACGAGCGCTTCCGCGTCGCGCTGGCGGGCCTGTACTGGGGCAGCGGCAGGCAGGCCGAGGCCACCGAGGTGCTCAGGGCCCTCACGGCGGCCGACCCCAGGAAGGAGCAGGCCTGGATCGAGGCGGCCGGCTTCTACCTCCAGCGCCAGAAGCCCGACGCGGCCGAGCAGGAGCTCAAGAGTGGCCTCCAGCACAACGACAAGAGCGTCAAGATCCGCATGGCCCTGGCCGAGCTGTACGCCAACACGGGGCGGGTGGACCAGGCCTCCGCCCTGCTGAAGGAGTGTCTGGGGCTCGCCAAGGACGCCGCAAGCCCCGAGGCCGTCCAGGCCAAGAACGCCCTGGCCAAGATCGCGCTGGCCCGGCAGGACCTGGCCGAGGCGAAGAAGTACGCCGACGAGGTGCTCAAGGAGAGCCCGAAGAACACGGATGCCCTGTTCATGCGCGGCACCGTCGCGCTGCTGCGGGGCGAGGCCGCGGGCGCCATCCCCGACTTCCGGGCCGTCGTGACGGAGAACCCGCAGAATATCGCGGCCCACATCCGCCTGGCCGAGGCGCACGCCCTCAACGGCGAGATGAACCTCGCCATGGACACCCTGAAGGCGGCCCAGCGGATCGACCCCAAGTCGAGGGACCTCAACCGCGCCCTGGCCCGGCAGCACGCCCGGCAGAGAAACGTGAGGGAGGCCGAGAACGCCCTGCGCTCGATCCTCCAGGCCAACCCCAACGACCTCGAGGTGATGGTCGAGCTGGGCGACCTCTACATGGCGGCGCGGGACATCAAGCGTGCCGAGGCGCAGTACGCCGAGGTGAAGCGCAAGGCGCCCGACGCGCCCATCGGCTACGTGAAGACGGCGGGGCTGGCCACGGCCCAGGGCAAGTGGGACCGGGCCGTGCCGGAGCTCGAGCAGGCCCTGAAGCTCAACCCGCAGGCCAACGCCGTGGCGGCGATGCTGGCCCAGGCCTACGTGCAGACCCAGAAGCCCGCCCGGGCCGCCGCGCTGGCCGAGGAGCGCATCAAGGCCAACCCGAAGGACGCCTTCGCCTGGAACCTCAAGGGCGAGATCCTGCTGACGCAGCGTGATGCGGCCGGGGCCGAGAGCGCCTTCCGCAAGGCCATCGAGCTGCAGCCCGACTGGCAGGCGCCCCACGGCAACCTCGCGCGGCTCTTCCTCGCGCAGGGCAAGAAGGACAAGGCCATCCAGGAACTCGAGGCGCTGATCAAGGCCAGCCCCGACAACCTGGGCGCCTACCTGTCGATCGCCGCGATCCACAACCAGGCAAAGGACTTCAGGAAGGCCGCCGAGACCTACGAGCGGGCCCTGGCCCGCAAGCCCGACCTGTGGGTGGCGGCCAACGACCTGGCGTTCCTGCTGGCCGAGACCGGCGGCGACCTGGACAAGGCCATGGGGCTTGCCCAGAAGGCCCTCGCCCAGCGGCCCGAGGAGGCCTCGGTGCTCGACACGGTGGGCTGGGTCCACTACAGGAAGGGCGATGCGGCCCGGGCCGTCGAGTACCTCGAGCGCGCGCGGGCCAAGACGGCCGACGACCCGAGCGTCAACTACCACCTCGGTATGGCCTACGCGAAGCTGGGGAAGAAGGAGCAGGCGAAAGAGTATCTGAAGAAGGCACTGGCCTCGGGCCGGGAGTTCCAGGGGAAGGAGGACGCGGCGAAGGCGCTGGGGGGACTCTAATAGAGTTCCATAGTTCCTTAGTGAGTTAGTTCGTTAGTTCGTTGGTTCATTAGTTCGTTGGTTCATTAGTTCGTTAGTACCTTAGTTCGTTAGTTCATCAGTTCGTTGGTGAGTTGGGTTGGCCGCTGACGCGTATGGGGATTGACTGCGGGCGATCGATCTGGTATTCGTAATACGATGAATCGATCGATGGAGGCATCATGGACACGGTGACCGTATCCACCAAGTACCAGGTCGTGATCCCCAAGGAGATCCGGGAGTCCCTGGGCATCAAGCCGGGAACCCGGTTCCAGGTTCTGCGGTATGAGAACCGCATCGAGCTGATACCCGTGAAGCCCCTGCGCAAGATGCGCGGGTTCCTGCGCGGGCTCGACACGGAGATCGAAAGGGACAGGGACCGCGTATGAACCTGGTGGACTCCTGCGGCTGGCTCGAGTATTTCGCCGACGGCCCCAACGCGGACTTCTACGCGGGGGCCATCGAACAGACCGACAAGCTCCTCGTCCCGTCGATCTGCATCCTGGAAGTGTTCAAGAAGATCCTGGGCGAGCGGGGCGAAGCGGCCGCCCTGGAGGCCGCGGCGCTCATGAGCCAGGGGCGCGTCGTCGATCTCGATGTGCCCACGGCCATCGCTGCCGCGCGCATCGGGGCCGAGCGGAAACTCCCGCTTGCCGACAGCGTCATCCTGGCGACGGCCCGGGCGAAGAACGCCCGGATCTGGACGCAGGATGCCGATTTCGAGGGGCTCGAGGGCGTGGAGTACATTCAGCGGAGACGGTAGCAGGAGGGGGAAGGTCGTGAGACAGTTCGTTGGTTCGTTAGTTCGTTAGTTCGTTGGTTCAACAAAAAGACCGTGTTACGTGTTACGTGTTAGGTTTTACGTGTTAGGGGAAAGACAGTTCCTTAGTTCCTTAGTTCGTTGGCCGGCCGATGCAAAGGGACGTGGTTCACAGGAAGGGATTTTCGATCCGGATCCCCTCGATGACCTGACCGTGGTTGAAATCCTCGGAAAGAATGCGGTCGGCGCCTGCCCGCGATGCCGAGGCCACAATCATCGCATCCCAAAACGAGAGTTTGTACCGCTCCTCCAGTTCGGCGGCAAGAAGCACTGAGGCCGCGTCGCCGGGCTCGACATGCCAGACCAGGTAATTGCGGATGACCCCTCGAGCCGCAGCCGGGGCAAGCGGCTTGGGAATCTTTCGAGTGACGTTGACGTAGAACTCCTGGAGGACCTGCGCGCTGAGGATGCCGCTGCGGCTCTCCCACAGGCCGGAAACAACAGCGGCAGCCCTCTCGTGCTTTGGACCGGCATCGAGGTCGTGCGCGTAGATCAGCACATTGGTGTCAACGAAGGTCCTGCCGGTCATGGAGTTCGTCCCGCCTCGCAAGGGGCTTGCCGCCCAGGTGAAACCCTTTTCTCAAGGCAGCCAGAGCGCTTTTTTGGGCCTGTTCATACCGCTCGTGATCCCGGACAAGCCGCTCGAGCTCCTCGCTCAACAGCCTGCTGATGCTGGTTGATCTGCGGGCCGACAGCAGGCGCGCCTTCCGTATCACGTCCTTGTCCAGGCTCAGGGTGATATTCTGCTTTGCCATGGCATGACCCTTGTGACCGATCTCACGTAAAATACGTGTAGCACGGAAACCTTGTGATGTCAATGCGCAGGGGAGGCGCCTCCGGCCTTGACTCCGCCGAGGCGATCCTTTATGAGTAAAAGGCTTGAAAGCAAGCAAATTCACGGTGATCCGGGGGCCGGGCGAAAAACGCCCCCCGGGGAGGCGATCATGAGACGGACCGTCATTCTCACCCTTGTGTGCCTGCTGGCCGCTGCCGCGCCGGCCTGGGCGCAGGGCAATGCCGCCCGCGCGGCGGCGCAGGAGTTTGCATCGGCCTTCGGGCCCGATTACCTGATCGGGCCGGGCGACATCCTCGAGATCTCCGTCTGGAAGGAGGAGGCCCTGACGAAGCAGGTGGTCGTCCTGCCCGACGGGAAAATCTCCTTCCCGCTGATCGGCGAGGTGCAGGCGGCCGGGCGGACGCTGGCGGACCTCAAGAAGGAGCTGGCCGCGAAGCTCGCGAAGTACGCCCCCAAGGAGGAGGTCAACCTCGAGGTCAAGCAGGTCAACAGCATGCTGATCTACGTGATCGGCCGGGTGAACCAGCCCGGGCGCTTTGCGCTGAACACCAACGTCACCGTGCTGCAGGCCCTCTCCATCGCGGGCGGCCTCAACGCCTTCGCGAAGCGAAACCAGATCAAGATCTTCCGGCAGGAGGCCGGGGGCACGCAGATCCTGCCCTTCTCCTACGACGAGGTGACCGAGGGGGAGAAGCTGAGGCAGAATGTGATCCTCAAGCGCGGGGATGTGGTGGTGGTGCCGTAGAAGAAGTTCATTAGTTCATTAGTTCGTTAGTTGGGAAAGAGAGTTCGTTAGTTCAAAGAGGCAGTTCCTTCGTTCGTTAGTTCCTCAGTTCGTTAGTTCGGGGAGAAAGTTCACAAGTGGGGGAAGAGGGGGAGATGCTGAAATCTGCGGTGCGTGTTGCGGTTGCTGCGGCGGTGCTGGTGATGGCCCTTCCGGCCGGGGCGTCGGCTGACGAGTTCCGGGTCGTCCCGTCGCTGGCCCTTAAGGAGGAGTACAACGACAACATCCTCTTTTCGACGAACAACCCGCTGCGGAGCTGGATCACGACGGTCTCGCCCGGGCTCGAGCTCGTGAACCGCACCGAGAAGGTCGACCTGTCCCTCTCGGGGCGGGTGGACATTGCGCGCTACCACAACGAGTCCGACTACAACCGCGAGGACCAGTACTACCGGGCACGCCTGGGGTACCTCTTCGGGCCGCGGACCAACATCCAGGCCGAGGGCGGCTGGTCGCGGGATTACCGGCCCGACCGTGACGTCATCGCCACGGGCATCGTGCTGGGCAACTACCGCCGCGACCGGGCCACGGGAGGCCTGTCGGGCAACTGGGCCGTGACGGAAAGGCTCACCGCCGGGGCGTCCTATTTCTACGAGAACGACAACTACGACGACCCCACGATCTCCGACCTGGAAGGGCACAACGTGTCCCTGGGCCTCTACCACGCCCTGGGGCTCTCGACGAAGGGGCGGTTCAACGTGGGGTACTCCGGCTACCGGTACACGAGCTCCGACGTCAACGGCGTGTGGAGCACCGTGGGCATCGAGCACCGGTTCCAGGAACTCTGGACGGTCGTCGCCGACGCGGGCGGGCGCTTCACCCGGTCGGAGTACAAGGTGACGGAGCTGGTGTTTGTCCCGCCGATTTTCCTCGTCCCGGTGACGAGGGATGTCACCTCGGAGGACTGGGGCGGCGTGGGCAAGCTCTCGGTGAACTACCGGGGGGAAAAGACGACCCTCTCCCTGTCGGCCAATCACGACCTGGCCACGGCCAGCGGCCGCGAGGGCCCCGTGCAGCGCACGGCCTTCGTCGCCGACATCCGCCACCGGCTGACCTACGAGTTCTCGGCGGCCCTCTCGACGGGCTACTACATCAACCACGCCTCCGGGGGCCAGTTCGGGGCCGCCCCCATCGACGAGGAGACCTTCCGCGTGAGCCCCTCGCTGCGCTACGCCTTCACGAAGGACATGTTCCTGGAGCTGCTCTACGACTACACGGCGACCCGGTACAAGAACACGGACACGGATGCAGAGCGGAATCTCGTCTTCCTGCGGTTCTACGTGCAGTATCCGGTGTTTGAGTAGACAGTTCGTTAGTTCCTTAGTTCCCTAGTTCCTTAGTTCGTTAGTTCAAGAAGACGGTTCATTAGTTAATCAGTTCGTTAGTTCGTTAGTTCCTTAGTTCGTAAGTTCAAGAAGACGATTCATTAGTTCGTTAGCTCGAGATAGAAGATCACGATGGCGGCAATCAAGCGATTTGAGGAAATGTTATGCTGGCAGGCTGCCCGGCACCTCGTCAACATCGTTTATCGATATACGAAGAATGACCGCTTCAAGCGAGATTTCGACCTTGCCAGTCAAATCCGCCGAAGCGCTGTCTCATCCATGGCCAACATGGCTGAGGGGTTCCATCGCAGCAGCAACAGGGATTTCATCAAGTTTCTCGATTATTCGCGGGCATCCGTTGCAGAGACTGTCAGTCATGCCTATGTGGCATACGACCAGGGATACATATCCGATGCCGAACTGAAGGACCTGCAGCGGCAGGCCGATGACGTATGGAAGAGCACAAACGGCTTCATGGCTTACTTGAAGCAGGACCTCAAGAAGAAGGATTCCAGGAACTAACGAACTGACGAACTAACAACCAAGGAACTGTTTCTACCATGGACTCGGATGTCAAAACCCTGGGCGACGTGATCGCCATCGTGAAGCGCAGGAGGAACTGGCTGATCTGGCCGGCGGTGGGGGTGTTCCTGCTGTCCGCCGTCATCGCCTTCGTCTGGCCTCCCACGTACCGCTCCACCTCGACGATCCTCATCGAGGAGCAGGAGATCCCCCGCGAGTACGTCATGACCACGGTGTCGAGCTACGCCGAGCAGCGCCTGCAGACCATCAACCAGCGCATCATGAGCTCCACGCGCCTCACGGAGATCATCAACCGCTTCAACCTCTACGCCGACCTCCGGGAGAAGTGGACGATGGAGGAGATCATCGACAAGATGCGCAAGAAGGACATCAAGTTCGAGACGATCAGCGCCGAGGTCATCGACCGCCGCACGGGCCGGCCCACGGCGGCCACGATCGCCTTCCAGCTCTCCTACGAGGGCCGCAACCCCGCCGTGGTCCAGCAGGTGGCCAACGTGCTCGCGTCGCTGTACCTCGAGGAGAACCTCAAGGTGCGCGAGCAGCAGACCGAGGGGGCCACGAAGTTCATGGAGGACGAGCGCAAGGCGGTCGAGGAGCAGCTGGCCGCCCTCGACAAGCAGATCGCCGAGTTCAAGCAGCAGAACGTCAACACCCTGCCGGAGCTCGCCCAGTACAACCTCCAGATCGTCGACCGGCTCGACCAGGACATCGAGCGCCTCAACAACCAGCTCAAGGAGCTGCGCGAGAAGGAGACGTACCTGCAGACCCAGCTGGCCAGCATCCCGCCCGACGCCTCCAACCCCGACAAGGACCGCCTCCGCGAGCTGCGGGTGAAGCTCATCAATCTGCAGAGCCGCTTCACGGACGAATACCCCGACGTGAAGAAGACGAAGGCCGAGATCGCCGAGCTGGAGCGCAAGCTCAAGGCCGCGGGCCAGAGCCCCATCGACAGCAAGCCCGACAACCCCGCCTACGTGACCCTGTCGGCGCAGCTCGCGAGCACCCGCTCGGAGATCGACTCCGTCCGCCGCCAGATCGCCGCGGCGCAGGGCAAGCGCAACGACTACCAGCGGAGGATCGCCACCTCGCCCAAGGTGGAGGAGAGCTACCGGCTGCTGCTGACCCAGCGCAACAACCTGCAGGCCAAGTACGACGACCTCACGAAGAAGTACATGGAGTCCAAGGTGGCCTCGGGGCTCGAGAAGGGGCAGATGGGCGAGCGATTCACCCTGATCGACGCGGCGCGCCTGCCGGAGAAGCCCGTGCGCCCGAACGTGCCCGCCATCCTGCTGATCGGCCTGGTGCTGGGGATCGGGACGGGCGTGGGCGCGGCGGCCCTCAGGGAGTTCAGCGACCAGTCCGTACGCACCGCCGCGGCCCTCTCCGGCGCCCTGGGCCTGCCCGTGCTGGCTGTCATCCCCGAGATCGTGACGGCCGAGGACTCGGCCAGGAACGTCCAGTTCCGGCGGCAGGCGGCCGTTGCCGCCGTGGTCGTCCTCATCGTCGCCGTGGCCGCTTTCCACTTCTTTGTGATGGATCTCGACGTGCTGTGGGCGAAGATCATGAGGAGGATAGTGATATAAATAAACAGTTCGTTAGTTCGTTGGTTCAGAAAAAGACCGTGTTACGTGTTACGTTTTAGGTGTTAGGGGAAAAAAAAGAGTTCGTTAGTTCCTTAGTTCGTTAGTTCGTTGGTTCAAAAAAAGACCGTTTTAGGTTTTACGTTTTAGGAAAGAAAGACAGTTCGTTGGTTCGGCCGCTGCGCGGGGTTACGTTCTGGGCATCCAGTAAAATACAAGGGGATCGAGAGACGGGATGAAGATCTTGGATCGGCTGTTCGGCCGGAAAAACAGGAAGAAGCAGCGGATGAAGGCTGCTACCATCATGAAGCTCTACGAGAGACGGCCGCCCCCGCCGCCGGAGTTCCAGAGAGTCACGGAAAAGGAGGGCTGGGTGTCGCCCTCGTACACGAGTTCCAGGGCGGTGGCCCTCGACCCGAAGCTCGTGCTGGCGAACCGGTGCGTGGGCTACGTCTGCGGCTCCTACGAAGCCGAGTCCTACAAGGTGCTGCGCACCCGCATCCTGCAGAAGACGGGCGAGGAGGGCGGGACGACGGTCATGATCACGAGCGCGCTTCCCGGCGAGGGGAAGACACTGACCTCGATCAACCTGGCGCTCACCTTCTCCAAGGAGTTCAAGCAGACGGTGCTGCTCGTGGACAGCGACCTTCGCCAGCAGCGCGTCCACGAGTACCTGGGCTACGAGAGCGACAAGGGGTTGAGGGATTACCTGGTCGACGGGACGCCGCTGTCGGAGCTGATCGTGTGGCCCGGCGTGGAGAAGTTCACCGTCATCTCGGGCGGCAAGACGGTCATGGCCAGCAGCGAGCTGCTCAGCTCCCCCCGGATGCGGGACCTCGTGAAGGACCTCAAGAGCCGCTACCCCGAGCGCTACGTCCTCTTCGACGTGGCCCCTGTTCTGGCGGGCGCCGACGCGCTGGCCTTCGCCCCCCAGGTGGATCACATCATCCTGGTGGTCCGTGCGGGGGTGACGTCCATCGAGGAGGTGAAGCAGGCCCTCGACCTGCTGCCCCGGGAGAAGGTCCTGGGCGTCGTTCTCAACGGCGCCGATCAGCCTGAGATGATGAAGGAATACTATTCGCCGAAGAAGCCGAAGGCGGAAAAGGACAGGAAACTGGTCGGCTAAACATCAGGGACGTTGTTTACTAATTAGAATAACTCGTTACACATTTCGACCGGATGGAAGTTATTCTAATTAGTAAACAACGTCCCTCTTTTTTTATCTTTTTTTACAGCAGCGGGGCCAGCACGGCGATCAGTACGAGCCAGAGCAAGGCCGAGATCAGGGCACCCCACAGTATGCCCTTCCCCGGACAGGCACGCACATCCGCTGCAGCAGCCTGATGACCCGCCAGATCCTGCGGAACGCTGTCGCGCTCCGCCGCCAATACCCTGCCTTGATGACCCATGACCGCATACCCTCCATGGCCGTTCTGATGTCAGCTTGCCTTACCGCAACCATGGGATATCTTGACGAAAACGAGCTGTCCGCCTGAAGCTGACGGCCGTCAGTACCACATTTGCGCGGCGAAAGCAACTAATACTTTTTTACTAGTTTTGGGGAGGGCCGGGTGCCCTGCGGGGGATTTTCAGCGGAAGGGAAGCGCCGCGGCGTGCTCACTTGCGCGGGGATTCCTTCAGGGACTCATCGAGCGGCGGGAATACAATGGTGGTCCCCACCTCGATCTGCTTCACATCCTTGATCGAGGGGTTGTTCTTCTTGACGAACTCCATCACCCGGTCGTTGCTGAAACCATAGGCCCGGACCGTCATCCCGAAGAGGGTGTCGTCCTTCTTCACAACAGCGGTATGCGGAAACCGCCCGGCGGCTGCCTCCGGGCCTCCGGCGGCCTTTGCGGGCGCGCCGAAGGGATCGGGCGCGCGCTCCCCGTCCGCGGGGGCCGGCCCGGCCGAGCCCCTGTCAGGGCTGTCCGTTCCGGCGAGCGCCCTCTCGCGCAGCGCGGGATCGATCTTGCCTTTCACGATGGGCTGCCGGAGCCTGGCCAGCTGCGCCTTGTGCTCTTCCAGAACGTCGAACACCCTGTAGAGCATGAACGCCAGCACGACGAGAAGCAGAGCGGCCAGGCACGCGGCAACGGGGACCCACACCGGGCTCCGGTTCTTCTTTCCTTTCGGTTTTGCGTCTGACCGGTAATCGGCGATCACTTCCCGGACGATCTTCGCGCCCACGGGTTTCTCGTGGTACCCCAATCCCGTGACCAGGGCGTTGTCGCAGAGGATGTTGATGACCCTCGGGATGCCTTTGGCCCGTGCCGCGATCATCTTCACGGCCCTCTCCGTGAAGACGGGATCCCCTCCCTTCGACGCCACCGACAGCCTGTGCCGGATGTACTCTTCGCTCTCCTTCGCGCTCAGCGGGAGGATCCTCGCCCGGACGGCGATGCGCTGCTTGAGCGACTGCAGCCGGGGATGATCGAGAATGGCCTCGAATTCCGGCGGGGCGGCGAAGACGATCTGGATCAGCTTGTACGTGGACGTCTCGAGGTTGGACAGCAGGCGCATGTTCTCGAGCGTCTCGACGGGCATGTTCTGGGCCTCGTCGATGACCACGACGAAATTGCGGCCCTCCACGTACTCGTCGACCAGCACGCGCTGGAGTTTTTCCACCAGCTGCGTCGTGGTGAGCCCTTCCGTATCCATCCCCAGCTCCCGGAAGATCTTCTCGAGAAACTCCCGGAACGTGATGTTCGGGTTGATGATGTAGACGTAGCGGATGTTGTCCGGCTTGAGATCCTGCAGGAACGCGCGCAGGACGGACGTCTTCCCCGTGCCGACCTCGCCCGTGACGAGAATGAAGGCCTTCCGGTTTTCAATCCCGTAGGCGATCATGGCCATCGCTTCCTGATGCGAGGGGCTCATGTACAGGAAAGCGGGGTCCGGGGTGATGTTGAAGGGCTCCTTCGAGAACTGGTAGAAGTCGTTGTACATCGGCACTCTCGCTGCTGGCTGTCTGTCGATCGGGCGGCCAGGGGTTGTCCGCCTTTTACATGCCGAATTTTACACACGATTTGCGGCAGATGTCCACCATCAAATGAATGGGGCCGCCGGAGCCGTCCCGCAAACGGCGGCCCGGCGGGGATGCGCCCCGTGATCCCTCTCATTTTCCCGGCTTCAGGTCCGCCGGCGGGCGGACCAGGCGGTAGAAGCGGATGTGCTCGGCGGGCAGCAGCCTGTCGCCGATCATGACGTCGCCGATGAACTCCAGCGCCCCGCCGCCCTCCCAGGGAGGGTAAGGGCCCCTGGCCTGGACGGACTTCGGGTAGTAGAAGTTCACAACGAGCGAAAGGCCGTTCTCGTGCTCCCAGGGGGTCTGGATCAGGGGGTTTCGCTCCCCGGCCATGGCCTTGGCCGCGGCCTCCAGGGCATAACGCCAGAGTGCGGGTTCCCTCGGGCAGAGGAAATCCTTCGAGAAGGCGGACCGCGGCGAGACGGCGGGGTTGAACTGGCCCTTTTTGAAGACGACGCCCCGGATGCCGCTTCCGAAGGATTTTTTCATGCTCTCCGAGCGCTCGGCCAGCCGCACCCGGTTCATGACGCCCCAGGCGATGGCCTCGTGCACGAGGGAGTCGTCGCCGAAGCCCGTCGAGAGGGCCTCGGCGTAGACCAGCCGCGCCAGCAGCTCCTTCTGGCTGAGCTTTGCCTTCGCCGCCGCGTACTCGACCGTGTCAGAGGGCTCCCGCGCCAGGCACTTCGGGACGCCGGCGGCCGGAGCGGCAGGCGCGTGGGCGAGACACAGGAACAGGATGACCAGGCCCTGCGCGACGATTCTCATAGGCTGTACTCCAGGAACTCGTACTCGCAGGGCGGCCCCGCGGCGATGTACATCCGCCCCTCGGCGGGCACCATGACGAAGGAGGCCCTCGACAGGGAGGCCAGCTCCGGCGGTTTTTCCGGGTCCACGTGACGGCAGATCGAGTTGGGGTGCCCCTCGTGGTCCGAAAGGATCGCCATCATGGCCTGCGGGGTGATCGTGCCGTAGGCGCCCTCGATCCGCTCGCGCAGCCGCAGGGCCCGCGCGCCGGTGTCGGGAATCAGTTGTGCCGTCCGGTCACCGGCCTTGAACCGCTCGGTCTCGTAGTGGTTCGCGTGGACGAGAACGTCGCGCTCGGGGAGAATCAATTCGAGATCGCCCGTTACCGCCTCGATGCCCGTCATGCCGCCGTGGGACTCGGCCAGGTGAAAATACCCCATGCCGGCCATCTGCCTGCGGAGGATTCCCAGGGCAAAGCCGATACGGGGCTGGCGCATGGCCCGGGAGATGGTGAAGGAGAGCGGCACCTGGTGCTTCATGTCGCCCAGTGGGCCGAGAGTGAGGTTTGAGCAGTTGCCGATGCCGGCGGAGTTCAGATGATAGTAGGGGCTGCCGGAGAGGCACAGCACGAACTCGCGGATGCCGCTGTCGTGACGGATGCGCAGCAGGTCGAGCGTCGAGTCGGGGTGCCAGTCGACGTTCTGCCCGAGAATCGCCCCGCCGCCCGCCGTCGCCTTCCCCGCCACGGCGAAGGACGTGCACAGCCCCATGATCCTGTCGTAATTGAAGGCGATCTCGAGGGTGCACTGCAGGGCCAGGGCCTCCTCGAGGTCCATCCCGGCCCCCTCGGCCTGGCCGCGCAGCACCTCGAAGCCGTAAGGATCGAAATTGCGCGCGGCGGCCATGAACGTCACGGCCGCATCCCGGACCTGGGCCTTGCCGACACGGAAGGGGCCATGCTCGAGGCCGGCGTAGAGCAGGGCCAGCGACCTGCGGAGATTCTCGCGGCACCCTTCGCCCCACTGCCTGCCGATCTCGTAGGGCCCCCCGCCGCACTCGACGATATTCAGCCTTGTTTCCTTCTTCATCTCAAGATTGGGGACGTTGTTGACTAATTAGAATAACTCAGCCCTTCCTCTCCAAAATCTTATAAACAGCTGCTTTTGTAACTCCCAGCAGACGACCGATTTCCGCAAGCGTCATCCCGGGTAACACGATGAGCTGGCGCGCCAACCGCTCGCGCAGTTTCGCCACTTCAGCGCGCCGACTGCCTGACAACAGTTCCGCGACATTGACGCCGGTCTTCTCACAGGCGCTGCCTATAATTGCCGTTGCCGCTGCTGTATCCGGTAACGGCTGATTCTTCTCCCGCCACATACCTCGGGCAAACATCTCCCCGCCAAGGATGCGTCCATCACCAGATGTCTCCTGTCCGCCGCCAGGCTGCGAATTCCTCAACCAATCCAACAAACTCCAGTCCGATCGCCAATTGCTGCTTCCTCTGCCCACGGCCTCATCCCGAATTCCGCTCTTGAGAAACTCCTGATATCGCCGACGAGCCTCTCCCCTTTTCTCGCCGAACCGAGACAATACGAAAGAAACATCATGCCAGGGGTACTGGCTTCGATTGATCACATATGCGTGCCCGCACCAGGGGTAGGTATCTAAAGCGGAAAGGCTGTCGACCAGTCCCGCCCGGAGCGGGTTGAGGTGGATGTATCGGATCAACTCTTTGAAATAGGGTTCTTCTTCGCAAAGAATGGACTTGTATCGGTTTTGGAACAGATAACCGTGCCTTTCGTGCCTTCGGTTGTAATAGACGGCATACCCCGTTAGAAGACGCCGCATGAATTTTGATATCCCATGCGGTCCGCTGCGGATAAGCAAATGAGCGTGATTGGGAAGCAATGCCCAGGCATAGATTGTCGTCTCCGTCTCCACCGCGACAGACGCCAACCGCGAGATGAAATTTCCCCGGTCCCCGTCGTCGTCGAAGATCCGCCTCTGCTCGATCCCGCGGACGATGACGTGATGAATGGCACCGTCCGCGTCTAATCTTGCCCTTCTCGGCAACTGGCCCCTCCTGTCCCAATCCAAGCCAACACGAGTTATTCTAATTAGTAAACAACGTCCCCGATCTTAGCTGTATTTGAGGACGATGCCTTCGATGATGTTGGAGACGTCTTCGCAGTTGTCGACGGCGTTTTCGATCCGCCCGATGATGTCCTTCACCTTGATGAGCTCGATCGCGTCCTTCTCCTCCTCGAAGAGCCGCACCATGGCCGCCCGGTGGAGCTGATCGGCCTCGTTCTCGAGCGTGTTGATCTCCACGCACAGCGCGAGGATCAGCGACGCATCCTGCTTCTTCCGCACGGAGAAGACAACCTTGCGGATCTTCGCGACCGCCTCGCCGAGAATCGCCGTGATCTTCACGAGCTCTGGCGCGGGCGCCTTCATCCGGAACAGGTACATCCGCACGGCGGCGGATTCGACCTCGTCGAGAATGCTGTCCATCTTGTTGGCCAGCTGGAAGATGTCCTCCCGGTCCATCGGCGCGAGAAACACCTTGTGCATCCTCTTGTAGACCTGGTGGGTGATGTAGTCGGCCTCGTGCTCGATCTCCTTGAGCTTGCCCACCTTGTACTCCGAATACGCGTAGTTGCCGATGATCTCGGTGAACAGCTTCACCCCCTCCTCGAGCTTGTCGGCCAGCTCTTCGAAGAGGTCATAGTACTTCTCTCGGTTCGACTGGAAGAATTTCATGGCACACCGGCTTTCCTTGGAAATTGAGGCTCCCCTATATCACACTCCGGGGCCGGGTGACAGTCAGGAATGCCCGAGGAGCCCCGACAGGGCGAGCCCGTCCCGCAGCAGCAGCAGGGCGAAGACGAGAAGCGCCAGGCCCAGGGCCCGCATCACGATGCCGTAGGCCCTGCCGGCCAGCAGGCCCCTCGACCGCCCGGCGAGGGCGGCCACGATCAGCTTGGACCCGACGAGGCACGCGCTGAACACCACCACGAAGGCCGCGGCGGCCCCGGGGCTCTCGGCCCAGGCCCGGATGACCGTGGGTCCGCCGACCGTCAGCCAGAACAGGTAGGGGTGCGGGTTGAGGGCGTTGACGGCCGCACCGCGAAGCAGCGACCTCGGGCTCTCGCCGGCCCCGCCCGCCTCCGGGGGCCTGGCCCTCGCGCAGTTGCCGGCAAGGTACATGACGAACAGGGCACCCGCCAGCGAGAGGTACCCGAGGACCGCGCGGTCGGCCGCAAAGGGCAGCAGGACCAGCACGGACAGCAGGATGATGGGCACATCCGTCACCAGGGGCGCCAGGGCGGCCTTGGCGCCTTCCCGGAAGCCGAACCGGATCGACTGCGCGATGACCAGCGCGAGCAGCGGGCCGGGCGAGAACCCGGCGGAGAGCCCGTACACGGCGGCGGCCGTCAGCAGTGCGGTCATGTGCGACCCCCCTTCCGCTCGCCCGGGGCACCCGGCTTGCCGTCAGCCCGGAACAGGCCGTGCTCCAGGAAGAGAACCGCCAGCACGCCCATGACGAAGCTGTTGCCCGCCACGGGCCGGATGACGGGCGGCCATGCCTCGACGATGCCCGCGGGCAGGAAGGCCACCACGACGGCAACGAGCAGCGGGATTCCCACCACGAGGCCGCCGTTGAGGCCCCCGGCCCCTTCGCCCTCCGTCAGCATCATGATCCCCGCGGCCATCTGGGCGCAGAGGATGTAGAGCATCGCGCTGCCCACCACGACGGGCGGCACGGCCTCCATGACGGAAATGGCGGCAGGCGAGAACGCGACGGCCAGCATCAGGAGCGCCGCCGGCACCAGCGCGTGGCGCGACAGGCACCTCGAGGAGGCGACGACCCCCGGGCTCAGGGAGTAGTTGACCTGGCCCACGATGCCGAGAAAGCCCGCGGCCATGTTCGTCAGCCCCGTCACCAGGATGCCCCTGCGGAGCCTCCCGCCCCGGTCGCCCCCGCTCACGAAGACGCTCATCGACTCGATGGAGCCGATGTCGTTGACGGCCAGGGCGAGAAAGCAGACGAGGAACGCCGCCAGCAGCCCGGGGTCGAAGGCGAGCTCCGTCGTGAAGCCCCTGAAGAACGAAGAGAGAAGCGCAGCGGGGGCGGCGGGCCCGCCGGCGGCCGCGGCGGGGAAGAGGAAATGCCAGGCGACGGTGCCCGCCACCGTGGCGGTGAGGATCAGCGTCGAGCGCCAGACGCCGCCCAGCAGCCGGTACAGGACCAGCATCGCAAGGCTCATGACGAACGCGAACAGGATGCTCGCGCGCGGCTCGGCGCCCCCGCCGGTGATCAGCCGGATGATCGTCGGCGTCAGGGTGAAGGCAATGAGCAGCAGCACGACGGCCACGACGCGCCGGGTGAAGAGTTCGCGGATCTTCCCGAAGAGGCCCGTCCAGGCCAGGATGGCGAGCAGCAGGCCGCCCAGGAGGATCGCCGTGTGGAGCGCCTGCGGCCGCGCGCCGGGGCTCGACAGGATCCCGATGAGGATCACCGTCGACGGGCCGACGATGAGCGGCAGGCCGTGCCCCCGGAAGATCTGGACGAGCATGAACAGGGCGGCGACGAAGAACATCTTCTGCAGGTACACGATGGGGTCGCAGGCACCGGCGGGCCCGACGGTGCAGATGATCTTGCCGATGATGATGATGGAGGGGACGGCGATGGCGAACCACTGCAGGCCCAGGAGGACCCGCTCCAGGGGCGGAGGACGGTCGTCGAGTCCGTAGCGGAGGTCCATGGCGCCCACCTCAGTCCAGTGTCCGCCTCGCCGCGGCCACGTCGGCCAGCGCCCTGCGGTCGAGGATGGCGATTCTCCTCCCCTGCACGCGGAGGATCCCGGCCTGCGCCATCTTCGCGAACACCCGGGAGACCGACTCCCCCGTCGTCCCGAGCAGGTTGGCCAGCAGCCCCTTCTTGATGCCCAGCTCGAATTCGGCCGCCCCCTTCTCCTGGTCGCTGACGTGCAGCAGGTAGGCCGAGAGCCGCTCCGGCACGCCGCGCAATGAAAGGTTCTCGATCGCGGCGGCGAATTCCCTCAGGCGCCGCGCAAGCACCGCCAGCATGTCCAGGGCCAGGGCCGGGTTCTTCCGGATCATGTCGGTGAGGCCGTCACGGGGGATGAAGAGCACGCGGCTCGCCTCGATGGCCCCGGCGCTCGCCGGGTAGTGGCCCCCCTGGAAGACGGGGACCTCGGCGAAGGGCTCGCCGGGCCCCATGACGTGCAGGACCTGCTCCCTGCCGTTCGGGGAGAGTTTGTAGATCTTCACCCGGCCCGAGAAGACGAGGTTGAGCCCCGCCGCGCGGTCGCCTTCCCGAAAGATCGCCTCCCCCGCGGCGTACGACCGCTCCTGGACGATGCCCGCAAGGGCCTTCAGGTCCTCTTCGGGAAGGCCTCTGAACAGGGGAAGGCGGGACAGGAAGGATTGGATGTTCACGAAAATACGGTTCCTCAGTCACTTGGTTCGTTGGTTCCCTGGTTCAAGAACGAAGGAATTAACGAACTAATGAACTGTTTTTCGCTCCTTTTCAACTTTTTTCCTTTTTTTGACCCCGGTCAAGGAATTCCCGCCGGATTTCCCGTATAAAACGTCCAGGCACACGAACCCAAGCATCAACCCAGACGAGGAGGCTGACCATGTTCTGTTACCAGTGCGAGCAAACGGCGAAGGGCGAGGCCTGCACGAAGGGGGGCGTCTGCGGCAAGCCGCACGACGTGGCCGCCCTGCAGGACCTCCTGATCCACGGACTCATCGGGCTCTCGACCGCGGCGACCGAGGCAAGGAGAATGGGAATCGCCGATCGCGAGGCCGACGTCTTCACGGTCAAGGCGCTCTTCTCGACCCTGACCAACGTAAACTTCGACGCGGAGCGCTTCGTGAGCCTCATCGGGCAGGCCGTGAAAACCCGCGACAGCCTCATCGGCAAGGTGAAGGCCGCCGGCGGACGCCTCGACCCTGCCGCCGATGCGCTTGCCTTCAAGCCCGCCGGCACCCTCGAGGGACTCGTCGCCCAGGGCGAAAACGCCGGGCTGCAATCCTACCCGGCGGCAAGCGCCGACATCCTCTCTCTCAAGCACACCCTGCTCTTCGGCACCAAGGGCATCGCGGCCTACGCGGACCACGCCCAGATCCTCGGCCAGGAGGACCCGGCCGTCTTCGCCTTCGTCCACGAGGCGCTGGCCTCGCTGGCCGACGGCAAGATCACCCTCGAGGCGGCCTTGGGGCTCGTTCTCAAGTGCGGCGAGATGAACCTGCGCACGATGGAGCTGCTCGATGCGGCCAACACGGGCGCCTACGGCCACCCGGTGCCCACGTCCGTGTCCCTGGGCGCGAAGAGGGGAAAGGCCATCCTGGTCTCCGGCCACGACCTGAAGGACCTGGAGGCACTGCTCCGGCAGACCGAGGGCACGGGGATCAACATCTACACGCACGGCGAGATGCTCCCGAGCCACGGCTACCCCGGGCTCAAGAAATACGGCCACCTGGCGGGTCATTACGGCACGGCCTGGCAGAACCAGGCGAAGGAGTTCGCCGAGTTCCCCGGCGCGATCCTGATGACGACCAACTGCATCCAGCGCCCCCAGCCGGCCTACAGGGACAACATCTTCACGACGGGCCTCGTGGGATGGCCCGGCATTCCGCACATCTCGGATCGCGACTTCGGCCCGGTCATCCGGCGGGCCCTCGAGCTCCCGGGCTTCACGGCGGACGGCGCCGGGAAGTCCGTCATGGTGGGCTTCGCCCGCAACGCCGTCATGGGCGTGGCCGGCCAGGTCATCGAGGCCGTGAAGGGAAAGAAGATCCGGCACTTCTTCCTGGTAGCCGGCTGCGACGGCGCCAAGCCCGGCCGCAACTACTACACGCAGTTCGTCGAGCAGGTGCCCGCGGACTGCGTCGTGCTGACCCTGGCCTGCGGGAAGTTCCGCTTCTTCGACAAGGAGCTCGGCGCCATCGGCGGCATCCCGAGGCTGCTCGACATCGGCCAGTGCAACGACGCCTACTCGGCCGTCCAGATCGCCCTGGCCCTCTCGAAGGCCTTCGGCGTGGGCGTCAACGAGCTTCCCCTGTCGATGGTCCTCTCCTGGTACGAGCAGAAGGCGGCCGCCATCCTGCTGACCCTGCTCTACCTGGGGATCAAGGACATCCGCCTGGGCCCGTCGCTGCCGGCCTTCATCACGCCGGGCGTGCTCGACGTGCTCGTGAAGAACTTCGGCATCAAGCCGATCACGACCCCCGAGGCGGACCTCAAGGCGATTCTGGGATAATGCACAACGCCCCCTCATCCCTCCCCCTCTGAAAAAGGGGGAGGATGGGGGGTTCGGGAAAACAAGGATATGAAAGCGAAGCGACCCATCATCGAGATCAGCGAAGAGCTCTGCAATGGCTGCGGCCTCTGCGTCCCGGCCTGCGCGGAGGGGGCCATCGAGATCGTCAACGGCAAGGCCAGGCTCGTGAAGGACATGTTCTGCGACGGCCTGGGCGCCTGCCTGGGCGAGTGCCCGACGGGGGCCCTCAGGATCGTCGAGCGCGAGGCCGATGCCTTCGACGAGAGGGCCGTGCACGCGCACCTGGCCAAGACAGAGATGAAGAAGGCGCCCCCTGCCATCGACTCTGCGGCGTGCGGCTGCCCGTCGGCGACCCTGCAAACCTTCGCCCCGGGCCCGAAGAAGACCCGGCCGGCTGGGGCCGCCGGGCCGTCCGGTTCGGCCCTGTCCCACTGGCCCGTCCAGATCCGTCTGATCCCGCCGACGGCGCCCTTCCTGAAGGACGGCGACCTGCTGGTGGCGGCCGACTGCGTGCCCGCGGCCTACGCCGAATTCCACCGCGACTTCCTCGAGGGCCGCGTGCTGCTGCTGGGCTGCCCGAAGTTCGACGACAAGGCCGAGTACCTGCAGCGCTTCACCGACATCTTCCGGGCCAACGACATCCGGAGCGTCAAGGTCCTCCGGATGGAGGTGCCCTGCTGCTCCTCCCTGCTGCCCATCGTGACCGAGGCGGCGCACCGTGCCGGCAAGAACGTCCCCGTGGAAGAGGCTGTCATCACCCGCCGGGGAGAGGTCGCCCCGTAGGATGCAGAGACTGTGTTGCAATGCCTATTCTGTCATTCCGCACAAGCGAAGCGCGATGCGGAATCCAGCATGTTCAGGAACCTCTGGATGCCCGCTCCCCGCTTCCGCGAGGACAGGCTTCGCGGGCATGACAAAATTTCGTTCCATTTCCCGATTGTGACACAGTCTCCTGAGGAAAAGGCGGCAATGACATCGCCGGAGAAAGCGGTCAAACGAAGCGCCCGGCAGAGCATGCCGGGCGCTGCAAATGATTTCGAGATTTCGCGCAATCCTATTTTTCAAACCACCATCGAGCGAATTCCTTCGATTCCAACTTCTTCAGCACCTCCGCTGCCGTCCCCCTGATCGCCCGCGCATTTCTCAGCAGGTGATGCAGCCTGTTCATGACGTAACACAGCTGCGCGATGATGACGATCAGGGCCAGCAGTATGGCAAACTGGATTTCGTAGCTGTCCATGGAATCCCCTTCCGCTTCAACCGCTGCGCCGCCGCAGGGACGATGACGGACAATCCAGCCCCCCGGGTGGCCGATTTTTGCAGGCCAGCGGGTCAACCGGCAAAACACCGTGCGCGGCCCTCTTCCTCCGGACGGGCCGCATCCCTTCATCGACGGGTCCCGTGCGTCCGGCCGGCACCCGCACCCGTCCCCTCTACTTGATCGGTTTGCGCGTGATGTACGCAAGATACCCGAGTGACAGCAGGACGAGTGCCGTCAGACTGAACAGCAGAACCGTGGTCGTATCCATTGCACAATACCCTCCCGGTGAGCAGAGCCCGGACGGGCGCAGGCTGACGTGGCCCTCCGGTGCCGCGGCAATGGGGCTCATGAGAAGAAACGGAACAGCCCCGACCGCCCCTCCCCGGTCAAGGTGTTCATCCTGAGGCGGGCATGGCTGCCTGCCCTGTGGAAGGAGGTGAATCCAGTACGGATTAAAGAAAACCGTGTCAAAAAAATCAAGAGAAAAACCCCGCCTGTGAAAAAACACCGTCCCACGCCTTCAAAAGCGGCCGATTCCCCCCGGGGACCCGGTCCGCCCCCGCCGGGCAATGCCCCGGCGCCGGGAATGATTATCCACGGGCGGAAAGATCAGGGCAATCCGGCGGGAGTACCATTTCGGGGGCCCACTTTCGGGTGAGAAAAAGGGCTGTTTCTTTACGACGGAAGTATGAGCGGGCGGGAGCAGGCCTCATACTTTCTTCTGACTCGACGGGGCGGGGCTCCCGAAAATAGGGCTTAAGCCGGGGACATTTTTCTGGTAGAATGCCGCCTCTCACGGCGTGACCGCCGGGAAAGGCAAAGCACTGCATGAAGCCAGCGTTCCTGATCGCTGCGTTCCTCCTTTTCGTTCCCATCACCGTGTCGGCTTCCGAGCAGGATCAGCCCTCCTCGAGAGGGGCGATCGTGCGGGATGCGACGCCTTCCGCCCAGACAGCGCCCGCCGCGCCTGCGATACGGAAAAAAGTGAGACACCCCGCGGCAGAGGCGCCCGTCCCGCCCCCCGCCTTCGAGGCCCCGCCGGTACCGAAATCCCCGGCAGCGAAGGCTGCGCCGAGTCCCGAGCAGATCAGGAAGAGACAGATCGTCGCCGCCTACCGGGACAAGGCCCCCCGGGAGTGGGGCGAGCGGGTTGAGGGCGTCCGGACGCGCCTCGACACGGCCGAGCCGGTCATCGCGCTGACCCTCGATGCCTGCGGGGGCCCGCGGGGAGGCCGCGCCGACACGGCCCTCATCGAGTATCTGCAGAGGGAAAAGATCCCCGCCACCCTGTTCGTGAGCGGAAGCTGGATCGACGCCAACGCCGCCCTGTTCCGGAAGCTGGCCGCCGACCCCCTTTTCGAGATCGGCAACCACGGCCTTGCGCACAGGCCCTGCTCCGTCAACGGCAGGTCGGCCTACGGCATCCGGGGGACGGGCAGCGTCGCGGAGCTGGTCGACGAGATCGAGAAAAACGGCCGCAAGATCGAGGCCGCCACGGGACAGAGGCCGAAATTCTACCGGCCCGGCACGGCGTACTGTGACGAGGTGGCCGTGACGGTGGCAGGCGAGCTGGGCTACGAGGTGGTCAACTACACCGTGCTGGGCGATGCAGGGGCGACGTGGCCGCGGGAGAAAGTGAGGGATGCCCTGCTGAAGGCCGGACACGGGGACATCGTCATCCTGCACATGAACCAGCCCCGGAGCGGCACGGCGGCCGGGGTGATGGACGCCGTGCCCCTGCTGAGGGAGAAGGGGTTCAGGTTCGTGAAGCTGTCGGAGTACCCGCTCCGCTGAAGAAGAATTTGAGAAGGTGAGAAGGTCGGACCGTCGGGCGCCGACCGAAGTGCCAAACAGTGAACGGACAGGCTGGGGACCATGAAAAAACGCCGGAACCTCATTCTTGCTCTCATTCTCATCGCGCTCGCGACCACGCCGTGCGCCGCCGAGGTGTGGGAGACGGCCCCGGCCCCCCTGCCGGGCGTGCAGCCGGGGCAGGAAAAGGCCGATTTCTGGATCGCCAGGCACCCCGACCCCGACCGGCCTATCCTCAGCCCCGAGGGGATCGAGGCGATGAACCGCGCAGCCCTCAACTTCCCGGAAACGGAGCTGTCGGACGTCCTGTCAGTCCCGGACCCGCTCGACGGCATCATCGTGCGAAAGGCGATCGCAGACGTCCTGGCCGAATCGCGGCAGTCGAAGGGCTACGACCACACCAACCGGCCCATCACGGCGGCCTTCTACGACCGCATCGAGACGTCCGTCGGGCCGGTGCCCCCCGTCATCCGGCCCGCCTGGGGGCTCGTGACCGCGCGCACAAGCCTGCGGAGGCTCCCCACGAATGAGGCCTTCTACGAGCGGCCCTTTGCCAACGAATTCGACCGGTTTCAGTACTCCGTGCTGGAGTGCGGAAACCCCGTCGCCATTTTGCACCGGACGGCCGACGGGACCTGGGCTTTCGTCCGGACAACCTACACGATGGGCTGGGTCCCCTCGGCGGCGATCGCCGTGGGCGACAGGCCGTCCATCGAATCCTTCATGCGATCCGCCCCCCTCGTCGCAACGGGGGGGATGATCCCCGTCTACGCCGACCGGGGGTTCTCGACACACGCTGTGTCGATCCCGATGGGGACGAGGCTCCCCCTCGCGGAGAAGGCGAGGCACCACTACGCCGTCACCCTGCCCTGGCGTGCGCCCGACGGCGGGGTGCGGTTCGCAACAGGCTACGTGCGCCCCGACGCGGACGTGAGCGTCGGTTATCTGCCCTACACGGCCCGCAACCTCTACAGGCAGCTCTTCAAGCTCGAGGGGCACCCCTACGGCTGGGGCGACCTGTTTGACGGGCGCGACTGCTCCCGCTTCGTCATGGACGTCTTCTCGACCTTCGGGTTCACCATGCCCCGCAACAGCCGGCGCCAGGCCGCCTTCAACCCGGCAGGCAGAAAGGAAACCGCGGCCCTGTCCGAGGCCGAGAAGATCAAGATCCTGAACGGGCTCGGCAGCCGGCCGGCCCTGCTGTACATGCCCGGGCACATCATGGTCTACCTGGGCACGATCGACGGCAGGGCATACGCCATCCACAGCGCCTGGGGGCTGCGGGAGTCGCGGCTTCTCGTCGAGAGAACCGTCATGGCGGGCCGCGTCGTGGTCTCGGACATCACCCTGGGAGGCGGCGCGCGGGGCTCGCTGCTGAAGCGCGTGACGGCCATAACCCCCATGGGATAAACGAAAAAAAGAGCCTGCGGGCACAGGCCCTGCGGTCAGACCGGCCGGGCCGGCCTGCGGCGGGAAAGGTCAACATGGAAACCCAGTTCAGCATGTTCATCAACGGCAAGGAGTGCCGGGCAACCGCCGGGCAGACCATTCTCGATGTAGCCAGAAAGAACGGGATCTTCATCCCCACGCTCTGCTACTTCCCCGCCACGACCCTCGTGGGCGCCTGCCGCGTCTGCGTCGTCGAGCAGGAGGGCGCGAGAAACCTCGTGGCTTCCTGCTCCATGCCGGCCAGCCCCGGCATGGTGATCCGGACCGACACCCCGCGGGTCACCGAAGCCCGGAAGATGATCGTGGAGATGCTCTGGGCCTCGGGCGACCACAACTGCCTGCAGTGCGAGGCGAACGGCGAGTGCGAGCTGCAGGACCTCGTCTACCGGTTCGGCATCGAGAAACCCCGCTTCGAGATCACCCCGCCCGGTTACCCCGTGGACAGTTCCAACTCGATGATCTTCCGCGACCTCAACAAGTGCGTGCTCTGCGGGCGCTGCATCCGGGCCTGCAACGAGATCCAGGTCAACGAGGTGCTCGACTTCTCCCTGCGCGGAAGCCGCATGAAGGTCGGGCCCGCCTTCGACGCGGACTACATCGAGTCCTCCTGCGTCTTCTGCGGCGAGTGCATGCAGGACTGCCCCACGGGGGCGATCATCAACAGGCAGGGCCGCTTCCAGGGGCGCCCTTGGGAGCTCGAAAAGGTCCGCACCACCTGCACGTACTGCGGCGTGGGCTGCCAGCTGGAACTCAACGTCATCAACGGCAAGGTCGTCAAGACCACCGCGGACCGGGGCCACGGCGCCCCCAACTGGGGCAGCCTCTGCGTGAAGGGCCGCTTCGCCAACGAGTTCATCCACAGCCCCGACCGGCTGACGACTCCTCTGATCCGCCGGAACGGAAAGCTCGAGCGGGCCTCCTGGGACGAGGCGCTCGACTTCATCGCCGGCAGGCTGAAGGACATCAAGGCCAAGCACGGCCCGGACGCCATCGGGGGGCTCGCCTCGGCCCGCGTCACCAACGAGGACAACTACATCTTCCAGAAGTTCATGCGGGCGGCGGTCGGCACCAACAACGTCGATCACTGCGCGCGGCTCTGACACAGCTCCACGGTGGCCGGTCTGGCCGCCTCCTTCGGCAGCGGAGCCATGACGAATTCCATCGAGGAGATCGAGCAGGCCGACGTGATCCTCGTGACGGGGTCCAACACGACGGAGAACCACCCCATCGTGGGGATGTACGTCAAGCGGGCCGTCCGCAGGCACGGCGCCCGGCTCATCGTCATCGAGCCCCGCGAGATCCCGCTGGCAAAGTACTCCACCCTGTTCCTGCGGCCCAAACCGGGCACGGACGTGGCCTGGATCAACGGCATGATGCACGTCATCATCACCGAGGGCCTCTACGCCAAGGAGTATGTGGAGAAGCGCACGGAGGGCTTCGAGGAGGTCCGCAAGGTCGTGATGAAGTACACGCCGGAGCACGTCGAGTCCATCACGGGGATCCCGGCCGGCCAGCTCAGGGACGCCGCCCGGATGTACGCCGCGGCCCCGAAGGCGACCATCCTCTACGCCATGGGCATCACCCAGCACAAGACAGGCACCGACAACGTCCGCTCGCTGGCCAACCTCGCCATGCTCTGCGGCAAGGTGGGCTACGAGTCCTGCGGCATCAACCCCCTGCGCGGCCAGAACAACGTCCAGGGCGCCTGCGACATGGGCTGCCTGCCCAATGTCTTCCCCGCCTACCAGAACGTGGGCGCCGACGAGGCGAGGGCGAGGTTCGAGGAAGCCTGGGGCGCAAAGCTTTCGCCCAAGCCGGGGCTCACCGTCGTCGAGATGTCCCGGGCGGCCGGCGAGGGCAGGCTCAAGGCCCTGTACTGCATGGGCGAGAACATGATGCTCTCCGACCCGGACCTTCACCACCTGGAGGAGTCGCTCAGGAAGCTCGATCTCTTCGTCGTCCAGGACATCTTCCTGACGGAGACGGCGGAGCTGGCCCACGTGGTCCTGCCCTCGGCCTGCTTCGCCGAGAAGGGGGGCACCTTCACGAACACGGAGCGGCGCGTGCAGCGCGTCCGCAAGGCCGTCGAGCCGCCCGGGGAGGCGCGCACCGACTGGGAGATCATCGCCGACCTCTCGACCCGGATGGGATACCCCATGCGGTACGGCAAGCCCCGCGACGTCTGGGACGAGATCCGCCGGGTCACGCCCAGCTACGCCGGGATCACCTACGAGCGCATCAGCCGCCAGGGCATCCAGTGGCCCTGCCCCAACACCGACCACCCGGGGACGAAGTACCTGCACCGCGACCGCTTCACGCGCGGCCTCGGGGCCTTCGCGCCCATCGAGTTCGTCCCGCCCGACGAGGTGCCCGACCCGGACTACCCGCTGTACCTCACGACGGGGCGCGTGCTGTACCACTACCACACGGGCACGATGACCCGCCGCTCGCGGGGCGCCAACGAGCGCTTCCCCGAGAGCCTCGCGGAGATCAACCCCAAGGACGCGGCGAAGTTCGGGATCGCCGACGGCAGCCGGGTGAAGGTCAGCTCGCGGCGCGGCGCCGTCGAGGTGAAGGCCGCGGTGACGGACCGGGCCCCCGAGGGGACGATCTTCATGAACTTCCACTTCCGGGAGTCGCCCGTCAACAGGCTCACGAACCCGGCCCTCGACCCGGTCTGCAAGATCCCGGAGCTGAAGGTCTGCGCGTGCAGGATCGAGGCGGTATGAAGAAAGTTCCTTAGTTCCTTAGTTCCTTAGTTCCTTAGTTCGTTAGTTCGTTAGTTCATTAGTTCGTTGGTTCGTTCGCGGAAAAAGAAAAGGCGGGCTCGGCGCCCGCCTTTTTTCTGCCTCGCCGCCCACCGGCGGCCCCGGGTTTGTCCAATTCGTCACCGGCGTCCCCCGAACGGATTAGGCCCGTCTCATACTCCGTTCGTAGGCAAAATTCATACTTTCGTCGAATTGCCTTCTTCGCGGGAAACGTGCACTCTTTGGCCGAGAGATAAAGGGGTAATCTGATCGGGTCAGGAGAATGACATGCCGACTCCAGATTTACCCTCCGCTTCGCCCAAGAAGGAGCGCGCGCACGAGGAAAAGGCCATCGTGCGCGCCCTCATCCGGTACTTCGAGACCGCCCCTGCCGGTGCGAAATCCCCGGCGGCGTCCGAGGTATCGTCCCTCATCAACGCGCTGCACCGGTATTTCGTCAAGAAATAGCAGATGAAGATCCGCCCGGTACTCTCGGCATACGGGTTTTTGTTTTTCGCACTGCTGTTCCTGCTGTTTCTCTACATGACGAGATGACCGGCATGCCTCGCCGGCCGGCTGCGCCCTTCCCGATTGCCCCGTCCCGCGGACCCCTGCCATGAAGGGCAACGACGTATTGCGCCCGGTTCAGGGGGTGCTGCCCAGCTTGTAATAGGATACGTGCTTGGGCCGCCTGAACATCAGGGTGATGATGAAGCCCAGCGACAGACAGGCGGCCGCGGTGTAGAGGGACTGCGTCTTGTCAAACTGCGCGAACACAAACCCCCCCACGACACCGGCTGCACCCCATGCCGTCAGGACGAAGCCGTAGACCTTGCCGATAAAGGTCGGGCCGAACGAATCCGCCGCGAAAGCGGGCATGACGGCAAACCCCCCGCCGAGACAGGAAAGCAGGTAGCAGGCAATGACGGTGAACATCAGGACGCTGTCGATCTGCGGCAGCGTCACGTAGAGAATCGCCTGCGAGAGAAACATGACCAGGAACACGTTCTTGCGGCCGATCATGTCGGAGACGGCAGCCCAGAACAGGCGCCCGAGACCGTTGAACACGGAGGCCCAGGCCAGGATGTACCCTCCCAGGACGGCGAGCTTGGCCGGATCGTCGATACTGCGGGCGACCCGGATGACTTCCTGCGCCATGGGCGAAAGCTTGGACAGAAGCCCCATGCCGGCGGTGACATTCAGGAAGAGCATGCCCCAGATCATGTACCACTGCGGTGTCCTGCGGGCTTCCGTCCAGCTGAACGAATCGGCCGCGCTGACCGTGCTGGCCGGGGGCGTGAAGCCTTCGGGAAGCCATCCGGCGGGCGGGTTTCGCAGGGTCACGGCCGCCAGCAGATTACAGACCAGATAAATGACCCCCAGGACCAGGAACGCGTTGGCCACGCCGATTTGATTGATCAGGCCCGGCACGATCATGCCGATGAAGAAGGCGCCGAGGCCGAAGCCCATGACCGCCAGTCCCGTGATGAACCCGCGCCTGTCGGGAAACCAGCGGATCAGGGTGGCGATGGGCACCACGTAGGCAAGCCCGTTGCCCACGCCGGCGACGAGGCCGTAGCCGAAGAAGAGAATCCAGATATTGCCCGTGTGAAGCGCCACACCGCCCAGCAGCACGCCGATGCCGTAGAGCAGGGATCCCAGGAGGGCGACGAATTTCGGCCCCTTCCTGTCCACGAGCATGCCGCCGAAGGCCGCGGAGACGCCGATCGTGCCGATGATCAGCATGAAGACCCGCGACACGACGGCCATGTCCCATCCCTGCGCGGCCACGATGGGTTTGACGAAGACGGACCAGGCGTACACCGTGCCCAGGATCGTCATGATCACGACACCCGCGATGGCGATGACCCATCGCTTGCTCTCGAGATTCTCGTTGCTCATACGAATCAGATTTCACCTTTCATGGATTCGCCGTAACAAAAAAAGGGCCGAAAGCCTCCTGAGGTTGCCTTCAGCCCCGAAACCTTCCCGGCCCGGTGATCAAGGGTCCTCGTACTTCGTCGTGACCTTGTATCCCGCACCGCGCAGCGCCGCGCAGAGTTCGCGGGCGTCAACGGCGTTCACCCGGATCACGGCGAAGCGCGTGGCCGGATCGGCACGGTTGACGGTGGAGACCATGGAGATGATCGAGAGCCCCAGCCCCCGGACGATCTCCGCGATGCGGCCCATCTCACCCATGTCGCTGGGCAGCGTCAGCTCGATCCGCGCGCTCTCCGTGCCCATGCCCATGACCTCGAGCAGGACATTGAGCATGTCGCATGTCGTGATGATGCCGATGAGCTCGGCGTCCCGGACGACGGGCAGGCAGCCGATCCGGCGCCGGTTGAGGATCAGCGCGGCTTCCTCGATCGGCGTCTCCGGGCCCACCGTGACGGGGTTGCGCGTCATGATGTCGCCCGCCCTCATCTCCGAGAGCAGGTAGTTGAGCTCGTGCACGGAGAGGGTGCTCGCCGGGGACGCCGAGTTCTTGCGGATGTCGCCGTCGGTGATGATCCCCACGACGCGCCGTCCCTCGACCACGGGGACCTGGTTGATGTTCTTCTCGCGCAGGAGGTTGCGGACCTGGAGGACGCTTGCGTCCGGACTCACCGTCACGACGCTTCGCGACATGCGCCGCCCGACGAACATGGCCGTTCCCCTACGCCGGCTTCTCCGCCGCCTTTCCGGCCGCCTTGCGCGCGAGCCTTCTCGTCTTCTTCTTCAGGCGGCTGATCTTCCTGTTGAGCCGCGAGGCGTCTGCGCGTCTGCCCGCCCCGCGGAGTTCCTCGCGCTGCGCCCGGCATTCCCGGATCCGCCTCTTGATCTCCAAAACCGTGTCCACGGGCCTTTCCCGGGTCTGCTTCACCGGGAGGCCCTTGGCCGCCCGGATGGCGGCGATCAGCTCCTCCTTCTTCATCGCCGTGACCCCGGTGATGCCTCCCATCTCCAGGGCCATCTCCCTGAGTTCCTTGACTGTCAGCTTCTCCAACTGCTTTTCTTTTTCCATCGTCATTCCTCCGCAAAGGGCTGGATGGCAAAAGAACCCGAACGAGATTCGATCACTGACCCTTCTATCAGAGGGCACGGGGAAAATCAAACCCAATCCGGGGCGCTCGGACCTTCGGCCCCGGAGGGCCCCGCCGAACGGAAGGACGGCCCTGCTGCTCTTCGAAGGGTTTAAATATCCTCCTCCGGCGGAATGATCAGCTTCCGGTTCACGTACAGGGGGTCGTGGAGCTTGATCTTGTTGGCCTTCATCAGGGCCGCAATCGTGGTGTTGTGCTTCGCGGCGATCTTCTCGAGGGTGTCCCCCTTGCGGACCGTGTAGGTCGTGTTCCTCTTGGCCTTCGCCGTTTTTCTCTCCGCCGGGGCGTCCCTGCCCTTTTCCTTCTCGACGGCGGGAACCTTCAGCCTGCGGTCCACGTAGAGGGGGTCCTTCGGCTTGAGGTTGTTGAGCCTGGCAAGTTCGGCCGCCGTCGTGTCGTGACGGGCCGCGATCTTCTCCAGCGTGTCGCCCTTGCGGACCCTGTAGGTCGTCGTCTTCTGCGCCTGCCCGGCGGCGGGCGGCTTCCTCGCGGCCGCCCCTTTGGCCGCCGGGGCGGGCTCGGCGGCCAGCTCCTCGTCGGGCTTCCCGACGGGCACCCGGAGCGCGCGGCCGGCCGCCGGCTGCTCGCCGGCCTTCAGGCGGTTCAGGGTCCGTATGGCGCGCACCGTCGTGTGGTGCTGCAGGGCGATTCCCTCGAGCGTGTCGCCCTTCTTCACGCGGTATTGGACGGTCTCGGGCTGCGGCTTGTCCTCCTCCTTGGCCGGGGGCGCCGGGATCTTGAGCTTGCGGTCCACCCAGAGGGGGTCCTTGAGCCTCAAGTTGTTGAGCCTGGCGATCTCGACCGCCGTCGCGCCGTGCGCCGCCGCGATCTTCTCGAGCGTGTCGCCCTTTTTCACGCGGTAGGTGAGCGTCCCGTTTTTTCTCGCGCGGGCCGGGTCGGCGGCAGCGCCCTTCCGCTCCTCACCGGCCGTGGCTTTCGACGCCTTCTTCACCGCAGGCGCGTCGTCCTCCCCCACCTTCCCGGCGGCACGGCCCTCCCGCTGGCGCGGCGGATCGGCCGCCGGCTCCTTCCTGGCGGCGGGGACCGCCCTCTCCTCGTCCCGGGCGAGCTGCACGGGTGCCGGCGGCTGCCCGTTGGGGACGAACTGCACGATGGCCTTCGCGATGGCGGCTGCCATTTCGTCCTGGAAGGCCGGCGTCCGCAGCAGCTTCTCCTCGACGGGGTTCGAGATGTAGGCCGTCTCGACGAGCACCGAGGGGATCTCCGGGAGCTTCAGGACGCGGAAGGGCGCCCCCTGGACCTGGCTGAACTTGAGGGTGTTGATGTCCGACATGCTCCGCAGGGTCAGATGCGCGAGCTCGCGGGAGCGGTTGATCGTGTTGGTCATCACCATGTCGAGGGTGATGACGTCGCTGTCGTCGATCGCATCGTCGCCCGCCCAGCCGCCGATGACGTCTGCGAGGTTCTCCTTGCGGGCCAGCAGCCTCGCCGCCTCGTTCGTCGCGCCGCCCGCGGAGAGGATGTAGACCGACCCCCCGCGGATCGTGCGGTTGCGCACCGCGTCGGCGTGGATGCTGACGAAGACGTCGGCCCCGTAGTCCCGGGCGATCTTGAGCCGCTTCTTGAACGGCACGTAGTAGTCGCCCGTGCGGGTCAGGAAGGCCCGGTAACCCTCGCGCCGGTTGAGGTTGTCCCGGAGTTTCCTGGCGATCTTGAGAACGACGTCCTTCTCCCGCGTGCCCATCTTGCCGATGGCGCCGGGGTCTTCGCCGCCGTGCCCCGCGTCGATGACCACGATCCTCGCCTTCTGGAGCCTCTTGACCTCCTGGCGGCTGAGGCTCTCCTTCTCCTCGACCTCGGGGAATTGAAGGTCGATGACGATGCGGTGGGGCTTGTCGAGGAACTTCTTGAGCTTGAAGACCTTCGCCTCCACGTCCTGCGAGAGGGTGATCTCGATGCGCACGCTCTCGTCGGGCAGGGCGGTGACGTCGATCTTCTCGATGCCGGGCTTGTTCAGGAAGCTCTGCAGGGGCACGTCCTCTGCGATGTCGGCGTTCTTCACCGTCAGGGTCAGCCGCCGGCCCTCCTTCGCGACGGCATAGGCCGTCTCGTCGCTCGTGTCGATGACGACGCGCGTGTAATCCGGCGCCGCCCAGTGGCGGATGTTGGAGACGTAGACGAGACCCCAGGCAGGGGCCGCCATGAGCCCTGTCAGGAGCAGGGTTGCGGAAAGGATCGCTCTGCAGAGTCTGGTCATCGCGGTACCGGCATGCCTCAACCGTGCCGAATCTAGCAGATTTCCGGCGGTTGCACAACACCGGCATGACAGAAAATCTATTGACAGATCCGGCCCGAAGTGCCATTTTCACAGGCAATTTTCACAGGCAGACCCGATGCTGATCCGCGACCTGTTCAAGCAGAAAAAGAGAACGCTCTCCTTCGAGGTCTTCCCGCCGGCGCGGGAGGGGAACCTGGAGAGTCTCTTCACGACGATCGCCGAGCTCAAGGAGCTCAACCCCGACTTCATCTCCGTGACCTACGGCGCCGGCGGCGGGACGCGGGACAAGACGATCGAGATCGCCGCCCGCGTGAAGAAGGAGATCGGCAGCGAGGCTCTCGCCCACCTCACCTGCGTCGCCTCGACGCGGGACGACATCGCCCGCATCCTCGAGGACATGAAGGCGAACGGCATCGAGAACATCCTCGCCCTGCGCGGCGACCCGCCCCGGGGCGAGGAGAAGTTCGTCCGTCCCGCGGGGGGCTTCGGGTTCGCCAACGAACTCGTCGAGTTCATCCGGGCGCACAACGGCTTTTCCGTCGGCGTGGCGGGATACCCCGAGGGTCACCCCGAGGCGCCGAGCTTCGACGACGACCTGAAGAACCTCAAGCGCAAGGTGGACGCCGGGGCCGACTTCATCATCACGCAGCTCTTCTTCCGCAACGACGACTTCTACCGCTTCCGGGACCGGGCGATGGCGATGAAGATCCGGGTGCCCATCATCCCCGGCATCTTCCCCATCCTCAACTACAAGCAGATCCTGCGCATCACGGAGCTCTGCGGGGCGAAGATCCCGCCGGCGCTGGGCGACAGGCTCTGCTGGCTCAAGGACAAGCCCGGGGAGGTGGAGAAGTACGGCATCGAGTACGCCCAGCAGCAGGCCTGGGACCTGATCCGCAACGAGGTCTGCGGCCTGCACATCTGCACGATGAACCAGAGCCGCGCGGCGCGGAAGATCGTCCGCGAGCTGGCCCTGTGAGCCGTCGGGCAGGATTCAGTGGCGGGGCTTGCGGGACCTCTGGAGGGCGTCCGCGAGGGCCTCGCCCAGCATCCGCTCGGCAAGCACGTCGGCATCGACGCTGCAGAGGCCCTGCCCAATCCGGGCTCTCACCTCCTCCACCTTCTCGTGCCTGATCTCGGGAAGCTCCCGGACGACCTGGAGCAGCTGCAGCCTGCAATCTTCCTTGCGGAGGGGTTTTCTCATCGTTTCGCTCCCTGGCGGCGGCGTGCCGCGTTTTCTTTGCACCCCTCGTGAGCACCTCGCGTGCCGCGGGCCAAACAACGCCGCACCATCCATTTTCTGCATTCCTTTCAGGGTGTTGCAGCCTTGCCGCCGCATGCGGACGCCGGGCACGAAGCAAACCCGGCCGTGCCGTTCGGGCATCGCCGTAAAATTTTCTTTTCATTTCAGCCGGTTGATTCCGGTATGCCGATACGGAACGGCCCGTTTTGGACCCGGGCAGGGATAAACCGCCGCAATGGGACAAAACAGGGGGTTGAAAAATTTTTTCGTCAGGGTATTCACATATTTCACCGGACGTGCTAAAGAGTGTCCTCCGGGTGCGGCCTGGGAGAGATTTCACCGGTCCGACCCGGTTTCCATTTGCCGGCACACAACGGGCGGTTAGCTCAGCAGGATAGAGCGTTGGTCTCCGGAACCAAAGGTCCTGGGTTCGAGCCCCAGATCGCCCGCCATGAATGCGAAGAGGGCTTCTGGCAGAAACGGAAGCCCTTTTGCTTTTCTACCCGGATTGACAGGGGTCGGCATAGCCGATATAAGTGCTTAAACGCTCACCCGAGGGGGAATCCCATGCAAACCGCCAAAAAGGAGGTCAACAAGCTTCTCAGGCACCTGCCCGAGGACTGCTCGATGGAGGATATCCAGTATCACATCTATGTTCTTCAGAAAATCGAGCGGGGGCTGAAACAGGCCGACGAGGGGAAGGTCATCTCGACCGAGGCTGCTGAAAAAAGGATGAAGAAATGGCTCGGTCGATAGTCTGGACGCACGATGCCGTCTCCGATCTGGAAGCCATTGCCGACTACATCGCCCGGGACTCTGCCTCATACGCAGCGGCTGTCATCCGCGAACTCCTGGATGCCGGAAACTCGCTTGACAGGTTCTACCAAAGGGGCCGGATCGTCCCCGAAACCCGCCAGACAGCCATTCGCGAGCTGATCGTCAGGGAATACCGTCTTATCTACCGGGTGGAAAAGACCCGGATCGTCATCGTCACGATTGTCCATGGACGGAGGGACCTGCGAAAGCTGTGGGCAAAGGCAGAAAAAAACAAGAAGCAGTGACGACTGCTTGAAATGCAAATCCGGATCGAGCGTTGGTCTCCGGAACCAAAGGTCCTGGGTTCGAGCCCCAGATCGCCCGCCATGCAATCAAGGGGTCAGCCGATTTTCGGCCGGCCCCTTTTTCGTCGGCAAGAAACGGACCCACCGGCCCTGCGCCGGGCGGGTGCAAGGGGCCGGGCGGCCGACCTTGACAGACCCCCCCGGGATTGCGAATATAAGGCAGGCGGGGCAGAATCCATCATCCAACCGGACGATAGAACGGCACGCCCCGCGTCAGGATCATGAGCACGAACGTCGATCTGCACGTAAAGAAAACGGTGAATTCCGTCCTGGTGACCCTGGACCGTTGCGGCAAGCACGAGCTGGCGGCCACTGTTCTGCGCAAGGGGTTCTTCGTAGCCCTGATCCGGTCCGCCGAGATCGAGGAGTACTGCAAGAATCTCAAGGAGCAAGGGAAGTGGCACGCCCTGCAGCACGGAAACTTCGGCATCCTCATCGATACGCGGGCTCCGCTGCCCGAGCATTACGACGACTTCATGGAGCATGCCCGGAGGATCTCCGCGATCTTCGACGGGATCGAGCAGTGGTATCACTCCTGAGGATGCGGGGCGTACCCGAGACCGCGGATGGACTGGCACGAACGAAGGGGCCGGCCGATTGACGGCTGACCCCTTTCCTTCTTTCCCATCCGATTTCCAGCCCTGGACCCCGGGGTGACTTACTCCCTCTGCGGCGCTTTTCCTCGCCTGACCCGACAAGCGACCAGAGTACCCAGGGCTGCGAAAAAGGCAAACAGGGGCATGGGCCCCGTCTTCAGCAAAACGACGCACAGACCGAGGACCGGAAGAAGGGCGATACGGGTCAACCCCCTCAGCATCTCATGACAGTCGATGAAGGCGGCAAGGGAAGGCGAATATCTCTCGTAGAAGGCAAGGAAGAGGCGGCCGGCCGAGCTGGTCCTGAGGTAGCGCTCGCGGAACTCCCGCAGGAGCCCCAGATGGGGGTGCAGGGGCGAGCCGTACGCGGCGGTCGCGATGAAACAGCCTCCCCCGCCATCGCCGGATACCCCGCCGCCGGAGACGGGGACGTCGGTTGCCACGGCAACGGTGGTCTCCTGGATGTACTGGGTGTACGGGAAAAACATGTATCGGCCACCCTCGTGAATCATGCCGACATTGAGCGAATCCGCCAGCGGGTGCTCGAAGCTCGAGAACTCCGCGCGCTCGGCAAAGGTGTTCACCCCCGGCCAGTCCATCCAGAGCGAGGACTCACAGTTGTAGGTCTGGGTGTAGGTCCGTCCCCCGTCGAAGCCCGGATAGTACTCGTTCGCGGTGATGTTATAGCCAAGCTGCTCGTAGACGTACTCCACGAGGCCGACGCAGGTGAACGTGTCCGGCCCTTTCTGATGGCGGAACTGGATATCGTAGGGCTTTCCCACCTGCTCCCGGGCGAGGAGAATCAGCTGATCCACCTCCTCCTCGGTCCACGCATCGAAATTGACGGGCACTTTCGCCCCGAGATAGCGGCAGCCCTCGTCGAGGTCCCGCTGCGGGATGAAATTGACCGAGGCCGTCTCTTCCACCGTCGGCGTGACGGCGTGGATGATGCGTTCGTCGCCGATGTAGAGACCGACGTGGCCCGATTTCATCTCCCGGTGGGCCATCTGGATGGCCGAGCAGGGAAGCTCGAGCGCAGCGTCCCGCCCGTAGATGGTGTCGCCCTTGCTCGTGTGGTAGAGGATGGCGCCCCGCTGAAGGGCCGGGGCCTCGGAAGCGGCGAAGACGAAAAACGCGAGAATCAGGATGATGCCGGTCTTTTTCATCGGGCCGCCTCCTGCGCAATCCTTCTCACCATGGGCGAGGAATCATGGAGTGCGGCCCTGAGCGCCTGCATACCCTCCTCGCCCAGGGACGGCAGCGCGGCCAGGGAAAGGGCTGCGTTGTAGCGCACCAGCGGCTGCGGGTCGGTCCTGAGCACCCGTGCCAGAACACCCTCCGCAGAGGCGCCGGCGCTGCGGCCGACGGCACGGACGATCTGAGCGCGGACCATCCGGTCCTGCTCGACGTCAAGGCGGGAAACCAGGAGATGGACGGCCTCCTCGCTGCCGATCATGCCCAGGGCCTGGGCGGCCTTGAAACGGATCCTGTCGTCTCCGCCGGAGAGGGCCTCCGCGATGAGCATCTGCGATTCCGCCGCTTTCAGCGTGCCCAGGGAAAGGAGGATGGCGTAGCGGAGGTTCTCATCGGTCTTGCGGTCCCGGAACACCTCTTCATAGGCTTCGAGGATGTCCGGCCTCGCACGGTTCATCTCCGTCAGAGCCACGACCGCCCCGGCCCTTACCCTTCGGTCCTCGCCCGCATCCCGGAGCATGCGAAGCATGGGATCCGCATGTCTTTCGTCTCCGGATCGGCCCACGGTGCGGAGTGCGTCGAGGCGATCGTCAACAGCGCGTGTTCGATCCCGGGCCACGGCGAGGTCGGTGGCGCCGTCCCTCGCGACATCGGCAACCGCAGAGATGAAGGAAAAGACGAGCAGAACGCACAGCAGGGGGATGACGAGCTTTCGAAGAGTCATGGACCCTCCTTTTGCGGGGCATACCGTTTGCGGTCCGTGGGTCGAAGGGGGCTCGGCACGGAAGGAATGCCGGTCGGCAGACTCAACATATACGAACCCGCCGCCGAGTGCAAAGTGAAAGTTGCGGCCTTTTTCGAACAGGGGTTTGATGTTTTTCGGACAATCGGGTATGGTTTACCCAGTGGCTCACAGCGGCATAAGGTTAACGATCCAACGGTCAGCGCCAGGACCGGAGGGTGCCATGAGAGAAGCGCGGAAAACCCCGTCACTCGAAAGAGAGCGGGGTTTTGTTTCTCCTTCGCGGCTCCGGGATCCCCGGACGGTTGATATGCAGGCCCGCCGGATTACCCGTTTGCGGACAGGGGAGGACAGAGGATGAAAAAATTCTTTACCGGGATGATCTGCCTGGCGGCCATCGTGGCGACATCGGTTGTCCTCTTGCCCGCTGCTGCCGTCAAGATCGCCGTGCGATTGTCGAAGCCGCGGGACAAGGCAAGAACCGCAAGCCCCCAGGAAAAGGCGTCGTCCCCCAAGGTCTTGCAGCCGCATGGATTGCAGGGTTGAGCACGGCGCGCAAGGCCGCTCAGCGCGCATTCCCCTCACACAGGAGGCTGTGCGGCAATCGGGGAATGGAGCGAAATTTCGTCATGCCCGCGACGCCTGTCCTCGCGGAAGCGGGGAGCGGGCATCCAGAAGGCCTTGAGAATGCGGGATTCCGCATCGCGTTTCGCTTGTGCGGAATGACAGAATCCGGATGACGACACCGCCTCCAGGGAAGGAGGAACTCATGAAGGATAGACGCGCATGGACCGCCGTTGCGATGACTGCCCTGATGCTGCTCGCCGGGCCCGCGGGCCCTGCTGCGGGGGCGGAGTGGGTCTACTTCGCCACGACGGCCAAGGGTACCCACTACTACGACAGGCAGAGCGTGAAGAGAACGAACGCGACGACGAGCGTCCACGAGAAGACCGTCTACGGCGAGGAGGGGAGACGGGCGGCGGAGAAGTTCCTCGCCGGGACGGGCGAGTACAGGGGACAGAGCCTGCACCACGTCGTCACGGTGAGCGAATTCAACTGCAGGGCGGCCAAGGCGCGGAGCCTCTCCATGACGATCTACGACGCAGAGGGCAGGCGCGTCGCCGGCAGCCCTGCGGGCGGGTCCCCGTGGAGGGATCTCGTCCCCGGCACCCTGCACGACAAACTCTCCCGGCAGGTCTGCCCGTAACGATCGGCGGCACGCCGCAGAAACCGGCAACGCACACCCCGGCAGGAAGGGGCAGCGGATGGATTCCGACTGCCCTATTTTTTCGGCCTTGCGTGACTGTCGATGAAGTCGGGGGGCTTGCGGCGGACCCACCGGATGAACTTGGCGATCTCGGGGTGGGCGCGAACGGCCTCTGGCGTGCCGTACTCCGCCGCCAGTTCCTTCGGTGTGAAGACGCTGTGGATCTTGCGGTGGCAGACGACGTGGATGGCCTCGGAGTCCCGGCCTCCCCGGGACCGGGGCAGCCAGTGATGGCGGTCGGCGCTGGGGCCGTCGGCGATGGGCCTGCCGCACACGGGGCACAGGAGAGCTCCCGCGGCCTGCCGCGGGGGACTCACGGGGCCGTCTCCGCGGCCCGGGGTCCGCGCGGGGCCATGGTGATGGCGCCGACGGGGCAATCCGCCGCGCAGAGGCTGCAGCCGATGCAGCGCTTCGGCTCCTTGAGAAAAGGCCAGACGCGGGGCTCGGGCCCGGCGGAGGGCTCCCCGAGGTCGAGGCAGTTGACGGGGCAGGTGTCCACACAGATCCGGCAGGGCGTGCAGACCCGCAGATCGAAGGAGGGCTGGAGCCACTCGGCGTATTTCCTCTTCGCGCAGACCGCGCCCGAGGCGTCCCGGACGGCCTCGACGGGGCAGATGCGCCCGCAGGTGCCGCAGTCGATGCACAGCGACGGGTCGATGACGTGGAGCGCCTTCTTCTCTCCCCGGATGGCGCCGGTGGGGCACATTTTCAGGCAGGCACCGCAGCCGTTGCAAATGTTAGTGATCGCATGAGCCATGCTGGTTCCCCCGGACACCGATCGTGCATACCCCGGCCGGCATTCCCCCTCACCCCTGCCCTCTCCCGCCGGGGGAGAGGGAGCAGCTTATGGGGGTGCAGCCGTTTTCGCTTCCCAGTCTCCCTAGATTCTCAACTTCCTGACTTCCCCGCTTCTCTCTCCATAGGAGGCGGCACGCCCGTCTCCGGGTCCCAGCCGAATTGCCGCCAGTAGTCGCTCATCATCTTCGCGATGGCCACGGTCCGGCCCCTGTTGGCCCCCCGTGTCTGCGCGGGGATGCCCGCCGCGCGGTCGCAGAGGCGGTTGGCCCGCGGGTCGATGCCGTGCTTGACGTTGAAGGCCTGCCTGAGGGTGTGGATGCGCTCGCCCGCGGCGAGGTAGTCATTGGGCGTGCGGTTCCAGCCCGTGGCGGCGTTGAGCCACTCGAAGACGGGGATCCGCGACGCGCCCAGGAAGAGCCCGAACAGGCAGAGCCCGGAGGCGTTGGCCAGGGCCATGTACCGGCTGCAGGCCGCGGCCGTGACGGCCTTCTCCTCGTCGGCGACGTACTTGCGGCCCTTGAAGTACAGGAGCGGCGGCCGCGGCAGATGGCGAACCCGCTTCCAGAGCTGGAACATCTCGTAGTACATCTGGGCCCCGAGGGTGTGGCGGCCCGGCGTGGGCTCGACGGAGTAGTGGACGGCAAAGCCGGGGTCGTTGCGCCCGTCGTGCTGGGGAAGCTCCTGGCCGCCCGCGTGCACGGCGTACTGCCCGGCCCCCTTGCCGATGCGTTCGGCCGCCCTGCGGACCCCGTCGGCAAGGACATCGCCGATGCCCTCGCGGCGGATCATCTTCTCGACGAGCGCGACCATGGCCGCCGCGTTGCCCCAGGTCAGCTCGAGGCCGTCCGTGTCGGCTTTCGTGAGGACGCCCTGCTCCCAGCACTCCATGGCGAAGGAGATCGTGCCCCCTGCGGAGATCGTGTCCATGCCGGCCCGGTTCAGCAGCTCGTTCATGTGGAAGATGCTGTCGAGATCGGCATTCATGCACTGGCCGCCCAGCGAGAGGACCGACTCGTACTCCGGCTTGTGGACCTCCGGCGCACCCGGCTTCGGCACGCAGATCCCGCCGCAGCCCAGCGGGCAGGCGTAGCAGTGGTACTTCGCCTTCTCCAGGGCCTTGATGTTGTCGGGGTTGACCGAGGCGGACTTGCCCATGCCCCAGTCGGCGCTCGAGCCCTTCCAGTTCATGACGGGGGCGTCGCCGATCTCGACGGACATCTGGTTCATGCTGGTCGTGCCCCACTTGCGAAGGAAGATCTTGTAGAGCATGCCGTCGAGGGCCATCTGTGTGGGGAGAACCCGCATGAAGGCGCCGAGGTACGCCATGGCCCTCCCGGAGAGGAAGGGCGGCTGCATCTGCACCCACCGGTTGCAGGACCGGCTCAGGCGCTTCATGGCCTCGGCGTCGTGGACGGGGATGCGCAGCTTGCCGTCGAGGACCACCGCCTTGAGGCGCTTGGCGCCCATGACGGCGCCCAGCCCCGAGCGTGCGGCCATGCGGCCCCGGTCGTTGGAGATGCCCGAGATGAGCGAGAGCCTTTCGCCCGCGGGCCCGATCACGGCGACGCGGGCCCCCTTGCCGTGCTCGCCGGTCAGCATCGCCTCGGCGTCGGGGGCGTCCTTCCCCCAGAGGTGCGAGGCGTCGCGCAGCTCGGCCCGGCCGTTTTTCACGTAAAGGTAGACAGGGTTCCCGCTGATGCCGCGGAAGAAGATGCCGTCGTAGCCGTTTCGCTTGATGGCGGGCGCGAGGCTACCGCCGCAGTTGGCGTCGCCCCAGGTGCCCGTGAGGGGGGATTTGCCCACGACGCTCCAGCGTCCCGTGAAGTAGCTGGGCGTGCCCGTGAGCAGCCCCGCGGTGAACCCCAGGATGTTGTCGGGGCCGAGCGGGTCGGCGCCGGCGGGGATCCGGTCGTAGAGGATCCGGGCGGCAAGCCCGGTCCCGGAGAGGTACGTCCGGTAGATCGCATCGGGGATCGCCTCTTCGTGGATCGCCCCCGACGAGAGGTCCACGTTCAGGATCTTCCCCATGGCGGCGAAGGCCATGCCCGCACCTTCCTTCCGTTGCGCTGCCGATGGGTGAATGAATGGGTTGGGGAAACGAACGATCCGTTCCGGCTTGCTGCTTCGAGGACCCTTATACCAGAATACCGGGGAAAAGGCGAAGGTTGTTTGCGGTCACGGCGCCTTGTGCCAGCGGATTTTCCCCGTGAGCCAGTTCGGGATCCCGATGCGGTTCTTCTCGGCGTCCCAGTAGTAGGCGCTTCCGCGGAAGGGGTCGAAGACCTGCACGAGGGGGAACTCGATGACCCTCGTGTTCTCGAGGGGGAGGCCGTTGAGCACGGCGGTGTTCTTCACGATCTCCCAGCAGGCGGCGGCGTTGACGAGGGAGACGAAGATCTTGCAGTTGCGCGGTGCGATCTCGCCGCGCTGGACTCTCTGCAGCGTTTCGGGGTAGAGCCGCTCGGTGCGGCCGGGGAACATGTAGATCCGCATGAAGGCAGGCAGGACGGCCTGGTAGTCGATCTCCCGCGCGTCGATGCCCTCGGTCCCGAAGCGGCCCACGCGCTCCAGCGAGACGTCGCCCTCGTGGGTGAAGGTGCTCACGGCCCAGCAGTTCGACGTGCCGGGACCCACGACCATGCGCTTCCGCAGCCGGTGACAGACCCGCGGGATCAGGAAATTGGCCTCGATGTCGGTCATCCCGAGGGCGACGATGTCCACCCCCGCGATGACGCCGGTCAGCCAGGCCTCGTCGTTCTTCGTCACCCTGCGGCAGTGCATGGTGACCTCGCAGGCGGGGTTGACCGCCTGGAGATACTCCTTCCACGCCTCGGCCTTCGTCTTCCCGACGGCCGCCGGCGTGAAGGGAAGGCGGTTGAGGTTGGTGGCCTCCACGACGTCGAAGTCGATGATGACGAAGCGCTGGAATCCCGTGCGGACCAGGAAATCGAGCACGGCTCCGTTGCCCCCGGCGCCCGCCACGAGGACCCTCGTCCGGCCGATCGCCTCGATGAGCGCATCGCTGAAGTTGACGATCCCCCTCTGCCGGTCGACGAGTTCCTTCCACATGATGCCGCAACCCCTGTCGGGATATCAATCCCCGCTCCCCGTTTTCGCCCGCCCTCACCCCCGGTCTTCCGCTCTTCGCGGTCATGGGCGGCAATGCAGCCCGCTGCTCAGCCGCCTCGCCCCGCCATGAGGGACCTGCCGGGATCCACCCCCGCCTTGCGGTACTCCTCTTCGAGCAAGGCGACGACGTCGTCGCCGGCCCGGGCCAGGGTGTCCGTCCGCTGCACGCCGAAGTAATGCAGCTCCTCCGCCGTCATGGGCCGCCTGCCGGAGCGCAGCCACTCGACGGTGGCCGGCTCGTCGGCGTTCTGAAAGAACCAGCGGTAGAGGTTGCGCCGGCCCTTGGCCCCGGCATAGCGCTCCCTGTACCGGGCCTCCATCGTCTCGAGGTTGAGCCGGGCATACAAGACCGGCTCCCCCGTTTTCGGGCTGATGCGCGTCTCCGGGGACACCTCGTCGAACAGCAGGAAACGGGCGTAGAAGTCCCGGTGGCGGGCCATGACGGTGGCGACGATGTCGGTGCATCCCAGCACGCGGACGGCGGTGAGGTGGGCCAGGCGGTACAGGTGCATGGCCAGCTCGGGCGGGACGCCGACGCCGGGCTCCTCCGTCACGACGAGCGACGCGATTTCGCACAGCCGCCGGCCGGCTCTGCGCAGCTCCGCCAGGGGCTCGGGGAAGATGCGGTCCGTGGGGAGCCCCAGCGGGGAGTCGGGCATCACCGCCACCGAGCCCGCAAGCCTGCCCTTCTTCTCGGCCAGGAAGATCGTCGTCCCGGGGTGCAGGTGGTGCACCGTGCACCACAGGCCGCTCTCCCGCCCGTAGCGCAGGTCGTAGCCCTCGGCGGCGTAAACGTCGTAGACGAGCCGGAAGGCCTTCTCGCGCAGCTCCCTCGTGTCGGCAATGAGGACCCTCCACTCCTTCCCCGCGCCGAATCGGTATTCGTTGTTGGCGTTCAGTGTGCTTGTTCCCTTCCCTGTGTCGCGCCCGTTGCCCGGGATTCCCCGCGGCGTCTCGAGGCCACAGGGTATGGCAAAGGAGGGCCCCTGTCAAGCCCGGGCAGGGCGCAGCGGAGGCGGATACGGTCCGGGCGGCCCGGTCCGCTGTATCCAAGAATTCGTTTTTCATGTACGATGGTCCGGCTTTTTCGCGATCCCATCGCAGCGGAGCATCGCGCCATGCGCCTCGGCTACCTGCTTGCCGCCCTGGCGGCCCTGTTCTGGGCCGCCTCGGGGACGGCGGCCAAGTACCTGTTTCTGAGCGGCATCAGCGCCTTCGAGCTGGTGCAGATGCGGACGACGCTGGCCGCCTGCGTCATCTTCGCCTGGCTGGCCGTTCGACACCGTCCGCTGCTCGCGGTGGAGCGGAGGGACTGGCCCTATTTCATCACCCTTGGCATCGGGCTTGCGGCGGTGCAGTTCACCTACCTCCTGGCCATCAGCAGAATCCAGGTGGCCGCCGCCATCCTCATCCAGTACCAGGCGCCCCTCTTCGTCGCCCTCTACACCCTGACCATTCTGCGCGTCACGCTGCCGCCCGCGGTCTTCGCCGCGATGGCCGGCTCGCTTTTCGGCTGCTGGCTCGTCGTGGGGGGATACAACCTGGACCTGCTGGCCCTCAACCGGGTCGGGCTGCTCTCGGCCCTGGCCTCGGCTGTGAGCTTCGCGTGGTACACGGTGCGCTGCGAGTACGGCATGCAGCGCTACCCCCCCTGGACGGTCGTCTTCTACGGGCTGCTGTTTGCCGCCGTGACCTGGAACATCCTCCACCCGCCGCTGACCGGGTTTCTCAGGCCGTCGGGGGCCGCGCAGTGGGGCTGCGTCCTCGTCGTCGGGCTTCTCGGCACGGTGCTGGCCTTCATCTGCTACAACGAGGGTATCAACCGGATCGGCGCCGCCCGGGCCAGCATCACGGCGACCCTCGAGCCGATCACGGCGGGCCTCATCGCCTGGCTCCTGCTCGGGGAGTCGATGGAGCACTGGCAGGTCCTCGGCGCCGCCCTCGTGATCGTCTCGATCATCGGGCTCCAGCTGAGCGGGCGGCCGGAGAGAAAGGGCTGAGTGCCGGCGTCCCGGACCGGGCGACGGGCGCGCTTTTTTCTTTTGTCACGACCGGCACCTTTCTGCTAAGGTTTCCGCATGACGACGAACGGAGGTGGCGCCATGAAAAAGACCCATAGGGCCGTGCGGAACGTTCTGTTGCTCTGCGCGGCCGCGGCTGTCGCGCTCTTGAGCTGCGCGGCGGGGCAGATCGCCCGGCCCGGCGCTGCGCAGGACGACGCGGGGGCCCGAAAGGCCTTCCTGGAGGCCTCGGCCGTCCTGTTCCACCCCCGCTGCGTCAACTGCCACCCGGCGGGGGACGCGCCGCTGATCCGCGACGACGGGCAGCCGCACATGTTCAACGTCAAGCGCGGCCCCGAGGGCAAAGGGGTCGGGGCCATGAACTGCACGCTCTGTCACAGGGAGAAAAACCAGCCCGGCGGCCCCCCCGGGGTGCCCAACTGGCACATGCCGCCGGAGAACATGCCCATGATCTTCCAGGGCCGCACGCCCGGCGAGCTGTGCCGCCAGCTGAAGGACCCGAAGCAAAACGGCGGCCTGACGGGCGACCAGGTCATCGGGCACATCGACAAGGACCCCCTCGTGCTCTGGGGCTGGGACCCCGGCGAGGGCCGCTCCGTGCCGAAGATGAGCCACAAGGAGTTCTCGGCGAAGATGCGCGAGTGGATCGCCAAGGGCGGGGCGTGCCCGGATTAAAGAAGGAAGTTCGGAAGTTGAGAAGATAAGAAGATGATAGCGTAAAATACGCGTTACCTGTTCTTTGAAAAAGCAGAGAGCATCTGATACGCCTTTGGAGAATTCGCCAAAACTCGAAAGGAGGTATCAAGATGCTCCCAGGAGAGTTACCCCTCCCGGAATGGATTGTTGCCTGCCCCGGGGACGTTGTCAACCGGTTGTTTGTTCATTTGGCCGCCCTGTACGATCAGGCCTTTCCCCGGAGTTACGGGCAGCGGCTTCGGGACATCCAGCTGCAGTGGCTGTCGGCCCATCGGGGCCGGCTGCGCTGTCCGCGCTGCGACGGCACGGCGCTGATCCGCAAGGGTTGGCGGAGCCGGGTGCTGCGGACGTCGCGGGGGCGCCTGTCACTGGCGGTCCTGCAGATGCGCTGCAAGGCCTGCGGCCGGACGTTTCGGCCGGTCAATGCCGTGCTGGGGCTTCCCTTCGGGCGGCGCTTCCTCGACGAGCTGGTCGAGAAGGCCATCGGGCTGGGGATCCAGATGCCCTTCGGGCGGGCCTCCTGGGCCCTGCGCGCGCTGCTGGCCGATGCGCCTTCCCCGGAGGGGCTGCGGCGCCAGATCGCCGCCCGGGCCGCGACGCTCGCCCCGAGCGACGAGGTGGCCGGCAAGACCGTGCTGGTCGACGGCACCCGGGTCAAGGCGGGGAAGAACCCGCGGGGCTCGGCCGTTTATCTGGCCGTCAGCGCCATCCCGGGTCCCGCGGTGGCCGGACGCCCGACCATCGTCAAGCGGCTGGTGCACGTGCACGTGGGTGATGCCGAGGGGCTTCGCCGGCGACTGCTGGGGTTGCCCATCGAGCGGCTCGTGCATGATGGGGGCCTGAACCTCGAGGCCTGTGCCTCTGCGGTCCAGCGCTGCCGCTGGCATCTGGTGCACCAGCTCAATCACTACCTCTGGCTCGACGGCATGCAGGTCGAGCAGCGCCGGCACTACCAGAAGCGCCTCAAGCGGTTGCTGTGGCGCCGGGGGCCCCGAGCCCCCGAGGGCTTGGATGCCTTTATCAAAGAGCTGCAGCGCGACGGCTTCCGTCAGTCGGCCGAGCACCTCCAAAACGCTCAGCCGCACGCCTTCAGCTGGCAGGCCGACAAGGGCTTTGCCTTCACGACCACCGCTCCCCTGGAGCGGGAGATGAGGGAACTCAACCGCAGGGCCGATGCGGGGCCCGCTGGAGCGACCGCGGGATCGAAAACGTCCTGACGGTGCTGTTCCACTACCGGCTCAATGAAAAACCGATAGTGCCCCTAAGGGCGTATCAGTAGGTAACGTGTTTTTGTTGCTATCAAGAAGATAGGAACAAATGCGAAGCGGGCGGAGAGATTTCCGCCCGCTTCGTTGTTTGAGCGAATCATGCTGTCCCCCTTTTCCACGGGGGGTTCTCATGCAATGACCTTCCGGAGGGCGTCGAGGAAGCGCTCGACGTTTTCCTTTCTCGCCGTGTGGCCCATGAGGCCGATGCGCCAGATCTTGCCGGCCAGGGGCCCGAGCCCCCCGCCGATCTCGATCTTGAACTCGCTCCGCAGCCGCCGCCTCGCGGCCAGCTCGTCGATCCCCTCGGGGCAGTAGACCGTGTTGAGCATGGGAAGCCGCCAGGGTGTCTCGACGACCATCTTGAGGCCCATCCCCTCGAGCCCCTTGACGAGCAGCAGGTGGTTGTCCAGGTGCCGCTTGAAGACCTTCGCCGGCCCCTCCTCGAGGATGAGAAGCAGCGCCTGGTAGAGGGCATAGGTCATGTTGACGGGGGCGGTGTGGTGGTAGACGCGGTTCTGGCCCCAGTAGTTGGCGATCAGCGAGATGTCCAGGTACCAGTTGGGCACCTTCGTCCTGCGCGCGCCCAGCTTCGCCATGGCCTTCTCGGAGAACGACAGCGGCGCGAGCCCCGGAGGGCAGGACAGGCACTTCTGGGTGCCGCTGTAGAGGGCGTCGACGCCCCAATCGTCCATGCGGACCTCGATGCCGCCCAGGCTCGTCACCGCGTCCACGAGGTAGATCGTGTCCGAGCCCTTCAGCAGGGCGCCGATCTCGGCCACGGGGTTGCGCACGCCCGTCGAGGTCTCGGCGTGGACGACGGCCACGACCCGGTAGGCCTTCTCCTTCAGCTTCTTCGCCACGTCGTCGACGACGACCGGCGTGCCCCAGGTGAACTCCAGGGCGTCGACATCGGCCCCGAGGCGGCTCGCCACCTCGCGCATCCGCACGCCGAAGACGCCGTTGATGAGGACGAGCACCGGGTCGCCCGGCTCGACGAGGTTGACGAAGCAGGCCTCCATGCCCGCCGAGCCCGTGCCGGAGATCGGGACGGTCAAATTGTTGTTCGTGTTCAGCAGCGCCCGCAGGTGCTCCTTGAGCCCGTCCATGATCTGCAGGAAGTACGGGTCGAGATGCCCCAGCGTCTTTTTGCCGATGGCCTCGTAGACCGCGGGGGGCACGCAGGAGGGCCCCGGCCCCATCAACAGCACTTCCTCGATCCCGTCGAGCAGGTTCTTCATGACACGATCCTCCTTCTCGTTTTTCGATCCGCGGGGCCCCGTCAGTCCCGGGGAACCAGCACGATCTCGATCCGGCGGTTCCTTGCCCGCCCTTCCGGGGTGTCGTTCTCCGAGACGGGGCGGAATTCGCCGTACGCAACCGCGGACAGCAGGGCGGGGTCGACGCCGAGCCGCTGGAGATAGCGGGCCACGTTGACGGCGCGGGCCGCCGAGAGCTCCCAGTTCGAGGGGAAGGCACGGGCCAGCGCCGGGCTGATCTTGACGTTGTCCGTGTGGCCCTCGACGCGGATGGCCTTGTCCTCCACCTGGTTGATGACCTCGGCCACCTTCTGCAGCACCTGCCTGCCCTCGGGCTTGATGTCGGCCTTGCCCGAATCGAACAGGATGGCGTCGACCATGTTCACGGTGAGCCGCCCCTGCAGCTCCGTGATCGTGACCTGCCCCTCGGCGATCTCCGCCTTCATCTTCTCGATCATGGCCGAGTAGGCCTTGCTCGTCTCCTCCTTGACCGCCTGGACTTCGACGACCTTCTTCTTCTGCTCCTCCAGCTGGGCGGCAAGCTCGGCCTGCTGCTTTTCCAGGGCGGCGATCCGGGCAGCCTGCTCGCCGGCCTTCTGCTCGCACGCGGCGAGCGATTTCTCCAGGCTGCCGGCCTCCTCGACTTTTTTCAGGTACGTGCTCTCCGTCACCATGCACCCGGAGACAAACAGGGCGAGCGCCGCACAGCCGACCGCAAGCCAACCCGTTCTGATCATGAGCGATCCTCCCGTTGCAGGCCTCTCTTCCGAGGATGCGGGAACGGCCCGCCCCGCCCGCTGCGGGGCCGAACCTTTCCGTCCCCCCTTGATAGGGAAAGGCCGGTGTCCTGTCAAGCCTCATTTTGGGCTGCCGGCGGCACGGGCCCCCTCGTTCGCCGTGCCCCCGGCGGCAACCTCAAGAAAGGGCTTGATTTCCCGTTCCGTCTGTTGTAAAAGAGCAGCTTCAAAATTTCATATCAGGCACTCCTTGCCCGGACCCCGTGTACGGGCTACAGAGCCGAAAGGAGGTCACGTCTTGAAGCGTTACGAAACCCTGTTCATCGTCCAGTCCGAGCTCACGAGCGACGACATCACCGCCATCATCGACCGGTACAGCAAGATCATCACCGACATGAAGGGGACGGTCCTGAAGGTCGAGCGCTGGGGAAAGCGCAAGCTCGCCTACCTCATCCGGAAGCAGAGCCGCGGGTTCTACATCCTCATCGACTTCGCCGGGAAACGCGAGATCGTCGCGGAGCTCGAACGGATCCTGAAATTCGACGACAAGGTCCTGAAGTACATGACCGTGAAGATCGCCGACAGCATCACGGCCGAGGAAATCGAAAAGGAACTGGCCGGGCAGAAGGCCGAGGCGGAGGCCCCGGCGGCCATCACGCCGCCGAGCGCGGCGGCCGCGGCGGCGCCGGAAGTCACGACGGAGGGATGACGCCATGAAAACACCTGCAGAGAGCACGACGGGAAGCCGGCCCCCCAAGACGGGCGGTCCGGGCGGCAGAGACTCGAGAGGCCCCGGGAGGCCGCGCGGCGACCGGAGGGTCTATCACCGCAGGAAGGTCTGCCGGTTCTGCACCGACTCCAGCATCAAGATGTCCTACAAGGACGTGGACACCCTCCGTTACTTCGTGACGGAGCGAGGGAAGATCATCCCCCGGCGCATCACCGGAAACTGCGCGCTGCACCAGAGGGCCCTGACGGTCGAGATCAAGCGCGCCCGAAACATCGCGCTGCTCCCCTTCATGGTCACGGAGAGCTGAGCGGCAGCACGATCCGCCTGCAGCCGGCGGGCCGGCGGCCCCGCCGGCTCGCGGCCGCATGAGGACGGTACCCCCTTGGAGGCAGGCAGACCCTTCAACGTCAAGGAATTCATCCTGGGCACGGCGATCGCCACGTCCCTGTTCATGATCGTGGCCGTCAGCCCCGTTGTCGGTTTCGTCTTCAGCCTGCTCGCGCCGCTGCCCATCGCCTTTTTCTCCTGGCGGATGGGGCGTGTCCCCGGGATCGCCATGTATGCCCTGTCGATCGGCCTTCTGCTGGCCGTCTTCAGGATCGGAGGCTTTGCGGAGAGCGTCCCCTTCTTCGCGGTGCTGGGCTCGGCGGGGATCCTGATCCCCGAGGTCGTGAGGAGGCAGCACAGGATCGAGACGACGGTGGGCCTGTCGGTCGCCGCGTTCCTTGCGCTGATCGCCGGCACGCTGGTCGGCTACAGCCTGGCGCTCGAGCGGAGCGTCCCCGAGATCCTCCGCGGCTACGTCGGCGAGAGCATCCGGTACAGCATCGCGCTGTACGAGGAGATCGGGCTTCCGCAGGATCAGATCGACGTGCTGCGCGAGAGCGCGCCGGAGGTCGCCGCCTGGATCCTGAACCACGGCATTGCCCTGCTCGTCACGGGGGTGACGTTCTTCATCTGGCTCAACGTGCTCGGGCTGCGGTTTCTCTGCCAGGACCGGGACCCCTCGTTTCCGGACTTCGGCGACCTCACCCGGTGGAAGATGCCCGACTGGGCCGTGTGGTTCGTGATCGCGTCGGGGATCGCCATGATCGTCCCGGAGGAGACCCTGCAGATCGCCGGGCTCAACGTGCTGATCGTGGTGCTGTTCCTGTACCTGCTCCAAGGGCTGGCCATCGTGCAGTTCTTTTTCAGGCAGAAGAACATCCCGAGGTACCTTCGGGCCCTGTTCTACGCCCTGATCGTCTTGTACCAGTACCTGCTGGTGTTCGTGTCGGCCCTGGGCCTGTTCGACCTCTGGGTCGACTTCAGGAAGATGAACCGCCCCGCGAGCGACACGACGGCGTGACCGGCGGTCCGAGCTCAATCAGTGCCCTTGGACTGCCGCCCGATGCCTGAATGAGCGGGGCCTTGAAGCACAGGAAATCAGGAAGTCAGGAAGATCAGAAGAGCGGCGCCGAACACCTGCTTTCTTTGGGCTCCGCTCTTCCTCACTTCTGTTCTTCCGCTCTTCGCCGTCATCGGGCGAAAGAAATCCGCTCGTCCGAGACCGGCAATACGGTCATCATCAAAGGAGGCGAAAATGAAGGTCATTCTGAAGGAAGACGTCGAAACCCTCGGAAAGCGCGGGGACACGATAAAGGTCGCCGACGGGTACGCCCGGAACTACCTGATCCCGAAGGGCCTCGCCATGGAGGCCACGAGCATCTCCGTCAAGGCGATCGAGCACGAGAGGAAACTCATCGCCAAGCGGGCCGAAAAGGAGAAGAAGAACGCCGAGGCCCTGCTGGCGAGCTTCGCCGGCGTCGAGGTCAGCATCGCCCGCAAGACGGCGGACCAGGAAAAGCTCTTCGGCTCCGTCACGGCCAAGGACATCGAAAAGGCCCTGGAGGAGAAGGGGCTGAAGGTGGACCGCAAACAAATCGTACTGGACGAGCCGATCAAGCAGCTCGGGGAGTACCCCGTCAAGATCAAGCTCTACCCGGGGATCGTCGCCGACATCACCGTGAAGGTGGTGGAAGAATAGGTCTCAGGCACCACGCGTTGGGCGACGGGATCGTGAATGCATGCATGATCGCGGATCGAGAGACCCTCGCACTCGATAGTGGGAATCGACGTCTTTTGATATATGGGCCTAAAGCCCGATGCCTCATGCCGGGTGCCTGATTCCATGAAACCCGCCGACCCCTCCATCCTCAAAGTGCCGCCCCAGAACCTGGAGGCCGAGCAGTCCGTCCTCGGGGGCATCCTCCTCGAGAATGCCGCCCTGAATGCGGTCCTGGAGATCATGGGGGTCTCCGATTTCTACAGCGACGCGCACCGGAAGATCTTCGCGGCCATCCTGGAGCTCTCCGACCGCAACCAGCCGGTGGACCTCATCACGCTGAGCAACCACCTCCGCGACAAGAAGCAGCTCGACGCCGTGGGCGGCGCCGTGTACCTCTCGCAGCTCGTCGACAACGTCCCCTCGGCGGCCAACATCGGCCACTATGCCCGGATCGTCAAGGAGAAGTCCGTCCTGCGCAGCCTCATCGGGACGGCCACGGAGATCCTGAACCGCACCTACGGGGCCGGCGCCGACGTGGACAGCGTGCTCGACGAGGCCGAGCACGCCATCTTCGAGATCTCGCAGAACAAGATCAGGCCCTCCTTCTACCCCCTGAAGGACATCATCAAGGACAGCTTCCGGACGATCGAGCGTCTCTACGAGCGCAAGGAGCTCATCACCGGCGTGCCCACGGGCTTCACAAAGCTCGACGAGATGACCTCGGGCCTGCAGCGCTCGGACCTCATCATCGTCGCGGGCCGTCCCAGCATGGGCAAGACGGCCTTCGCCCTGAACATCGCGCAGTACTGCTCCGTCGAGGAAGGCGTGCCCGTCGCCGTCTTCTCGCTGGAGATGGCCAAGGAGCAGCTCGCCATGCGCATGCTCTCCTCGGAGGCCCGCGTGGACTCCCAGAAGATCCGCAAGGGGTTCCTGGGCGAGTCGGACTGGCCGAAGCTCACGACGGCGGCAGGCCGCCTCTCCGAGGCCCGCCTGTTCATCGACGACACGCCGTCCATCTCGGTGCTCGAGATGAAGGCCAAGGCCCGCCGCCTCAAGGCCGAGCACGGCCTGGGGCTCATCGTTCTGGACTACCTGCAGCTCATGCGGGGCAGCGCGTACGCCGACACGCGCGAGCAGGAGATCTCGGAGATCAGCCGCTCGCTCAAGGGGCTCGCCAAGGAGCTCAACGTGCCCGTCGTGGCCCTCTCCCAGCTCAACCGCAAGGTGGAGGACCGCACGAGCCGCAGGCCCCAGATGGCCGACCTGCGCGAGTCGGGCGCCATCGAGCAGGACGCCGACGTGATCCTCTTCCTCTACCGCGACGAGGTGTACAACAAGTCCGAGGACAACCCCGAGAAGGGCTTCGCCGAGGTGATCATCGGCAAGCAGCGCAACGGCCCCGTCGGCACGGTGAAGCTCGTCTTCCAGGAGAAGTTCACCCGCTTCGAGAACCCGGCCTTCGTCCCCGGCGAGGAGCCCTAGCCCCCCACCGTCGGCCCGCCCCGCCGAAATCCCCGAACCCGTCATCGGACCCCCGGCCCCGAGGCATCGGGGCCAGGGAGAGGGAGACAGGACACACAAAAAAGCCCCCGGCCGCATCGGCCGGGGGCTTCTGATTTTCCGCTTTCTCGTTTTTTCCTTTGCCCCGAATCCCTTCCCCTGGACCCTGGTTACGCCCTGGCCGCCTCCGGCTCCCAGCCGCCGATGGCCTGGCGCATCTTGCGCAGGGCCTCCTTCTCGACCTGGCGGGCCCGCTCGCGGGTGATCTTGAACCTGTCGCCGATCTCCTGGAGCGTCTCGGGGTTGTCGGACATCACGCGGTTGCGGATGATGTAGGCCTCGCGCTCGTTGAGCTTCGCCAGGGCCCCCGCGATGTTGCGCTTCACCAAGGCCGTCTCCTCGTGGCGGATGAAGGCTTCCTCCTGGCTCTCAGACTTGTCGGCCAGGCAGTTGATGTGGGACAGCTCCCCGTCCTCGTCGATGAAGGCATCGAGCGAGAGGTCTCGGCTGTTGAGTCGCACGTCCATCTCCTCGATCTCCGCCTCCTTGACGTTGAGCGACTCGGCGATCTCGCCGAACTCGGGGTTCTTCGACGCCAGGCTCTGGAGCTTCTTCTTGGCCTGGTTGAGCTTGAAGAAGAGCTTGCGCTGGTTCTGCGTCGTCCCGATCTTCACGAGGCTCCAGGTCTTGATGATGAAGTTCTGCATGTAGGCCCGGATCCACCACACGGCGTAGGAGATGAGCCGGTAGCCCTTGTAGGGGTTGAATTTCTTGACGGCGTGCATGAGGCCCACGTTGCCCTCCTGGATCAGGTCCAGCAGCTTCACGCCGTAGTTGCGGTACTCGTGGGCGATCTTGACGACGAACCTGAGGTTGGAGACCACGAGTTTCTCGGCCGCCTCCATGTCGTTGTACTTCTTGTAACGGACGGCCAGCTTGAACTCCTCCTCCGGAGTCAGGACGGGAAACCGGTTGATCTCGGAAATATACAGATCCAGCGTGCTGGTTGCAGCCGGTAGGTTCATGCTCATGGCTTTTCCTCCATTTTCAGCCGGACAATCTAAGCCACTGAGAATATAGACAGCGTTCGGCTCTTGTCAAGACCTTGTTAGCAAAAATCGTACAGGGCCAAAGGACCCCGGGGAGCAGATAACCCGTTGATTGCATGCCCTTTCTTGACATCCCCCCGAGGGGTCATTATGTTACCGTGGAGCAGGCGGGGGAGGCAATGCCGAACCCTGCCGCACTGACCATTCGTATCGGCATAACATAACGAAATTTTATGATATTTTTTGAGGAAAACGATGAGATTCGATAAATTCACCGCAAAAGTCCAGGAAGCCCTCCAGGAGGCCCAGGGCCTCGCCGGCCAGTTCAGCCACCAGGCCGTGGACGTGGAGCACCTGCTTGCCGCCCTGATGCGCCAGCCCGAGGGGATCGTCACGGCAGCCCTGAAGAAGCTCGGGGTCGACATCCGGTCGATCCAGCGCGAGCTCGAGAGGGCCCTGAACGCACTGCCCAAGGTATCGGGCGGGGCACAGACCTACATGACCCCGAGGCTCAGCAGGGTCCTGGAGAGCGCCTTCGAGGAGGCCAAGCGCCTCAAGGACGAATTCGTCAGCGCCGAGCACATCCTCATCGCCATGGCGGAGGACAAGGAAGGCCCCGCCGGCAGAGCCCTGCGGAATGCCGGGGTGACGAGGGACGCGATCTACCGGGTTCTCGTGGACATCCGGGGCAGCCAGAGGGTCACCGACCAGAACCCCGAGGAGAAGTACCAGGCCCTGGAGAGATATGCAAGGGATTTCAATGAGTTGGCAAAGAAGGGGGCCTTCGACCCGGTCATCGGCCGCGACGAGGAGATCCGCCGCATCATGCAGGTCCTCTCGAGGCGCACGAAGAACAACCCCTGCCTGATCGGCGAGCCCGGCGTGGGCAAGACGGCCATCGTCGAGGGCCTCGCCCAGCGGATCGTCAACGGCGACGTGCCCGAGACGCTCAAGGACAAGCGCGTCGTCGCCCTGGACATGGGCGCACTCGTGGCGGGCTCGAAGTTCCGCGGCGAGTTCGAGGACCGGCTCAAGGCCGTCCTGAAGGAGGTGACCGACGCCGAGGGGCAGATCATCCTCTTCATCGACGAGATCCACACCGTCGTGGGCGCGGGGGCCGCCGAGGGGGCCATCGACGCCTCGAACATGCTCAAGCCGGCCCTGGCCAGGGGCGAGCTGCGCTGCATCGGCGCCACGACCCTCAACGAGTACCGCAAGAACATCGAGAAGGACCCCGCGCTGGAGCGCCGCTTCCAGCCCGTGCTCATCAAGGAGCCCACCGTGGAGGACACGATCGCCATCCTGCGGGGCTTGAAGGAGCGCTACGAGGTGCACCACGGCGTGCGGATCAAGGACTCGGCCATCGTGGCCGCGGCGACGCTGTCGGACCGCTACATCAGCGACCGGTTCCTGCCGGACAAGGCCGTCGACCTCATCGACGAGGCGGCCTCGCGCCTGCGGATCGAGCTCGACAGCCTGCCCGCCGAGATCGACACGCTGGAGCGCCGGATCATGCAGCTCGAGATCGAGCGGCAGTCGCTCAAGAACGAGACGGACGCGGGGGCCCTGGAGCGCCTCAAGAAGCTCGAGGACGAGATCGGCAGGCTCACGGCCGAGCGCGACGAGAAGAAGAAGCACTGGTCGAGCGAGCGCGAGGTCATCAAGCGGATCCAGTCCCTCAAGGCGAAGATCGAGGAGCTCAAGAACGAGGAACTCAACGCCCAGCGTGCGGGCGACCTCGCCAAGGCCGCCGAGATCCGCTACGGGCGCCTCGTGGAGCTCAACAAGGAGCTGGAAAAGGAGCAGGCGGCCCTCGCCGGCATCCAGAACGGCGAGAAGATGCTCAAGGAAGAGGTCGAGGCCGAGGACGTGGCCGAGGTGGTCGCCAGCTGGACGGGCATCCCCGTGGCACGCATGATGGAAACCGAGGTGACGAAGCTCATCCACATGGAGGAGCGCCTGCAGCAGCGGGTGATCGGCCAGGAGGAGCCCATCCACGCCGTCTCCAACGCCCTGCGGCGCGCGCGCTCGGGGCTGCAGGACCCCAACCGGCCCATCGGCTCCTTCATCTTCATGGGGCCCACGGGCGTCGGCAAGACCGAGCTGGCCCGTGCCCTGGCCGAGTTCATGTTCGACGACGAGCAGAACATGATCCGCATCGACATGTCGGAGTACATGGAGAAGCACTCCGTGGCCCGGCTCATCGGGGCGCCCCCGGGGTACGTGGGCTACGAGGAGGGCGGCTTCCTGACTGAGTCGGTGCGCCGACGGCCCTACTCCGTCATCCTCTTCGACGAGATCGAGAAGGCGCACCCGGACGTGTTCAACATCCTGCTGCAGATCCTCGACGACGGCCGGCTCACCGACGGCCACGGCCGCACGGTGGACTTCAAGAACACCGTCGTCATCATGACCTCGAACATCGGCAGCCAGTTCGCCGTCGACGCCTCGATGAGCGAGGCCGAGCGGAGGATACGGATCAACGAGGCGCTGCGGGCGACCTTCAGGCCCGAGTTCCTCAACCGCATCGACGACATCATCATCTTCCGGTCGCTGACGATCAGCGACATCAACAAGGTGATCGACATCCAGATCGGGCGGCTCCAGAAGATGCTCGCCGACCGGAAGATCACGATCGAGCTGACGGACAAGGCGAAGAAGCACATCGCCAAGGCGGGCTACAGCGCCGTCTACGGCGCCCGGCCGCTCAAGCGGGCCCTGCAGAAGATCGTCCAGGACGGCCTGGCCATGAAGATCCTCGAGGGCTCCATCGCGACGGGCGATCACGTGGTCGTCGACGTGAGAGACGACGGCGAGGTGCTGTTCGAGAAAAAGGCGGCATAGGGGGCAGGGTCGCGCCCTTGTGCGCGACCCCGCTTTCCGGTATAATCCGCCGCGAAAAGACGGAAGTTCAGAAGATCGGAAGTTAGGACGTTCGGAGAAGCAGGAGTCGTGGGTTGACTTTCGGCATGTCCAAGCTTCTCAATTTCTCAACTTCACAACTTCTTTTTCAACATTTCTTACGGAGGAAGCGACACCATGAATTCTCTCAAGACTGCGGTCCTGCTCGGCGCGCTGACGGGACTCCTGGTCCTGATCGGCGGCTACATCGGCGGCAAGAACGGCATGTTCATCGCCTTCCTCTTTGCCATGGGCATGAACTTCTTCAGCTACTGGTTCTCCGACAAGATCGTCCTGCGCATGTACCAGGCGCAGGAGGTCACGCCCCAGCAGGCGCCGGAGCTCCACCGGATGGTCCACGACCTGGCCATGAAGGCGGGCCTGCCCATGCCGCGGGTCTACATCATCCCCGGGGACACGCCCAATGCCTTCGCCACGGGGCGCAACGAGAAGCACGCCGTCGTGGCCGTCACCGAGGGCATCCTGCGGATCCTGAGCCGCGAGGAGCTCGAGGGCGTCATCAGCCACGAACTCTCCCACATCAAGAACCGCGACATCCTCATCGGGTCGATCGCGGCCACGATCGCCGGCGCCATCACCATGCTGGCCAACATGGCGCAGTGGGCGGCGATCTTCGGCGGGGCCCGCGGCGACGACGACGAGGGGGGCGGCGGCGTGATCGGCATGCTCTTCATGGCGATCCTGGCGCCCATCGCGGCGATGCTCATCCAGATGGCCATCTCCCGCTCCCGGGAGTACATGGCCGACGACGGAGGCGCCCGGGTGTCCGGCAAGCCCTGGGCCCTGGCGAGCGCCCTGGAGAAGCTCCAGATGGCGAGCCAGGCCGTCCCCATGAACGCCAACCCGTCGACGGCGCACATGTTCATCGTGAACCCCCTGACGGGACGGTCGTTCGCGAACCTCTTCAGCACGCACCCGCCCATCGAGGAGCGGATCGCGCGGCTGCGCCGCATGACGCCGCGGATGTAGGCGGGCCGCGGGGAGGCGACCATGGGCGACGAGAAGCAGGAGAAGGGGTTCATCATCAAGGACCGGCGCCGGTTCGACGGCACGGGCGAGGCCCGCCCGCAGGCGCCCGACGAGGGGGCGTCCCCGGGGCGGCAGGAAACGAAGCCGGACGCGGAGTCCGCGCAGGCCCAGTCGGCAAAGCCCACGGGGCAGCCGCAGGAAGGGGCCCCGTTGCCCGACATGACCTTCTCGGCCTTCGTCTTTTCGCTCGGCACGTCGGCCATGCTCCACTTCGGCGATTTCCCGGACCCCGTGACGAAAAAGGCCGAGCGCAACCTCGAGGCCGCCAAGCAGACGATCGACATCCTCGGCATCCTGAAGGACAAGACGAAGGGCAACCTGAGCGACGACGAGGAACGGCTTCTCGACTCGCTGCTCTACGAGCTGCGGATGCGCTACGTCCGGGAGTCGGGCAAGTGATCGCCGCCTCCTCGCCGGCCAAGGTCAATCTCATCCTGAAAGTACTGCGGCGCCGGGAGGACGGCTACCACGACATCGCCTCGCTGATGCAGAAGGTGAGCCTCGCCGACGAGATGGAGTTCACCCCGCGGCCCTCGGGCATCGCGCTGGCCTGCCCGGGGTCGGATCTCCCCACGGGCGAGGGCAACCTCGTCGTCCGTGCGGCCCGGGCCCTCTTCGCCGAGGCGGGATTCACGGGCGGGGTGGCCATCACCCTCCGGAAACGCATTCCCACGGCGGCGGGCCTCGGGGGCGGAAGCTCCAACGCCGCCACGACCCTCGTCATCCTCAACGATCTCTTCGGGCTCGGTTTCGGCCGGGAGAGGCTCATCCGGATCGGCGCCCGGATCGGCGCCGACGTCCCCTTCTTCCTCTACGGCAGCGCGGCCTGGGCCTTCGGCATCGGCGAGATCCTCGAGCCCGCCGTCATCCCCGCCGGGATGTGGCTCGTCCTCGTCAACCCGGGGTTCGAGGTTTCCACGAAATGGGTCTACGAAAGCCTGAATTTGCCGTTGACAAAAACGGCCATCCAGTATAGCATTCCTACCTTTTCAGGGGCGCGGGAACTCGCCGCGGCCCTGACCAACGACCTGGAACGGGTGACCGTGGCACGCTATCCCCTGCTCGACGAGCTCAAGGGGTTTCTCCGGAAGCACGGTGCCCTCGGGTCGCTCATGTCGGGGAGCGGGCCCACGGTCTTCGGGCTTTTTGACAACGAATCCGACGCGATCCGGGCGGAAGGCGCGCTGACGGCCTCGTACCCCTACGCGGCGTTCAGGGCCCGAACGATCTGACCCGCGGCCGCCCCGCGCCTGTCGCCGCACCGGCAGGGCAATCGGTCGAGGATGGGGCGTCGGCAAGCGGCAAGCCACGGGACTTTGGCTCCCGCATTCGGAGGTTCGAATCCTCCCGCCCCAGCCATTTTACAACCCGCGGCGGAATCCAACACCAGGGTGACGGACATGCTCGAGAGAATGCGCATCTTTTCGGGGAATGCGAACAGGAAGCTCGCGGAGGACATCTGCGCCAAGCTCGGCATTTCCCTCGGCAAGGCCAACGTGGCCACCTTCAGCGACGGCGAGACGCGCGTGGAGATCAACGAGAACGTGCGCGGGATGGACGTCTTCATCGTCCAATCCACCTGCCCGCCGGTGAACGACCACGTCATGGAGCTGCTGGTCCTCATCGACGCGATGAAGCGAGCCTCGGCCGACCGGATCACGGCCGTGATCCCCTACTACGGCTATGCCCGGCAGGACCGCAAGGTCGCCCCTCGCGCCCCCATCACGGCGAAGCTCGTGGCCGACCTGATCACGACCGCCGGGGCCAACCGGGTCATGTCCATGGACCTCCACGCCGGACAGATCCAGGGCTTCTTCAACATCCCCGTGGACAACCTCTACGCCACGCCGATCCTCCTGAAATACATCCAGAAGAATTTCGCGGAAAACCTGGTCATCGTCTCACCGGACACGGGGGGCGTCGAGCGTGCCCGCGCCTTCGCACGCAGGCTCAACGCGGCGCTGGCCATCATCGACAAGCGGCGCGAGGGACCCAACGAGTCGCAGGTGATGAACATCATCGGCAACGTCAAGGGCAAGCGGGTCATCATCCTCGACGACATGATCGACACGGCGGGCACCATGGTCCAGGCCGCGGCCGCCCTGGAGGCCGAGGGGGCCACGGAGGTCGTCGCCTGCTGCAGCCACCCGGTGCTTTCGGGCCCGGCCATCGACCGGATCGACGGCTCGAACCTCAGGGAGGTCATCGTGACGGACACGATCCCGCTGCACGAGCGGGCCAGGCAGTGCAAGAAGAAGATCACCGTGCTGCCCGTGGCGGGCCTGCTGAGCGAGGCGGTCCGGCGCATCTACTACAATGACTCGGTGAGCTCGCTGTTCATTTAAAAGAGGGGCTCAAGGCAAAGGGCTAAGGGCCAAAGGAAAATTGGAGCGTGCGTTTTCCAAAGCCTTTCGCCATTAGCCGTTTGCCATCAGCCATAGAATTGGAGGTCTTCATGGAAGCGTTGGAGTTGCAAGCGAAGATTCGCACGGAATCGGGTAAGGGGCCTGCCAGGCGACTGCGGGCCGAGGGGCTCGTTCCTGCCGTCCTATACGGGTCAGGGGCCGAGTCGATGCTGTTAACGGTGAGCGCGGCGGACCTGATTCGGATCATCCGCGCCGAGAAGGGCGAGTCAGGGTTCATCAGGCTCCTGATCGACGAGGGCGGGAAGAAGACCGAGCGGGTCTCCGTCATCAAGGAACTCCAGACCAACACGGTCACGAGGAAGATCGTCCACGCCGACTTCTACGAGATCCGGATGGACCGCAAGCTGACGCGGGACGTGCCGATCCACATCGTGGGCACCTCCATCGGGGTGGAAAAGGGCGGCGAGCTCAAGCAGTTCAAGCGGGAGGTGAAGCTCTCCTGCCTGCCCGGCCTGATGCCCCGGCATGTGGACGTCGACGTCACGAACCTGGCGATCGGCGGCACGATCCGGGTGGGCGACCTCAAGCTGCCCGACGGCATCGAGATCCTCGACGCGGGCAGCGTGAGCATCGTCACCGTGGCCGCCAAGCGCGGCGCCGTGACCGAGGAGGCGGCGGCGCCTGCCGAGGGGGCCGAGGAAGCGCCCAAGGAACCCGAACTGGTCGGCAAGAAGGGCGCGAAGGAAGAGGACTGAGGCAACCTTACACTCACAGGGCATGGAAGGCCCCGTTCGCCGACAGGCGGTGCGGGGCCTTTTTCATGGCCGCTGGAGTGTTGGAATGGTGGAATGATGGGTGAGGAAAAATGCATTTTTTTCTTTCTTTCTCCCGATGATTCCATTATTCCATTACTCCATCACTCCATGATTCCGGTATTTCTCAAATGAAAATTATTGCCGGCCTGGGAAACCCCGGCGACCAATACCGCCTGACCCGCCACAACATGGGCTTCCTCGTGCTCGATGCCCTCGCCGATGACGCGGGTATCGCGGTGCAGAAGAAGAAATTCGAGGCCCTGCTCGGCGACGGGCGGGTCGGGGGCGAGCGCGTCCTGCTCGTCAAGCCCCAGACCTTCATGAACCTCAGCGGACAGGCCGTGCGGCAGATCATCGATTATTATCAGAAGACCGCAGAGGACCTCATCGTCGTCCACGACGACCTCGACCTGCCCTTCGGCACCGTCCGCATCAAGGTCGGGGGGGGCGACGGCGGGCACAAGGGGGTCCGATCCATCATGGACCACCTCGGCGACGGGGCGTTCACCCGCGTCCGGCTCGGGATCGGCAAGCCGCCCTTCAAGGGCGACACGGAGCACTACGTCCTTCAGACATTCCCGAAGGCGGACCTGGAGGCCCTGGCCGAGACCGTCCGGAGGGCCTGCGACGCCATCCTCGAGATCCTGGCCGCCGGTGTCCGGCCCGCCATGAACCGTTTCAACACGCGCGAGCGCAAAGCCGCGCCGGAAGCGGACAACCCACCGGAATAATTGCACGATTCCCGTCATCGGCCCGTGCGCCTCACCGCCCGCCGGGTCCGGCGCCCACCCCGCGCCCCTGCAATCCCCCGACGGCCCACCCGGACAATAAAATCTTTGACAAAAGGGTCAATATTTGCTATGTCACGGCGGCCTTAATGGTTGGTTCCCATCGGTTCATGATCACCAATAACATTGGGAGGAGATGGAGAGATGATTAGCGAGAGAGTCAAACGTGTCCTCAGCGCTGCGTTCCCGGCGCTGTGCGTTCTGCTCCTTGCGGCACCCGTGTTCGCAAGCGAAGCAGACCTGGTCATTCCCCCGCTGACGGCCGCGCAGAACAACCTGCTGATGATCGGCTTCGCGATTTGCTTCCTGGGAATGGGTTACGGCTACTTCATGTACGCCAAGGTCAAGGGGCTTCCGGCACACAAGTCGATGACCGACGTGGCGGAGATCATTTTCCAGACCTGCAGCACCTACCTCATCCAGCAGGGCAAGTTCCTGTTCATCCTGTTCGTCTTCATCGGCGCGTGTATCTTCTACTACTTCGGCTTCCTGCAGCACATGGGCATGAAGGACGTCCTGCTGATCCTGGCCTGGACCGTCATCGGCATCCTCGGCTCCTACGGCGTGGCGTGGTTCGGCATCCGGATGAACACGCTGGCCAACGCCCGCATGGCCTTCGCCTCGCTCGAAGGCAAGCCCATGAAGCTGCTCGACATCCCCCTGACGGCCGGCATGAGCATCGGCGTCCTGCTGGTCTGCGTCGAGCTCATCATGATGCTCATCATCCTCGTCTTCATGCCCCGCGAAGTGGCGGGCGCGGCCTTCATCGGCTTCGCCATCGGCGAGTCGCTCGGCGCCTCGGCCCTCCGTATCTGCGGCGGTATCTTCACGAAGATCGCCGACATCGGCTCCGACCTCATGAAGATCGTCTTCACGATCAAGGAAGACGACCCGCGCAACCCCGGCGTCATCGCCGACTGCACGGGCGACAACGCGGGCGACAGCGTGGGCCCCACGGCCGACGGGTTCGAGACCTACGGTGTCACGGGTGTCGCGCTCATCAGCTTCATCGTGCTGGCCTGCCTGCCCCAGTACCAGGCGGAGCTGCTCGTGTGGATCTTCGTCATGCGCATCCTCATGATCGTCACCTCCATCGGCGCCTACTTCATCAACAAGATGCTCACCGACTCCCTCTGGGGGGGCAAGGAGAAGGTCAACTTCGAGGCGGCCCTCACGTCGCTCGTCTGGATCACCTCGATCATCTCCATCATCGTGACCTTCCTCGTCAGCAAGTGGCAGCTGGGGCACTACCCGAACGAGCTGTGGTGGAAGCTCTCGATCATCATCAGCTGCGGAACCCTGTCGGCGGCCCTGATCCCCGAGCTGGTGAAGGTCTTCACGAGCTCCAACTCCCGGCACGTGGCCGAGGTCGTCACGGCGTCCCGCGAGGGCGGCCCGTCCCTGAACATCCTCTCCGGGTTCGTCGCGGGCAACTACGCCGGCTTCTGGATCGGCTTCTCTCTGTTCGTCCTCATGTTCATCGCCTACTACACGAGCACCCTGGGGCTTTCGGCCTTCATGGAATACACGGCCGTGTTCGCCTTCGGTCTCGTGGCCTTCGGCATGCTCGGCATGGGCCCCGTGACCATCGCCGTGGACAGCTACGGCCCCGTGACGGACAACGCCCAGTCGATCTACGAGCTCTCCCTCATCGAGACCATCCCCAACCTGGAGCAGGAGATCCAGAAGGACTACGGCTTCAAGCCCAGGCTTGACGTGGCCAAGCACTACCTCGAGGAGAACGACAGCTGCGGCAACACCTTCAAGGCGACCGCCAAGCCCGTGCTCATCGGCACGGCCGTCGTCGGCGCCACGACGATGATCTTCTCGCTGATCCTGCTGCTCAAGAAGGCGCTGAACATCCAGCCCGAGCAGATTCTCAACCTGCTCAACCCCTGGACCCTGCTCGGCCTGCTCTGCGGCGGCGCGGTCATCTACTGGTTCACCGGCGCCTCCACCCAGGCCGTCGTGACCGGCGCCTACCGGGCCGTGGAGTACATCAAGAAGAACATCAAGCTCGACGACGCGGCCAGCCTCAGCGCCTCGACGGAGAACTCGAAGGAAGTCGTGAAGATCTGCACGGTGTACGCCCAGAAGGGCATGTTCAACATCTTCATCGCGATCTTCTTCTTCGCCCTGGCCTTCGCATTCCTCTCCGCCCCGGTGAAGGGTCCGGAGTCCGCCTCGTTCTTCATCAGCTACCTGATCTCGATCGCCGTGTTCGGCCTCTACCAGGCCCTGTTCATGGCCAACGCGGGCGGCTGCTGGGACAACGCGAAGAAGGTCATCGAAGTCGATCTCAAGGAGAAGGGAACGCCCCTGCATGCGGCCGCCGTCATCGGCGACACCGTCGGCGACCCCTTCAAGGACACCTCCTCGGTGGCCCTGAACCCGATCATCAAGTTCACCACCCTGTTCGGCATCCTGGCCATGGAAATCGCCATCGCCCCGGACATGAGGGGGACGGCCATCACCGTCGGGCTCCTGTTCCTCGCGATCGCGATCACCTTCGTCTACAGGTCCTTCTACGCCATGAGGATCCCGCTGGAGAAGTAACGACGTAACCGATTTCGAATGCACCGGGGCCGGCAGCAATGCCGGCCCCTTTTTTGTCCGGCGCCCCTCGGGAACAATTCCCTTGACAGCCGGGGGCAAACCCAATACCTTCAGGGTGCCCCAAAACAGCCGGCAACGGCCTTCAGACCGACCCCTCAGGGCGCATCGCATGGGCTTCAACTGCGGCATCATCGGCCTTCCCAACGTCGGGAAATCGACCCTCTTCAACGCGCTGACCTGCGCCGGGGCGGAGGTCGCCAACTACCCCTTCTGCACGATCGACCCCAACGCGGGGATCGTCCAGGTGCCAGACGAGCGCCTCGAGCACATCGCCTCCGTCATCAAGCCCCCGAAGGTGACCCACACGACGATGGAGTTCATCGACATCGCGGGGCTCGTGCGGGGTGCCAGCAAGGGCGAGGGGCTCGGGAACCAGTTCCTGGGACACATCCGCGAGGTCGACGCCATCGTCCACATCGTGCGCTGCTTCGACAACCCCGATATCGCGCACATCTACGGCCCCATCGACCCCGTGCGCGACATCGAGATCGTCAACATGGAGCTCATCCTGGCCGACCTGGACACACTCGCGAGGCGGATCGCCAAGACGGACAAGACCGCCAAGGCGGGTGACAAGGCGGCACGCAAGGCCCTGGAGGTCTACCGGCGTTACGAGGACGCCCTCAAAAAGGGCATCCCCGCGCGCAACCTCGCCGCACACGAGGAGGAACGGGAGATCCTGGCCGAGGCGCACCTGCTGACCTCGAAGAAGGTCCTCTACGTGGCCAACGTGAGCGAGAAGGTTCTCAAGGAGGACGGGACTTACATCGCGCAGGTCCGCGAGGCGGCACAGAAGGAAGGTTCCCGCGTGGCGGTGATCTGCGGCGATCTCGAAATGGAAATCGCCAAGCTCGACCCGGCGGAACGCAAGGAGTTCCTGGCGGACCTCGGTTTGAAGGAATCCGGCCTGCAGCAGATCATCCGCGAGGGCTATGCCCTGCTCGACCTGATCACCTTCTACACCACCGTGGGCCCCGAGCTGCGGGCCTGGACGATCCGCAGGGGAACCCGTGCGCCCCAGGCCGCAGGCAAGATCCACACGGACATGGAAAAGGGCTTCATCCGGGCCGAGGTGCTGCACTACGAAGACTTCTTACGCGCCGGTTCCATCGCGGCGGCCAAGGAAAAGGGGCTCCTGCACTTCGAGGGAAAGGAGTACGAGATCGCCGACGGGGACATGGTCTATTTCAGGTTCAGCGTGTGATTTCGCACGCTTAACCCACAATATTTTTTATTGACAAGCCCCGCCCGATCAAGTATAAAGCGACCCTTGAGAACAACTGCCCGCAAGGGTAAAAAGGAAAAAGGAGGTGAAACAACTGATGAAGAAGGCATTCGCACTGGTACTCGCCCTTTTGCTCGCCGTTTCTTTCTCGTTCGTAGGGTGCGCCAAGCAAGAGGAGAAGAAGCCCGCGCCCGCGCCTGCACCGGCACCGGCCCCCGCTCCGGCTCCTGCTCCTGAGAAGGCTCCCGAGAAGGCAGCAGCTCCGGCCCCGGCCCCGGCAGCCCCGGCTCCGGCCCCGGCAGCTCCGGCGAAGAAGTAGTTCCACCCATCATCAGGCTGTCAGAAAAACCGGGCATTCGAGGAGAATGCCCGGTTTTTTTCTGCGGGCCCCCGACCCGTTTCCATCAGCTGCGTTTGCCTTGCCTTCGCCGCCTTCCGCACGCGCCGGCCCGCCCGCGCACCCTGGGCCGGCGGCTGTCTTGCATCCGAACGTGACTGGCAAACCGTTTGCAGCGCACCAAGGCAAGGGGCGGGTCGTGCGTGCCCCCCTCCCGCCGAGGGACATGTTCTTCGACCGGTCCGATCTCTACCCGAGGGGGTGAATGATGATTCGAGTGTTGCGAATCGGGATCATTCTTCTGTTGCTGGGCAGCGTCGCCGGCTGCATGTGGAAGCAGGCGCCCCCGCCGCCGGTAAAACCGCCCGCAAAGGTCGCCCTCGTGCTGGGCGCGGGCGCCTCGAGGGGGTTCGCACACATCGGCGTGCTCAAGATCCTGGAGGCCAACCGGGTGCCGATTCACCTCATCGTCGGCACGAGCGCCGGCAGCCTCGTCGGAAGCATGTATGCCTACGGGTTCAACGCCTTCCAGCTTCAAAGCCTCTCGTTCCCTGTGGAGAAGGCGGACATCATCGACCTGACCGTCCCGGACAACGGGTTCGTCAAGGGAGAGAAGCTCGAGGCCTTCGTCAACCACATGCTGAAGGACACGCCGATAGAAAAGCTCCGCATCCCGTTCTACGCCGTGGCGGCGGACATCCAGACAGGCGAGGAGGTCGTGTTCGCCTCGGGCAACACGGGCACGGCCGTGCGGGCCAGCTGCTCCATCCCCGGGGTCTTCCAGCCCGTCAGGATCGGCTCGAGGATCTACGTCGACGGGGGGATCGTGAGCCCCGTCGCCGTGGATTACGCCCGGCGGATGGGCGCCGACGTGGTCATCGCCGTGGACATCTCCGTGGGCGTCGAGAGCCCCCCGCCGAAGACGCTCATTGAAACGATCATGCAGTCCGTGGTCATCATGCACTCGAAGATCGCCCAGAACCAGCTCGCCCGCGCCGACATCGTCATCCGGCCGCGGGTGAGCCATATCGGCTCGGCGGACTTCTCCAAGCGCCACGAGGCGGTCCTGGAAGGCGAAAAGGCGGCACTGGAGGCGATGCCGCAGGTGAAGGCGGCGCTGGAGAAGCTGAAGGCGGAAGGCAGACTCTGAAAGAGAGAGAAGCTTTGAAGTTGAGAAGTTTGGATGAGCCTGCAATCATTCAAACACTTCGGCTTGTCCAAACTTCATAACTTCACAGCTTCATAGCTTCCAGGCCCGAATGCGGGCAAAAAAAAATTGGTGGATGACGGACGGCTCATCCACCAATTCTATGATAAAAGAGAGGCTGTTCCCCAACCCCCTCCCTTTTCTGTCAGGGGTCGGCGGATGGAAAGGAGGGAACCAAAAACCATCCGCCGATTCGCAAACCTAAAGCACGATCATGGTTGCCGGGTGTCTATTTTATGAGACCTTTGGAGAGGATCTACCTTTCCTATTCGATAAATTCTTTATCTCTCTGTATGTTAAAGGTCAGTCATCCAAAGGTCTCGCACTCTTAATTTAGCAATAAGAATGCCATCGAAAAAAACACAATAAAATACAGGTCATTGAAAAAAAAGGGCAGCGGCAACGACGCTGATTTGCGTGCTTAATCCGCACACCCGCGCAGGCAATTCCGAAACAAGTCCTGAAAATGGGAGCTTGCACAGTCGTTCTCATTTCGCACATGCCGTGCGAATATTGAACATCCTTCCTAAATGCCCGTTTCGGCATCCTTTCCCGCTTTCTTCAATTCCCGGATCAGCGCGTACCGTGAGATGTTCAGCAGCTGGGCAGCCTTGGTCTTGTTGCCCCCGCTCAGCTGCAGCGCCCGGGAGAGGATGCGCCCCTTGATCTTCCCGGTGAGCCTGTCGACGGCCTGCTTGTAGTCAATCCGGTCCGACGACGACGTCAGCGGGAGAAGCTCATCGACCTGGACGACGGGGTCCTGGGCCGCCGCCGCCTTGATCTCGGCGGGGATGTTCTCCGGCGTGATGTAGCGCCCCACGTCGCGCAGGATCATGATCCGCTCGATGATGTTCTTGAGTTCGCGGACGTTCCCCGGCCAGGAATACCGCCGGAGGATCTCCTCGGCCTCCTTGGTGAACCCCTTGACCTTCTTGTTGAACTTGCGGTTGAATTCCTCCAGGTAGTTGCGGGCCAGCAACAGCAGATCATCGCCCCGCTCCCTCAGCGGCGGCAGGATGATCGGCACCACGCTGATGCGGTAGAACAGGTCCTCCCGGAAAGAGCCCTCCGCGACCATCTTCGAGAGATCCCGGTTCGTCGCAAAGATGAACCGCACGTCGATGGGGATGGTCTCGTTGCCGCCGAGGCGGCGGATGTAGCCGTCCTCGAGCATCCGCAGGAATTTCGCCTGCAGGGGCAGGCTCATGTCCCCGATCTCGTCGAGAAACAGCGTCCCCCCGTTGGCGTATTCCAGCAGGCCGATCTTGCGCTTCCGCGCATCGGTGAACGCCCCGGCTTCGTAGCCGAACAGCTCGCTCTCCAGGAGGGTCCCGGGGATGGCCGCGCAGTTCACGTCGACGAAGCGCTTTTCGTGCCGCTGGCTCTGGCGGTGGATGGCGCGCGACACGAGCTCCTTGCCGGTGCCGCTCTCCCCCTGGATGAGGATGTTGGTGTCGTGCTTGGCCACTTCCTCGATCACGTGGAAGATCCCGACCATCTTCTTCGACTTTCCGAGGATGTTGTGGAACCCCAGCAGGAAGTCCTCCCGCTCCTTGAGCTTCTCCACCTCGGTCTTGAGCGACTTGGCCTCGATGGAGAGCATGGAGTGCATGATGGCGCTGTCGTAGGACGTGGCGGCGTTCTTGACGAGGATGTCGAGGACGTTGACCTGGTCCCGGGTGTACACGCCCGTCTTCATCCCCAGCAGCAGGACCCCCTTGAACCGGTCCTTCACCTTGAGCGGGATGGCCACCTCGCAGGGGTAGCCCTCGTAGAGCGGCTCGATGCCGTCCTCTTCCCTGCCCGGCTGCCGGACGGTGATTGCGCCGCTGTCCATCGCCCTGCGGATGATCGTCCTGCCGACCCGGTCGCCGTACTCGTTGCTGTCGTCGATAAAGCCCCGCTCGCCGTCATTGATGAAGACGCGGTTCTTCTCGATGTCGAGGAAATAGATCAGGGCCTTCTCGGCCTTGCCGATCCGCAGGGCGGCGCGTATCAGGATCTCGTGGATGCGCTCGATCGAGTAGGTGGAGTTCAGGCCCGAGACGGCCTCCTGCAGGATGAGCAGCTGATCGATCTTCTCCCGGTTGATCTCGAAGAGGCGCGTGATGTGGATGATGATGCTGACCTGGTTGGCGAAGGTGAGCAGGATCTCGATCTCGTCGGGTGAAAAACGGGATTTTTCCTTGGTCCAGACGGCGATGATGCCGATGACGTCCTCCTCGATCTTCAGGGGGGCGTAGAACGTGGAGCCGCGCTTGTAGAATGCGGAGATCTTCCGGTCCGTCTCCGTCGTGCGGGGGTCCGTCTCGGAATCCTCGAGGGCGATGTAATGCCCCGTCTTGGCCACGCGGGTCTCGAAGCTGTCGTGCTTCTTCAGGTTCAGGTGCACCGAGAAGGCCCTCCGGGCCTCCTCCTCGCTGTAGTTCTTCACCACCCGCGTGTAGAGGTTTTCCTTGGCTTCGTCGAGCAGCAGGATGATCCCGCGGTCAAACCCCATGGAGTCGACGACCTCGTCGAGGATCTTTCCCAGGATGTCCTCGACGCTGGAGGGGGCTGTCAGGAAGGTGCTGATCCGATAGATCCCCTTGATCAGCTTGTCCTTGTCGATGCTGAACGCGGACGATGTCCGAACGGGGGGCGCGGGAATCGTCCCGCCCTGTTCGATGATGCGTGACATGAACCGTCCTCCTCGGGGCTCAGAAACCCGAAAACTCCCTCGTCGGCTCTTGGCTCACCCCGTGCGGTCCGCCACACGGGGAAAGGGCGCATCGCGGTTTATAACAGGATGTTCCGGCTTTTTCAACACATTCTGTGCGAAACGTGCACATGGGGGGGGGCAATCGTGCGGCGGGTGGCGCGAGAGGGGATTCGTTTTAGGTTTTAGGTTTTAGGTTTTACGTTTTACGTTTCTCGAAAAAAGCATGCGTTTCTTGAAGGGGCGGAAACCGTAAAACGCGATCAGGCCTTGTCGTAGCGCAGGAACTGCATGGTGAAGACCGCCCTGCCCTGGGTGGCCGAGCGCAGATCCGTCGAGTACCCGAAGAGCGACCGGAGGGGGACATTCGCCCGGATCTCCGTGACGGGCCCCTTGGGGTTCACGGATTCGACCTCGCCCTTTCGCGCGTTGAGATCGCCGATGACCTCGCCCATGAAATCCCTCGGCGTCAGGACGTCCACCCGCATGATCGGCTCCAGGAGAACGGGATCGGCCTTGGCACAGCCGTCCCGGAAGGCCGTCGCGGCGGCTATCCGGTAGCCCACCGCGGACGCCTCGCCTTCCCTGTAGGACCCTCCCGTGATGCGGGCCCGGACATCCAGCACGGGGTAGCCCGCCACGGGTCCGCTCATCGCCGCCTCCCCGAGGGACTCCTCGATGACGGGATGGTATTCCGGCGGGATGGTCTCGGCAGGCAGCTCGTTGCGGATCTCGGTCCCCGAGCCCCTCGGGAGCGGCTCGAGGACGAGCTTCACATGGCCGAAGTGCCTCTTCTCGCCGAGTTCCCGATCGAAGCGGCCTTCGACCTCGACGGCCTTCTGGATCGTCTCGCGGTACACCACCCGCGGCTTGCCGGTGTTGACGTGGACGTTGTACTCCCGCTGCAGGCGGTCCACGACGATCTCGAGGTGCAGCTCACCCATCCCCGAGATGATCGTCTGCGCAGTCTCCTCGTCGTACTTGACCTTGAGGGTCGGGTCTTCCTCGCTGATCTTCGCGAGCACCTCCGGCAGCTTCTCCTGGTCTGCCGGGGTCTTGGCCTCGATGGCCTGGCTGATGACGGGATCGTAGAACTCGATGGACTCCAGAATCAGGGGCTTCGACTCGCTGCAGAGGGTGTCGCCCGTCTGGGCCTCCTTGAGGCCCGCCACGGCGATGATGTCGCCGGCCCCGGCCACGTCGATGCGCTCGCGCTTGTTGGCGTGCATCTTCAGCAGCCGGGCCACCTTTTCCTTCCTGCCCTTCGTGGCGTTGAAGACCTCGTCGCCCGCCTTGAGAAGCCCCGAGTAGATGCGCACGAAGGTGATCTTCCGCCCCTCCATCATGGACACCTTGAAGGCGAGCGCCGTGAAGGGCTCCTTGTCGCTTGCCGTGCGCGTCTCCTCGGCCTTCGTCACGGGGTTGACGCCCCTGACGGGGGGGATGTCCTCCGGGGACGGCAGGTAGTCGACGACGGCATCCAGGACGGGCTGGATCCCCTTGTTGCGCAGCGCAGCCCCGCACAGGACGGGGACGATCTTCAGGGACACGGTGGCCCTGCGGATCGCGCGGACGAGCTCGGCCTCCGTGAGGGGCACCTCGCCCAGATACTTCTCGGCGACCTCGTCGTCGGCCTCGGCGAGCGTCTCGAGCAGCTCTTCCCGCCGGGTCTCGGCCTCGGCCCGGAAGTCCGCGGGGATCTCCGAGACGTCGAAGGCCGCCCCCAGGGTGTCTTCCTGCCACGTGATGAGCCGCATGCGGATGAGATCGACGATCCCGCGGAAATGCTCGGCCTCCCCATACGGGACCTGGACGGGCAGCGGCACCGAGAGAAACCGCTCCTTCATCATCGCCACGGCGTTGAAGAAGTCCGCCCCGATGCGGTCCATCTTGTTGATGAAGGCGATCTTCGGGACGCCGTACTTGTCGGCCTGGTGCCAGACGGTCTCGGACTGGGGCTCGACCCCCTCCACGGCGGAGAAGACGACGACGGCGCCGTCGAGGACCCGGAGGCTGCGCTCCACCTCGATCGTGAAGTCGACGTGCCCCGGCGTGTCGATGATGTGGATCTCGTGGTTCCTCCAGTCACAGGTCGTCACGGCGGAGGTGATCGTGATCCCCCGCTCCTGCTCCTGCGGCATCCAGTCCATGACGGCTTCCCCGTCGTGCACCTCGCCCATCTTGTAAGATTTGCCCGTGTAGAAGAGAATCCGCTCCGTGACGGTCGTCTTCCCCGCGTCGATGTGGGCGACGACGCCGATGTTGCGGATTCTCGAGAGCTTGACTCTTGCCATGGGTTCGTCAACGCCTGCCGGGCGCAGGCCGTCCTGTGCCGCGGGACCCGACCGGGGAGCGGATCAGCCCCCGGCCCGGGGCTGCTTCACAAGATCCTGGCTCGGGGTGATGGGTTCGCGAAGGTCGATGTGCCCCTTGATCGTCGTGACGTCCTTGCCGTTCACCTGGATGCGGATCCGCTTGACCTCCGGAAGGTTCAGGGCCAGGGTGTTGGCCAGCGAGTAGACGGTGGCCGCCTCGCTCGCCGTCCCGCCGGGGTGCTGCTCGATGAAGGGGCTGTCGAAGTTCAGGACGGCCGTCCCGTCGGCGACGCGCACGGCCAGCAGCCGGACGCCCGCCGGGATCGTCCGGATGCTCCCCATCTTGGGCCCCTCCACGAGGGCACGAATGATCTCCTCGGCCTGGGCGGCCGTGTCCTTTCCCTTCGGGATCAGGCGCCTCTCCTGGACGAGGAACCGCTCGTTGGCATCGGAGAAGAGGAGCACCGCTTCCTTCCGTTCCCGCCTGGCCGCCGCCTCCTGGGCGTCGGGCGGGAAGAGGGTGTCCGAGAGGGCCCAGAACAGGAAGGCCAGAAAGCCGCCGCCGATGAGGACGACGGCGACAATGAAAAAGAGCCTGACGGTCTTCTTCTTTTTCCGCGTCTTGAATTCTTCGGTCCGTCGCTGTCTCTTGCTTGCCATGATCACTCGATTCCGCCGGCCCGGCCGTGCCGTTCTACAGCCTGCCCAGGTTCTCCCTGGATTTCGTCCCCCACTCCGAGTCGGGGGCAAGCTGGATGACCTTCCGGAAGGACTCGGCGGCCTCCTTGCGCTTGCGGAGCTGCATCTGGGTCATGCCGAGCCAGTAGTGCGCCTCGGCGAGATTGGGCGCTCTCTCGATGGATCGCTGCAGGTGCCTCTCCGCCTCCAGGTAGGAGCCTTTTTCATACGCAAGGGTTCCCAGGTTGAGCTCCAGCGCAAACCGCAGGGAGGTGTTCGGCTCCTTCTGGATCGCCTCGCTGAAGCTGGCATGCGCGGCCCGGGGGTCTCCCTTGGCCCTGTAGGCCCGCCCCATGTTGTACAGCGGCACCGCGGGCGTCTCGTAGAGCGGGTTGGCCAAGGCGCGGCTGAAGGACCCGATGGCCTCGTCGTAAAGGCCCCGGGACAGCTGGATCGTCCCGAGATAGTTGTGCGCCTCCGAGTAATCGGGCTTCAGGGCGATCGCCTTCTGGAGCGCCTTGACGGCGTCATCGACAAAGCCCCGCCGCTCGTAGGCGATCCCCATGTTGTAGTGCACGGCGGGGTCGTTCGGCGTGAGCTTCTCGGCCTCCATCAGCTCCTTGAGGGCCGGGGCGTACTGGCCCGCCTGGATGTGCGCCGTCCCGATCCGGAGGTGTCCCTTCGCCTTTTCCTTGAGCTCCGCGTCGGAGGCGCAGCCGGCGAGCGACACGGCGAGGGCCGTCACTGCCGAGATCCACAAACGGGTCCTGTTCATCACCTGTCCCCCTGTCCTATTTCCGGTTTCCGTTGACCCACCAGTCGCTCTTGTCCCTGAACCACCACTGCGTCCAGTCCGTCCGGAGAATGCTGTCCGCGAGCCTGCGGCCCTCGTCGGTGCAGAGCCGGCGGACGGCATAGTCCAGCCACTCCCGGCTGTACTTGTTGCCGAGGTCGCCGTACTCCTTGAGCAGCAGGATCAGGCCGAGCTGGTCCGCGTCGTGCGCCAGCAGGGACTCCCGGGTCTTCTTCTCGTTGAACTCCCTCAGGACGGCCTTGATCTCGTCGCCGAAGGGCAGGTTCTCCGTGAGTTCCCGCACGGCCTTCTCCTCGTCGACGGTGACGTATTTCTTGTACATGTAGTTCATGTCGCCCGTCCGGGCCTCGGGCAGATCGTGGACGAGGCACATCCGGAGCACCTTCAGTTCGTCGACGGACGGGTCGAGCTTGCAGAGCGAATAGCCGACGAACAGGGTCCGCAGGATGTGCTCCGCGACGGACTCCTTGCCGGAGCCGAGAAACTGAAACCCCGTGCGCGGGGTTTTGTTGAGCATGCCCACCTCGAAGAGGAAATTCGCGATCTCCTTCATCTCATCCCTTCTTCAGCGTCTTGACGCGGTTCGCCATGTTGTCCGAGAGTCTCCGGATCTCGAGCTGCAGCGGGGCGATCCCCTCGGGTTTCATGGCATAGATCCGGTCCAGGCGCTCCTTCCAGTACTCGATCACCTCGATCTCGCGCTCACGGAGCTTCTGCTCGAACTTGCGCTGCAGTTCTCTCAGGAACTCGGCGTCTCTGGACATGGCGTCTCCCGCTTGCCCGGAGGCCGCGTGCGATGGGCGGCCGGGCGCAAAGATTGAGTATTATAACAACAACCCCCCATCTTGCAAGCGGGAATCTGGGGTTGCGGGGCCATCGGGCGGCCCTTCCGGAAAGGGCACAACGGCCCCGCAGCGGGAGCTTCGGATCGCCCTGGCAGAAGATCATTTTGATTGACAAACAGAGGGGTTTGTGCGACTTTCGCGACTTAGCGCAAGGCCCCGGATCGCGCCCCGAAGGGGGAGAGAGAAAAACAGGAGAGACCCCGCAGTGACGCCGGATATCCTGGGACACATCAGCTTCAGCTGGGAATTCTTCGCCGCCCTTCTGAGCATCATCCTCATCGACCTCATCCTGGCCGGAGACAACGCCGTCATCATCGCCATGGCGGTGCGGTCCCTGCCCCGCAAACAGCGGCAGGCAGGAATCCTGCTCGGCTCCGGGGCCGCGGTTCTCCTGCGGGTCGCGCTTACCTTCTTCGCGGCCCAGCTCCTGCAGACCCCGTACCTGAAATTCGCCGGGGGCCTTATCATCCTCTGGATCGGCGTGAAGCTCTTCATCGAGGGCAACCCGGGCGAGGAGGTTCACCGGGAGTCGAAGACGATCTGGCAGGCGCTCTGGGTCATCGTGGTCGCCGACATCACCATGTCCTTGGACAACGTGCTGGCCGTGGCCGGGGCGTCGAAGGGGAACCTGTTTCTGCTCCTCTTCGGCCTCGGCCTGAGCATCCCCTTCGTCGTCTTCACGAGCAGCCTGCTGTCGATGCTGATGGACAAGTACCCGTGGATCATCTACATCGGGGCGGCCGTGCTCGGCAAGGTCGGGGCCGAGATGATCATCACCGACCCCGTCATCGTCGAGCGCTTTCCGGCCCCGGTGTGGGCGCAGTATGCGTTGGAGGCCTTTTTCGCCGTCGGCGTGATCGCAGCCGGCAAGCTGTGGGTCCGCTGGAAAATCGCCGGGAAAACATGACCGCCCGCCCCCGCGGCGGGCCCGTACCCCACGAGTCGCAGGAAGACCGCCTGGGGATGAAGCCATGGCCATTCTCACCATATCCCGTGAATACCGGAGCGGAGGGCAGGAGATCGGGACCGCCGTCGCGGAGCGGATGGGTTACGACTACGTAGGGAAGGAACGAATCCTGGCCGACCTGCGGTCGCGGGGGGAGCACTGGATCTCCCTGCTCCGCGAGGTCGACGAGGACCGCCCCACGATCTGGGAGCGCTTCGACTGGGAGTACCAGGGCCTCATGGCTCTCGTGGACTGCTATATCTACGAGCGCGCCATGGAAGACCGTGTCGTGCTCGTCGGGCGGGGCGCCAACTTCCTTCTCGAGGGTCTCCCCCACGTGCTTCGGGTGCGCCTGACGGCGCCCGTCGAACAGCGCATCGAGCGGGTGATGCGCAAGGACGGGGTGGACCGCAAGACGGCGGCCCGGCTCATCGAGAAGATGGACAGCGACCGCGCGGCGTTCGTCCGGGCCAACTTCCACCGCGACTGGTACGACGTCACCGCCTTCGACATGGTCTTCAACACCGCCGTGCAGTCCTTCCAGGAAATCACCGATGTCCTCTGCGGGGCCCTTCAGGAGAAGGCGGGGAAGCTCACCCTGGAAGCGTGGGAGCAGCTGCGGGGCCGGATGCTCGCGGCCCGGATCAAGGCCCACATCGCCACGAGCCCCCGAATCCGGATCCCGACGCTCAAGGTTTTCTTCGACGGCAAGGCCATCATCCTCCAGGGCACCGTGCGCCGGATGGCCGACCTGGAGGCCGTCGGCGAGATCGTCACCGTGTCCGCCCAGGGCACCCCCGTGCGCAACGAGCTCCGATACAGGCTCTGAACCCCGCCCCGTCGTAACGGCACGTCCCCCCACCCGGGGACAACAAAAATGCTGGAAAAAACCCTTTAAATTGGATATAGAACCGCTGGGTGCGTTGAGGCACCCTGGGGGTTCAAATCACAGCGGGTCCGGGGATTCCCGGACATCCTCGTCGTTCTGCCTGAGGTGTACAAGGAGGGGTTGCATCCTCACCGGCAGCGCCTCCCGACGTATAGATTCCGTTATTGTCCGTCTTATTCGACCCACAAGCGAAGGGCCCCGCACGGCTGCGGGGCCAAACAGGAGTTGTGGAAAGGAGGTTTCATCATGATTAGGAGATTGGCTGGTTTTTTCACCTATCTCATGCGGCACTATCTCCCCGACGCGTACCTGTTCGCCATCCTGCTGACCCTTCTGACGGCCGTCCTGGCCCTCGTCTTCACCCCGTCGGACATCATGAAGGTCATCACGACGTGGGGTGACGGCATCTACGGCATCATCGCCTTCGCCATGCAGATGATCCTGATCCTCGTGACGGGGTACTGCCTGGCGCTCACGCCGCCTGTCAGCCGGGTCCTCAACGGGATCGCCGCCCTGGCGACGACCCCTGTCAAGGGCGCCATGATCACGGCCTTCGTGGCCAGCCTGGCGGGATGGATCAACTGGGGCTTCGGCCTCATCGTGGGCGGCTTCCTGGCCCTCGAGATCGCCAACAGGCAGAGAAAGTCGGACTTCCCTCTCCTCATCGCCGCGGCCTACAGCTCACTGGGCATCTGGCACATGGGCTTCTCGGGGTCGGTCCCCCTGCTGCTTGCGACGCCCAAGTCCAACCTGAACCTGATCGAGAAGATCACCGGCCAGGTCGTGCCGATCTCCGATACGATCCTGGCCCCGTGGAACATAATCCCCGTCCTGATCATGCTGTTCACCATCCCGTTCCTCTTCTATTTCATGCATCCGAAAGAAGAGGATTCCGTCGGCCTGACGGCGGAACGGGCGAAGGAGCTGCTGGGCGAGACCGTCGAGGTCGAGAGGCCCGCAAACCCGACACTGGCCGAGCGGATCGACCACAGCTACATCATCAACTTCGTCTTCGCGGCCCTCGGCGTCGTTTACCTGGTCAACCACTTCATCAAGAAGGGCTTCGACCTCAACCTCAACATCGTCATCTTCCTCTTCTTCATCCTCGGGGTGATCCTGCACCGCAAGCCCATCAACTACGTCCGGGCCATGAACATTGCCATCAGGTCCGCCGGCGGCATCGCCCTGCAGTTCCCCCTCTACGGCGGGATCATGGGGGTGATGATCGGCACGGGGCTGGCCAAGGTCATCGCCGGGTGGTTCGTGGCCATCTCCACGAAGGAGACCTTCTACATGTTCCAGTTCTGGTCCGCCGGCGTGATCAACATGTTCGTCCCCTCCGGCGGCGGTCAGTGGGCCGTCCAGGGGCCGATCACCGTCGAGGCGGCCAAGATGATGAACATCGACATGGTGAAGTCCGCCATGATGGTGGCCTGGGGCGACCAGTGGACGAACATGATCCAACCCTTCTGGGCCCTGCCGCTGCTGGGTCTGGCGGGACTCTCGGCCAAGGACATCATGGGCTACACGACGATGATCCTCCTGTGGTGGGGCGCCATCCTCACGGTGTTTGCCCTGCTCCTCGGTTTCGGGGTGATGTAAGAAAAGCGCTTCAAGCTTGGCCGAACCCATCAGAAAAGCCGGCTCCTTGCGGGGCCGGCTTTTTACTGTCACGCCGGCGGCCTGCAACGACAGGTCGCGACATGCCGCCACGCATCACGAAAAGACGTGCTGCAGAGCCGGCGCCGGGACCCGTTGTCGAAAATTTCGTCTGAGGATGGGATTCGGGGCAGGTCCTTTTGAAAGGGCATCGGTGGATGGAAAGGAGGGACCAAAACCATCCACCGATCAGCCTCTTTCAAAGCAAGCGCCAGGAAACTTGGGGGTCTGTCAGGGTCTTGGGTATTTCCTGATGCGCTGTGCTGACAAGTTAGCAATAACGATGCCAATAGAAGAAACGGTGACGATGCATACCCCGTGAAGGAGTCATTGATGAAGGCTTCAATGATATCGTTGTGTTAGCCGATGTTCGGCCGCGACGGTCCGGAATCCGGCGCAGCAGCAACGAAGCGGAGAGGGGATGAATCGTGCGATATTCGCACTAGATATGTTCGTTCCCATGCAATTGCCCTAGGGAAGGCATTTACTCTCCGTGCGATATTAGAACTATATGTTCGCATATCGCACACCCGGTCCGGTTGGCGCAACGCAGGGGCCGTTCTCTCTCATCGGATGTACCCGGACCTGCCCGCTTCCCCGCGGCAAACGCCGCACCCGCCGAAGTGACGCGGTTGTCCCCGCCGGGAGGTGTTTTTACCTTGACAGACGGTCCGCAATTCGGTATATGTCACGCGTTTTATCGGGATGCCCGATAGCCGGTTGCAGGGCGCTCGCGCATCCCTGCCCCACCGTTCTTTCGCCACGCCTGAGAACAGACAGAGAGAGAGGATCACCCCGGGCGAGTTGCACCATGAGGCTCACGCTATTGCGCCGGCACAGGAAAGATCCGTAATTCGCGCTCAGGGGCCAAATTTTAAGAAAGGGAGGTAGTTGGTTATGGCGTTGAATTTCAATTTCACCGAAGAACAAAAGATGCTCGAGGACAGCGTGTACAAGTGGGCTGTGAGCTGGCTCGAGCCCCAGATGGAGCACGCGTACGAGGCGGACGTGATGCCCGAGGGCCTCTTCAGGGAGACCGGCAATCTCGGCATCAACGGCATCGTGTTCGAGGAGAAGTACGGCGGAGCCGGCATGGGGTATGTGGAGACCCTGCTGGCCTATGAGACCATCGCCCGCGTCAGCAACGCCCTCTCGATGACGGTCGGCGCCAGCCAGACGCTGTGCTTCGACAACTTCCGCCGCAATGCGACGGAAAAGCAGAAGATGGAAATCCTGCCCAAGTCCTGCACGGGCGAGTACATCGGCTGCCTCGGCATCACCGAGCCCAACGCCGGCTCCGACGCCATGAGCATGAAGACCCGCGCCATCAAGAAGGGCGACAAGTGGGTCATCAACGGCAGCAAGATCTTCATCACCAACGGCCCCGTCGCCGACTTCATGGTGTTCTACGCCAAGACGGACCCCGACAAGGGCCCCCACGGCATCTCCACCTTCTTCTGCTTCCCCAAGAAGACCAAGGGCTGGTCCTGCGAGAAGATCAAGAAGTGGGGCATGAGGACGTCGCCCACGGGTCTCGTGACCTTCGAGGACATGGAGCTCCCGGAAGAGAACCTCATCGGCGGCCTCAACAAGGGCGTGGCCGTCCTGACCTCCGGCCTCTGCACCGAGCGCATCACCCTGTCGGGCTGCGCCCTCGGGTCGATGCGCAGCTGCCTCGAGCTCTCCCTGAAGTACGCCCAGGAGCGCGTCCAGTTCGGCAAGCCCATCGCCTCCTTCCAGTCCATCCAGGAGAAGCTCGCGAACATGTACTGCGGCTACAAGGCCTCCCGCTGGATGGCGTACAGCGCCGCCGCCTACTGCGACTCGCTCGAGAACAAGTCCGGCGGCAAGGGAACGGACCTCGACCGCATGGCCGCGGCCTCCCTGCTGTTCTGCGGCGAGATGGGCACCAAGATCGGTCTCGACGCGATCCAGATCCACGGCGGCTACGGCTACTGCACCGAGTACGGCGTGACCCGCCACTTCCTGGATCAGAAGCTGTGGGAAATCGGCGCCGGCACCTCCGAAATCCGGCGCATGATCATCGCCCGCGAGCTCATGAGGGACAACTTCAAGAGCGGTCTGTAATCCTCAGCGTCCCTGCAACCCGCGAGAGCCGTGGCCCGAAAGAGCCACGGCTCTTTTTCGCCGTGCCGGGTAACGTCAAGTGTTATGTGTCATGACGAGGAAAGGGGTCATGGTTTTTTCTTTCAGGTTCTCATGGGTAAAGATGGCATAGAGGATTCTCTCCATGCTGGTTCGATCGGAGAAGACGCCCATGGGGCGGGTTCTCCTGCGGACCTCGCGGAATCTGCGTTCGATGAGGTTGGTGGTCCGGATCGTGGGCCAGAGCTTGGGATGGGGCAGCCGGAAGAACGCCAGGAGTTCTTCCTCGTGGCTCATGAGGCTCTTGACGGCCTTGGGATAGAGCGGGCGCCAGATGCGGCAGAAGCGCTGCAGGACGGCTTGGGCCTCGCGCAGAGAGGCGGCATGGCTGATGGCGTGCAGGTCCTTCTTCATGGCGGCCTGGTCGCTCTTGCGGGCGTAGTTGAGGACGTTGCGGGTTTTATGCACCCAGCAGCGCTGCAGGGGCACCTGCGGATAGACAAAGGGCAGGGCGGCCAGCAGGCCCCGGCCCCCGTCGGTGATGATCATCTCGAGCCCCTCGCCCGTGAGTCCCCGTCGATACAGATCCGTGAGGAAGACCTCCCAGGCGCTCTGTGACTCGGCGTGGGCGATCCGGAAGTCGATGATCTCCTTGCGGCCCTGGGCCGTCACCCCCAGGACCACCAGGACGACGCGCGTGGAGGCCCCGGCTCCGGTTCTGCGCTTGAGCACCACCCCGTCGAACAGCAGGAACCGGTAGGCTCGGCGCAGCGGCCGTCTGTGGAAGGCGCTCACGGCCGCATCGAGCCTCCGGGCCACCCGGCTCACCGTCGTGGCGCTGACGGGCTCGCCCAGAACCGGCATCAGGGCGTGGGCGATCTTGCGGGTGGAGATCCCGAGGACAAAGCACGCCAGGATCATCCGCTCCACGCAGCCGATGCGGCGGGCGTAGGCCCGGACCACCCCGATCATGCTGGTCTTGCGGCTCCGGGGCACCCGCAGCTCGATATCCCCCAGCTCGGTGAGCAGGTGACGGCAGTAGCTGCCGTTGCGCCGGTCCGCCAGCGAGCGGCCCACCTCGTCGAGATAGCGGTCCAGCCGGTCGTTCACTGGTCTTCCAAGATCCCGACCAGGGCCTGACGGGCCGCAGAGCGGTAATCCGCATCCCACTCCGGCGACAGGTTCATCTCCTTGATTATCCGGTGCGCTTGTGACAAACTCTTGATCGGCAAACCAACTGTCCTCATGGGGTACCTCCTTATGGGATGTCGCAATCTTGGGGGTACCCCTTTCCTGTCTCTGACACAAGATATGATACGCTACCCCGTGCCGCCGGCGTTTGACATTCCGGGGGGCGGCGGGTAAGATACCGCCCGACGCCGTTGCCGTCGGAGGTTTCGTGCATGAGCCCGCGGATGTTGCGCCTGACTCTCGTCTCCACCGCCCTGGCGGCATTCGGCCTCCTTTCGATCCCCTCCACTGTGCTTTCCCAGGAGGACACGGCCCACCTCGTCCTGCGGAAAAAGGCGGCGGCCAAGGACGGCCCGTCCGTCTACGTCGTGCAGAAGGGCGACAGCCTCTCGAGGATCATCCGGCGGAAGCTCGGCAGGCAGGCCGCGGGGTCCGCCTCGGTCCGCAGGCAGGTCATGAAGCTCAACCCCCAGATCCGCAACCCCGACCGGATCTATCCCGGCCAGAGGATCGCCCTGCCCCGCCTCGGCGATGCGCCGGGCGGGCCCACCCATGTCGTCAACAAGGGGGATACCCTCTCGCAGATTCTTCATGACCGGCTCGGGATCGCGGCAGGCGAGATGGCGGCGTGGATCAGGCTGGTCATGCAGCTCAACCCCGGGCTCTCCGACCCGGACCGGATCTACCCCGGGCAGGCCCTGCTGCTGCCCCGCAAGGACCGGGCGCCGGACGTGCCCGCCGTGCAGCCGGCGGCGCCGCAGGCCGAGGGAGCGGCCGTGCAGACCGCTGCGGCGGCCTTCCAGCCGACCGACCGCGAGCTGGCCGTCATCGCGGCGGTCGTGCGTCGCACCGGCGGAGACCTCCTGCGCAGCGGCAAATACTTCGTCCCGCTGACCGAGACGGAGCACCTGGTCGTCGACTGCGCGGACATCCCCATGGCGGAGCTCGGCGACGGGAGCCGGATCTTCCTGGATTTCGGCCGCCGGATCCCCGACGAGGCGGCCGCACTCCTGCGCGCCCGATGGGGAAACTTCACGGTGCTGCACGAACCGGGGACCGACGGGCTCTTCTCCGTGCTGGAAGGCATCTTCGGCGCATCCGCGCAGTACGCATTCCGCCGTCCCGCAGAGCCCCTGATGCTGGGGACGACGGCAGGCATCGGGCTTCGCCCGGACCGGGTCCTCGTGCGCCGGCCGGCCGACGGCGGGGAACAGGTCCTTGCCGTCATCTTCCGGGCGTCGGCTCAGACCCCGACGATCCCGGAGCCCGTCGCACGGTATGCCGAGGGCAAGGGAATCTCCCTGCTCGAGATCGACGGGGGGAGCGGCTCCCTGCGCGAGCGGCAGGCGGCCCCGGCCCCCGCCGGGCCCACCGTCCTGCAGGGCGGGGGCAACCGGGCGTTCGTCGGTTCGCTGCTCGAGGCCCTGGGGTACACGTACAAGACAGACCAGCCGATCCCCCTCCCGGAAGCCGCGCAGCAGAGGGACCCCCCTGTGCTGCGCGCGGATTACGTCGTGCGCATCGGCACCCGCACGGCCGTCATCCAATTCGGGGAGACGGCGACACCCGCTCAGGTCAAGCTCTGCGAGGGGGGAATGGATCTCATCCAGGTCGCGGGAAGCGACGAGAGGAAGACCGTCGTCGAGAAGGTGCTCCGGGGACTCGAGGTCCCGTATGCCGCGGAAATCGAGGAATTCCGGCCGCCGGGGGAGGGAGAGCCGCCCCGGTGGCTGCTCACGCTGAGCGCCTTCAGGGTCACCACGGCGGGCGGCACGCTCTACCTCGTTGCCGACGACGCGGACCGAGGGATCTGCGCGTACATCGGCGAGCGCTGGGCACGCAGGATCGCCCTGTACTGAACGATCCCATGGATCATAAGGCAAGACGGCGGGACGGCCGGATCCGGCTTTCGGAAGCCTCGCATCCCGCCTGCCGCCCATGTCACCACGGAAGGATTTGATTTCTCTTGTCTGGAATGGAAACGAAAAAACCCGTAAAGGCCATCGCCCTGTTTTCGGGCGGCCTCGACAGCATCGTGGCGGTCAAGCTGATCCAGGAACAGGGGATCGAGGTGCTGGGGATCACCTTCCGCACCCCGTTTTTCGGCGCCGGGAAAGCGCGCGCGGCAGCCGACGGGATCGGCCTGCCGCTCATGGTGCTCGACATCACCGACGAGCATCTGGCCGTGGTGCGGTCGCCGCGATACGGTTACGGGAAGAACATGAACCCCTGCATCGACTGTCACACCCTGATGCTGCGAATCGCCGGCCGGAAGATGGAGGAGATGGGGTACGATTTCCTCTTCACGGGCGAGGTGCTGGGCCAGCGCCCCATGTCGCAGAGCCGCCAGATGCTACACGTCGTGGCGAAAAACTCGGGCTACGCCGACCGGGTCCTGCGCCCCCTGTCGGCCCGCCTGCTCCCCGAGACCCTGCCGGAACGCGAGGGCCTGGTGGACCGGGAGCGGCTCCTCGACATTTCGGGCCGCGGCCGCAAGCGGCAGATGGAGATGGCCGAGCGGTACGGCATCACGTCGTATTCAAACCCGGCAGGCGGCTGTCTCCTGACGGACCCCATGTTCTCGAGGCGGCTCAGGGATCTCTTCGCCCACGGGGCCGATTTTTCGACGAGGGACCTCGAACTCCTGAGCGCGGGGCGTCACATCCGGATCGACGAGCGCCACAAGGTGATCGTCGGGCGGAACAAACATGACAACCGGGCCATCGAGTCCATGATCGACGACCGGGACGCGGTCTTCCAGATGCGGGATTTCCCGGGGCCGCTCTGCGTCCTGCCCGGCGACGGACCGGAGGAGATCCGCCGCATGGCGGCCTCCATCTGCGCCGCCTACGGCGATGCCCCGAAAGACGCGGGCGAGGTGATCGTGAGATGCCGGCGCGGCGGCGAGACGAGCTTTCTCCGGGTCATCCCGGCGGACAAGGGGGAATTACAGCACAGGATGATCTGAGCCGTTTTCTCCGATTGATCGAGGGCGAAAGACCTGACATGTCGCGTGCCAGGTAAGAAACTTCATTTCTTCACCCTGCAACCTGATACCTGCCACCTGTCACCTTTATTCACGGCCGGTGCGCCGGGCGCAGCAGGTCGTCGACGGTCTTCACGGGATTGAAGGTCTCGATCGGGACCTCGACGAAAACGGTGTGCCAGCGGGCCATGGACCCGTTCCACAGGCCGGGCAGCTCGAGGGCCTTGATGTCGCGGCCCTCGTGCGACTTCACCGAGATGAACACCTGGTCGGCGGCAACGAACCGTTCGAGATCGAACGGGCGGCCCCGGTAATCGCGCACCCCGCAGGCAAGGTCGACGGGGTTGAAGTGAGTGGACGAGGCCCAGATCTCGGCCTGCCCCGCCTGCCTCTTGTCCACCTGGACCTCCTCGACGATCTGCAGGGAGCAGCCGCCGTCGGGTTCCCTCACCCAGAAGGGCCCTCCCCCCGGTTCGCCCTCGTTTTTCACCATCCCGCAGACGCGCAGGGGCCTGTCGAGGGCCCGCATCAGGATCTCCCTGCGTTCTTTCACCGGCCTTCCCCCGAAATCGGGCGGCAGCAGGCACGCGAGGCGCCCCGAGGCGAACCGGGCGGCCTCGTCCAGCACGGCCTCGCCCGCGGAGGGGTCAGCGAGCGCCCGGAGGCGGCTGAACAGCTGCCCCTGCAGGTCAACGAGGAAGCCCCCGAGGATCTTCTTGTAGAGCACCGTCGTGTCCTTGAGGCGGTCGGGCACGACGTTGTCGATGTTCTTGACGAACACGATGTCCCCCTCGATCGCCTGGAGGTTGTAGAGCAGCGCACCGTGCCCCCCGGGCCGGAACAGGAGCCTGCCGTCGCGGGCCCGGAACGGCCGGTTGTCGAGATCGACGGCGATGGTGTCCGTCGATTCGCTCTGGACGGAGAACCCGATCTCGTAGCGCACGCCGAAGCGCCGCTCGTAGTCGCCGCGGACGCGCTCGACGAGCGCACGGACCGGGGCGAGGTGTTCCGAGGAGACCGTCACGTGCAGGCGGCAGAGACCGCTGCGGTCCCTCACGTACAGGGCCGCCTCCACGAGATGCTCCTCCAGGGCGGTCCGCGCTCCGTCTCCATACCTGTGGAATTTCAGCAATGCCTTGGGCTTGCAGGCGTAATGGAGACCTCTTTCGCCGAGGATGCAATCGAGGATCTCGCACTCCCCGCCTTCGGCGGTGGGCCTTGCCGGATCGCAGCCGGCTTTTGACAGCGCCTCGCACAGGTCCTCGTAAAAGGCATAGCTCGGCAGGCTCTCGATGAAGGCATCGCGCGCGGCGCGGCTCCCGAACCCGCCCGCGTTGAGGGCTGCGTGCCAGTCCCTGAACATCCTCGTGGCGGCTCCCGATGCGGGGACGAACTTGAGGCATCGCCCGGCCCCCGCCGCCTCGTCGTGCAGGGCGACGAGGCGGGGTTTCTCGTCATCGGCGACCCGCACGATCCCGTCACCGACCGTGGCCGGCCGGTCGAGGGTCAATGCCGTCGCCCCCCGCCGGAACCGTTCGATCTGCGAGACGATCTTCTCTTCCGTCATTCCCCTGGCACGGATGTATTCGATGTCGGACGCGCTGAACATGAACCGGTCACCTCCGTCAGTGCGTGGCATGCCTGCTGTTGACGATCTCGATCACGGTCACCTCCGGCGGGGCGAGAAGCCGGATCGGGGGGCCCCAGGTTCCCGAACCGCGGCTCACGTAGAGGTGCGAGTGGCCGAGGTCGTGCAGCCCGCTCGACCGCGGGAAATAGAGATCGACGATGTGGTTGAAGGGGAAGATCTGCCCCCGGTGCGTGTGACCGGAGAGCTGCAAGTCGAAGAGCCCGAGGGACTCCTCCTCGACGACGGGCCGATGCTTCAACAGCAGGACGAAACGGTCCCGGGACAGGCCGGCGAGCAGCTCGCGCTCCCCGTCGGCACGGCCCCTCAGGGAAAACCCGCGGCCCGCCGGATCGTCGACGCCGGCGAGGGTGAGGATGCCGCCCACATCACGGGCTTCCCCCCTCATCACGTCGAAGCCGGCATCCCGGGTGAAGGCAAGGGCCTGCTCGAGCCCGACGTAGAACTCGTGGTTCCCCGTCACGGCGTATTTGCCCAGGGCAGGCCGGATGTCCCGGAGTTGCTCGAGAAGCCCCGGGAGACGGGCCGGCGGCCCGTCGACGAGGTCGCCCGTGGAGACCAGCAGATCGGGATTCTCCTGCCTCACGACGTCGAGCATGCGCGCAAGCCTCTCCCCGCGGACGATCGGACCGAGGTGCACATCGGAGATCTGGCAGATCCGAAGGCGCTCCACGTGCGCCGGCAGCCGGTCCGTCTCGATCACGACACGCTCCGTCCGGATATCGAGCGCCTCGTGCACCCCCCAGGCGCTCGCCGCGACCGACAGGGCGAGCGGGACGAGGAAAGCGGCCTTCGCCCCCGGGATGACGGCGGTAAGATCCCGGCGCGAGGCAAGCCCCGCCAGAAACACCAGCCCGCGGTACAGATCGACCGCCAACAGCGCCACGACCAGGATGAACAGGAACCCCAGCCAGAGGTACCCGCCCCAGGCAACGGCCCTGGCGGTCTCCTCGGCACCCTGCCTCTCGAAGATGCGGCCCGCGAAGGGGGCCGCAACCATGCACAGCATAACCAGTGCGACGCAGACCGCCGCGCCGGGCCCGAAGGGGAAGGCGGCCCGGCCCCGGAGAAAGACATAGCCGTGCATCAGACCGAGGACCAGGAAAAAGCTGGCCAGAAAGAGCGTCATCGATTCTTGTCGCGCACGTTGAACAGGGAATCAGCGGCGCATCGCCTCCGCCGCGCTGTTATTGACAACATAGTCACGGCTGCCGTCAATGGCAAATGCCTTCCCGTGACTCCCGCTCGGCAAAAAACGGCCGCTCGGCGTAGCGGCACATCGGACCGTCCGGATCGAACCCCAGACCGGGGTCGACGGCGGGCAGCAGCAGCCGCGCCGTCCTTCTCGCCGCCGGGTCCAGCAGGGGCTCCAGCCCCCGGCAGAATGCGATGCTCTGCTCCACGGCCTCCCGGAACAGGGCGTCGATGCTGCGGGCCTCCTCGCGGCCCGTGCAGGGGTGCCGGTATTGCAGGACCCCCCGGATTCGCTGTTCGAACTGCGACAGCCGGGGCGCATACACGAGGGCCAGGATTTCCCTGGCGGATGCGGGAGCGGCCGGAAAGAGCGAAAACGAGAGGCGGCCCAGGAAGGGGTTCCGAAAGAGGCCCTGCATGAAGGCAAAGAGCCGAAAGGCCGAGGCGAGGCCCCCGGCAAAACCCTCCGCCCTCCCCGGTTCCAGCCACGCCGTCCCGGCGTGCGCGAAGACCGCCCGGGGCGGCACCTCCGCCGCGCCGAGGAAGGAGGCCAGGGAAAAGTCCCTCACCCGTTCGTAACCGCCGGCCAGGGAGATGTCGATGAGCGCCTCGAGCCGGCGGTGGTCCTGCCGGGCGATGGAACCCTCCCGGGAAGAGAGATGATGGTAGGGGCCCGTGAGGTAAAAGATCATGGGGTGAAAGAGCGCATCGGCGAACAGGTGCGTCACGAGCCCGACGAGAAAGGCCAGAAGAGGGCTACGCTCACCGGATGGTCTTTCCAGGGTGTAGCTCAACAGGGCACCGATCAGTCCGCAGGCGTCGGCGACGGTGCCGTGGAGCTTGCGCGGCAGATCCCCGAACCGGCGGTCCCGATCCCTGCCGAGATAGTAATACGGCGCGTCGTGGACAACGGCCCCGATCTTCAGGATGTTCCCGTACCGGTCGAGGGGCTCCCGGAACGCCGTTCCCTCGAGCCCGGAAGACACTGCCGATGCTATCAGCCAGTGGGTGATCTCTTTAGGCATTTGTCCCGCCGCCCATCAACGCAACGCGCGACTCAGATCCAGACGTTGTAGGGCGTGCAGTCGCCCCGGAGGTTGCGCATCCAGCGAGTCGCGGGCCCGCCCCGAAAGCGGCAGGGTCCCGCAGGGGTGAAGCCGGCTTTCTCGAATACCCGGGCGGCCCTGGCATCGCCCGTGACCACGGTGGCGCTGAGATGCAGGAACGGCTCCTCGCGCAGGACCCGGACCCCGGCCTGCAGCACCTCGTGCGCGAGGCCCCGGCCCCTGTCGCGCGGATCAAGCGACACGGCCGTCTCCCCGTCGGCGTCCGTCACGGTGCGTCCCACGGGAACCCAGCGCGTCCCGGCAAATCTCTCCACGACCAGGGCCCTGCTGCCCCCCGCCGCAAGGGTTTCGGCCACCCAGCGCCTGCGATCCGGGTCCTCGAACAGGACGGCGAAGCCCGGTATCTCTCCCGGGGCCGCCCTGCGCACGCGAAGGTGACCCGCAAAACCGCCGGTCAGCCTTTCTCCGCGGCCCGGGCCGCTCCCCTGCATTGTGCGGTTCATCGCTGCCCCCTGTGCGGATCAATCTAACCGGGGCGGCAAAGGAATGTCAATCGGCAAACACGGGCAGGAGGCCGAATGGAAGAAGGTCAGGGGTTGAGAGGGTGCGGGTAGAGGATGACCTTCAGGGCCTCGCCGGCTTCGGCGACGAGCCGGAAGCCGAGGCCCGCCTCGTCGAGGCCCAGGCGGTGGGTGATCATCCGATCCACGGGCACGCGGCCCGAGCGGATCATCTCGATCGCTACGACCGCATCCTGCGGGGCATTGCCGTAGGAGGGAAGGATGCGGATCTCGTTGCGCCAGAAATCGTTGACCGGCACGGGGAGGTCGACGCCGGGGTCGGTCGGCGCGAAACAGAGGATGGTGCCGCCCCGGTCGACGGCAAGCAGGGCCTGCCGGTAGGCCGAGAGGGCGCCCGTGCAGACGATGACGAGATCGGCGGGCCGGCCGTGCAGGGCCCTGAACCGTGAAGGGACGTCCTCCGAGGCGGGCAACGCCGCATCGGCCCCGAGTTCGACCGCCGCCCGCAGGCGGTGCGGGCTGATGTCGGTCGTGACGATCCTCCCGGCGCCGAGGGCCCTGGCCAGCATGAGGTGCAGCAGCCCCGAGATGCCGCTGCCGAGGATGAGCACGCTCTGGCCCGGCTGCAGGCCCGCAAGCCTCTGGCCCCGGATCACGCAGGCCAGCGGCTCGATGAACACACCCTGATCGAAGCTGACCCCGTCGGGCAGCAGGAACACGCCCCGGTCGACGTTGAGCGCCGGCACCCGCAGGTACTCACTGAACCCGCCGGGGTCGTAGTTGGTCGTGTGGAGGGTCTCGCAGGCCGTGTGGCTTCCCTTCAGGCAGTAATGACAGGTGTTGCACGGGATGTGATGGGAAACGAAGACCCGGTCCCCCGCGCCGTAGCGCTCGACGCCGGGCCCCCTCTCGACGATCAGCCCAGCAATCTCGTGCCCGAGGACGATGGGGGCCTTCTTGATCCGGTACCACTCCATGACGTCGCTGCCGCAGATGCCGCTCGCCATGACCTTGACGAGCAGCTCCCCCGGGCCGACCCGGGGAACGGGCCGCTCCTCGATCCGGACGTCACGGTTGCTGTAATAGACGGCCACTTTCATCGTCCCAGCCCCCCAAGCGGTTCTGCCTCTGCCCTCCTGACAGGCCGAGGGTGTTTCGCCTTTCGCCTACTTCTTCTTCCTTCCCTTCGCCATGTCCGTCTTCACCGCCTGGAAGAGATCATGGGCCTGCTTCACCGACGCCCCGTCGTGGATGATCGCGGCGAGGGCCCGGATCATCGGGACGGGGTGGGGACTCTGCCAGATGTTGCGTCCCAGGTTGACGCCGACGGCGCCCCTCTTCATCCCGTCGTGGACGAACGCCATCACCTCCAGCTCGGTGTCGCACTTGGGGCCCCCGGCCATGACGACGGGCACGGGGCAGCCCTCCGTCACCCTGTCGAAGTTCTTGCACCAGTAGGTCTTGACGACGCGGGCCCCCAGCTCGGCGGCGATCCGGCAGCACAGCGCCAGGTACCGGGCCTCCCGCTGCTCCAGCTCCTTGCCGACGGCCGTGACGGCCATGACGGGGATCCCGAAGGTCTCGCAGTCGTTGACCAGGTCGGCCAGGTTCATCAGGGACTCCCGCTCGTAGTCGCTGCCCACGAAGATCGACACCCCGACGGCGGTCGCGTTGAGCCGCAGGATCTCCTCGATGGAGGTCGTGAGCGCCTCGTTGGCCAGGTCCTTCCCGATGACGCTCGTGCCGCCCGACACCCGGAGGATGACGGGCTTGCTGCCCACGGGGTCGACGCAGTGCCTCAGGACGCCCCTCGTGACAAAGAGCGCATCGCACCACGGCAGCAGCGGCGCAATGGTCTCGCCCGGCTTTTCAAGACATGTCGTGGGCCCCTGGAAATACCCGTGGTCGATCGGGAGAAACAGGCATCTCCCGTCCCGGAAAAGCCGGGACATCCTGTTCTGCATACCCCAGTCCATGAGCGTGCCCTCCGTTCTCTTCTTGTTCCTGTTGCCCTTCCCGCCTTCTCACCCGCTTCCCTTGGCATCGCCCGTTTCGTCGAGCTGCCCGGCCAGGCCCGCAAACACAGCCTGCCCGTCCTCCCAGCCGAAGGGGATGAACCGGATGCCCAGTGCCGCAAGCCCCGCCGCGAGGGCCTCACCGGGCTCCCCCGGCGCGACGAGCCATTGGCGGGGCTTCCGCGGCAGGGATGCGCCCCGCAGCACGAGCCTCCCGACGGCCCGCTCGAGGAGCGGCGCGCCGGTTGCGGCCGCCACCTCGATCAGGGCCGCGACGCCGCCGGAGGCATCGCGCACGAGCAGCTCTCCCGAGGGGTCCTGCCCGACCCGCGCGCCCAGCGTTCTCAACTGCCACGCGAGGTCGGACACGCACAGGTCGCGGTCGCACTCCGCCGCGTGATCGCGCCCGCCCGGCACGTCGCGGCCCCCGATGCGCTCCTCGCGAAACCGGTCGTCCTCGAAGAAGATCCTGGACTGCGGATCGTCCTCGGCCTCCCGGCCCTTGACGGCCTCCACCTTGCGGACAAAGAGGGACAGCTGGCGGACGAACCGGGGCGAGTGCAGGTCGCCGATCACGACGACGGCGCTTCGCGCGTCGCCGTCCTCGACCTCGCTCCAGACCCCGCGGTAATGCGACTCGAACAGGGACTTCCCGACGCCGCGCCGGCCGCCGATCCTTCCGCGGTGGACGAGGAACACGCGGCCCCCGTCATCGCGGGCAAAGGCCCCGCCGATCTTCCGGTCCAGGCCACGCATGGGGATGTTGATCTCGATCGTGCTGGAAACGGCGCCGCCGTCGGGCGGCCGGCCGACCCCGAAGGCATGCAGGTAGCGCTCGCCTGCGACGACACCGGTGTGGAACCACAGCCCGGGCCCCTCGGCCCAGAAAACCCGGGCGCGGAGGCTCTCCCCGGGGTGACCGATCCGTACACCGATCCGGCCCGTCACATGGGGCCGCAGGGCCCGCAGCAATTGACGCCGGCAGCGGCGGATGACCGATTCATCGTCCAGGACCCTGAGCACCGGGCAGCCCCCTGATCGCGCCCGAGGCCGATCGCGGCTCCGCGACCTCGAGGCCCATGTCGGCTATGATCTGGCCGTAGGTGTCACGCCATCGCCGGAATTGTCCCTCCAGGTCGCCCATGGCCTTCATCATGGGGACAGCCTCCGGCTTCTCCCCCCTGACGTCGCGTTCGAATGCACCCATCCGCTCGGAGAGCTGGATCTGGATCGACATGATGTCCCGCAGCGCCTGCTCCCACCAGGACCTCTGCCCGTTGTTGAGCCCGAGGGCGAACTGCTCGTGCTTTTCCGACAGGAGCGCAACCCCCCGCTGCAGATCCTCGAACTGGCCGGCGACCTCCTTCCAGTTGACCGCGCCGTCGCCCATCATCTTCCGGATGTCCCTGGAATGCTGGATGAGCAACGCCGAGAGCCTGAAACAACCCGCCAGCTGCTCCTGCTGCCGCTCGTCGCCCTGGAGCCAGGCGCTGCGTTGACGCCGCTCCTCCTGCTGCGGCTGCTGCTCCGGCTGGCCTTTCGAGCCGTACCCCTGGGGACCGATGGGCTTGGCCGACCGGTCCCGGATGCCCATTTGGGCCTCGGCGGTCGCCAGGAATCCCCACAAAAGAAATGCCAGAGCCACGAACCCTGCTGCCCGTTTCATGAATCCCCGAATCCTCCGGTGGTTTTTTCAGCCGGCGCCTCAATCGCCGGCGCCCCGGCCACGCGCCGGACGGCGGGATGGGGCTGTATCTTCCTGAATGCATCCTCGAGCAGCATCCGCGCCTCGCGGAACCGGGCCCCCGAGCTGCGCGACCCCAGCACGACGACCACAACGCGCGTGCCGTCGCGCCTCGCCGTGAGGACCAGGTGATAGCCCGCCCCTGCGACGTGGCCCGTTTTCAGCCCGTCCACGCAGGGGGTCTTCTCGAGGAGGTGGTTCGTGTTGACGCCCGTTTTCCTGCCGTACTGAAAGGACGGGATGGAGTGCAGCTGCAGGGACTGCGGGAAGCGGCTGATGTACGCGCAGGACAGCCTCAGGATGTCCCGGGCCGTCGTCACCTGGCCGTCCTCCCGGAGGCCGCTGGGGTTTTCGAAGTGGCTCGCGGACATGCCCAGCTCGAGGGCCTTCACGTTCATCCGCCGGACAAACTCGCCCACGTCCCCCGCGACGTACTCGGCCGCCGCGACCGAGGCGTCGTTGGCCGACAGGACGGCCATCCCCTTCATCAGGTCGCCGAGGGCGATCTGCGTCCCGGGGCGGATCCGCATGCGCGACCCGTTCACCTGGGAGACGCCGGAGCCGATGGCCACGATGTCCGAGGTCCGGACCCTTCCCTCCTCGAGGGCCTCGTAGATCAGGTACAGGCTGAGAATCTTCGTCAGCGATGCCGGCGCGATCGGCGTGTCGGGGTTTTTCGCGTAGAGGATTTCGCCCGTCGTCATGTTCATGACCAGGACGGACTGTGCGGTGATTGCCGTCTTGGCCTTGGGCTTCGGTTTCGGTTTCGCCTTGCGGGCGGCGGCGGACAGGTCAACGGGCTGGAGAAGGTGGATCGCCAGGAGGGCCGCCAGCAGAAGAAGACATCGCTTGAGGTGCACCATTCGTTCGAGCGCTTCTCCCCGATCGGTTTTCGATTGGCCGTGCATGCCCCGGGACCGAAGCCCGACGCCGGATTCACGGGAACGATAATGGAAAAGGAAAGGCCCCGTCAAGCAATTTATCCTCCCCGTCCGGGAAGACCCGGATCGCGTGCTCTCGACGCGCGGGGGCAAGCGGGGTGATCAGGTCGCCGGCTCCTTTTTCGCCTTCGCGCTGTTGAGCTGCCTCAGGGCCAGCATCAGGGCCTGCGTGCCCGATTTGGCGTGACCCTGCGCCTTCACGGCCACGTAGAGCTGGTGCACCAGGGCAAGCCCGGGCATGGCGAGACCCATCTCCGCCGCCTCGCGGAGGGCGATGCCCATGTCCTTGATGAAATGCTCGACGGTGAACCCCGGCCGGTAGTCCCCCTGGAGGATGCGCGGCCCCAGCGTGTTGATGCTCCAGGATGCGGCGGCCCCCTTGCCGATGATGTCGATCACCGCCTGACCGTCGAGGCCCGCCCGTTCGGCGTAGAGCAGGGATTCGCAGACCCCGATGATCGTTCCCGCGATGAGGATCTGGTTGCACATCTTCGTGTGCTGGCCGGTGCCCGGTCCGCCCATCCAGGCGATGTTCTTCCCCATGTGCTGAAACAGCGGAAGGACCTCCTCGTAGATCTTCCGGTCCCCGCCGACCATGATCGCGAGGGTGGCGTTGCGGGCGCCCACGTCGCCTCCCGAAACAGGGGCATCGAGGCTGAAGACCCCCTTCTTTGCGGCTGCCTTGAAGATCCGCCTGGCCAGGGCCGGCTCGCTGGTCGTCATGTCCACGACGATGCGGCAGGGCCGCTCCACGGAGAGGATCCCCTGCGGCCCGAGGTAGGTCTCCTCCACATCGGCGGGGGTTCCGACCATGGTGAAGACGACCTCGGACTCGGCCGCCACGGCGGCCGGTGTGTCGCACCAGCGGCCTCCCCGGTCGATGAGCGGCTTCGCCCTGTCCCGGGTCCGGTTGAACAGAAACAGCTCGTGCCCCGCGAACTGGAGATGACCCGCCATCGAGGCCCCCATGATCCCTGTGCCGATCCATCCGATCTTCATTTGCGTCTCCCGTGCAGTGCATTTCCCGGCGGGCAAAGGCCGCACCGCGGCGCCGGGCGCGGCCCGCCGCCGTCTCTCTTAACTTCTCGGAAGATTTGTGGTTTTACTTTAAGAAATGCTGGGGTACCCTGTCAAGTTCGTCCTTCCCATGCCCCCCGTTTTATAGTAAGGATTGTGCGTCCGAGCCGCGCGGGCTCCAGTCATCCACGGTAAGGAGGGGATCCATGCTTCGTCTGATTGCCTTTGCTGCCCTGTGCGCCGTCACGTCTCTTGCCCTGCCCGTCGCGGCCGTCACGCCTGCCTGCGGCGAAGACACCGTCTTCCGCTGCGGCGGCGAGACGGTGTCCATCGGGGACTCCCGGTACACCGTGCAGAAAATCTGCGGCAAGCCCTCGAGAAGCGAGCCGGTCGCGAAAAGCGGCAAGGACAAGAGGCGGAAGCCCCCGAAGGGGACGACGTCCGGTGCCGCCGGGGGAAAGGGTCAGAAATGGTATTATGACCGGGGCTACGGCGATTACGTCTACGTGCTGACCTTCTCGGGCGATACGCTGAAGAAGATCGAAAAATCGGGCCGGGGACGGTGATCGAAAGGCGGAAGCTGAGAAGTTTGGAGGAACCTGCGGCGCATGGCCTGCCCTCGGGCCCGCCGAACTTCACAACTTCATAGCTTCACAACTTCCTATCTGACACCTCCGGAGACTGATCCCCATGCTGCAGACGATCGACTGGGTCATCATCGGTCTGTATTTCCTCCTGAGCGCCGGCATCGGCGTCTACTACACACGCCGGGCCGGCTCGAGCGTGCGGGAGTTCTTCCTGTCGGGACGGAACCTCCCGTGGTGGCTTGCCGGCACCTCCATGGTCGCCACGACCTTCGCGGCCGACACGCCGCTCGCGGTGACGGAACTGGTGGCGCAGCACGGCATCGCCGGCAACTGGCTCTGGTGGAACTTCGTCTTCGGCGGCGTGCTCACCGTCTTTTTCTTCGCCCGCCTGTGGCGCCGGGCGGGCATCCTCACCGACGTCGAGTTCGTCGAGCTCCGCTACGCGGGCCGGCCCGCTGCATTCCTGCGCGGCTTCCGCGCCCTGTACCTGGGGCTCTTCATCAACACGGTCATCATCGGCTGGGTCAACCTGGCCATGGCGTCCGTCCTCGAGGGCATGTTCGACATCCCCCGCGGCACGGTCGTGGTTTACGTGGCCCTGGCCCTGGCGCTCACGGCCCTCTACGCGGCCCTCTCGGGTCTCTGGGGCGTGGCCGTCACCGACGCCTTCCAGTTCGTGCTGGCCATGGCCGGGACGGTCGTCCTGGCCGTCGTGGTCCTCGACCTTCCCCAGATCGGGGGACTCGCGGGGCTCGTGCAGAAACTTCCGTCCTGGTCGCTGGAGATGGTCCCCGCGATATCCGGCGGCCCCGCGGGCGACGGGTCGGGAACCCTGACCCTGGGCGCCGCGGCCTTTTTCGCCTTCATCGGGATCCAGTGGTGGGCCTGCTGGTACCCGGGCGCGGAGCCGGGCGGCGGCGGGTACGTCGCCCAGCGCATGATGTCCGCGAAGGACGAGCGGCACGCGCAGGCCGCCACCCTGTGGTTCACGATCGCCCACTACTGCGTGAGGCCCTGGCCCTGGATCCTCGTCGGTCTTGCGACGCTCATCCTCTACCCCGACCTGGGCGCTGCGGACAAGAGGCTGGGATACGTCTACGCGATGCGCGATCATCTGCCGGCGGGCATCAAGGGGATGCTCGTGGCGGCCTTCTTCGCCGCCTACATGTCCACCATCGCCACCCAGCTCAACTGGGGCGCCTCCTACATCGTCAACGATTTCTACCGCCGCTTCGTCCGGCCCGACGCGCCGGAGCGGCACCTCGTCGCCGTCTCGCGGGCTGCCACGCTGGCGATGATGGCCCTGTCGCTCGGCGTCACCTTCGTCATGGACACGATCTCCGGCGCCTGGGCCTTCCTCATCGAGGCCGGCGCCGGCCTGGGCCTCGTCCTGATCCTGCGGTGGTACTGGTGGCGGATCAACGCCTGGAGCGAGATCGCGGCCATGGTGGCGCCCCTTGCCGTCTGCGGCTGGCTGCGACTCGCCACGCAGCTCCGTTTTCCCGAGACCCTCTATCCCATCGTGGCGTGCACGACCGCCGCGTGGCTCCTGGTGACGTACCTGACGAGGCCCGCCGATGCGGAAACACTCGGCCGCTTCTACCGCCGCGTGCATCCCGGGGGGCCCGGCTGGGCCGCTGTCGCCCGGTCCATGCCCGACGTGCGGGGGGACCGGGGCTACGGCAGGCTCCTGCGGGACTGGCTCTGCGGGGTGATCCTCGTCTATGCCGTCCTCTTCGGCGTGGGAAAGATCCTTCTTCTGCAGCCGCTCGAGGGGACGGCCTTTCTTGCCGCAGCGGCCGCGGCGGCGTGGGTCATCCGGCGGGACACGGAAAAACAGGGGACAGGGGACTGAGAATCGGCTATCGTACGGGGGAAGCATGAAGACGGATCAGAAACGGGCGATGGCGTTCGGGACGCATCCCGACGACATCGAGATCGGCTGCGGCGGCACGGTGGCGCTGCTGGCGCGCCGGGGCTTCGGGATCACCCACGTCGTGCTCACCTCCGGCGAGGCGGGCAGCGACCGGGTGCCCCCCTGGGAGATGGGGCCCGCGCGGGAGAAGGAGGCCCTCGAGGCGGCAAAGGTCCTCGGCTCGGCCGGCGTGGAATTCCTGCGATACCCCGACGGACTGACCGGGTTCACCCGCGAGATGAAGGTCGACATCATCCGACTCGTCCGGCGGCTTCGCCCGCACGTCGTCTTCGTCCACGAGCGCAACGAGACGTCCCTGGGTCACCGGGTGGCAAGCGAGCTCGTGCTCGAGTCCCTCCAGGCGGGCTCCGGCCCCTGGTTCCAGGAGGCTGGCGGCGAGCCCTGGTCGCCCGAGCTGATCCTCGGCTACGAGGTCTGGCACCCCCTGGGCCGCTGGGAGCTGGCCGTCGACATCTCGGAGACGCTGGAGACGAAGATCCGGGCCCTCGCGTGCCACCGCTCGCAGACGGCCGCCGTCCGCTACGACGAGGCGGTCAGGGGCCTTGCCCGCTGGAGGGGCGTGATGAGCCTTGCGGGCGGCGACGCGGAGGTGTTCGAGGTGATCAAGGCGTCGCAGGGCGCTTTTCATTGTTTCTCTCTAACCACAGATCGACAGGACTAAGGAGGCGCTCGACAGGAATTCTGGACGCAAAGTCAGACGCGTTTTGGGTAACCGCTCTTCGCGAAGCGGAACGGCCGCAGCGCAAACTGTTTGAGCCCGAAGGGCGAGTTTTTGCGTCTGCAGTGCAGCGAGCGTTAGAGCGGTCCAAAACCGTCTATTTGCGGTAAGAGTTTCGATCGAGTGCCTGTGGAATCCCATCCCATGAACAGGCGCAGACCATGAACCCAAACGATCAAAACCGCCGGCCCGTCACCGCCCTCTGCGGGGTGGAGGGCCTGGCGCATCTCAAGCGCTATTACGAAATCCCCGGTTTCCGGATCGGCGGCGCCTACGACCTCGACGACCCGGAGTCGTGGGCGTCGGGCGGCGCGGGCGGCGTGACCCTCGAGTCCCTGGGCGCCGGGCCCCTGCGCACGGCCTGCATCACCGTCGGGACCCCGCACCGTGACGCCGACGGCCGCATCGACAATGCGGTCCTCTTCAGCCCCTTCTACTCGGGCGACGCGTGCCTGATGTATTTCTACTGGCACAGCGGCCAGGGCGGAAACGACTTCTGCGAGGGACCCGCCGTGGGCCCCGGGGAGCTGATCGACACGGACCGCCACTACGTCATCTTCGCCGACGCCCTCGGCCTCTGGGGCGCGAGCAAGCCGAGCGACGGCCTCGGCCTGCGGTTCCCGCCCTACAGCCTGTTCGACTGCGTCCAGGCCAACTACCGCATGCTGCGGGACCACCTGCAGGTGAGCCGCGTGAAGCTGGCCACGGGGGCCTCCATGGGCGCCATCCAGAGCTACCTCTGGGCCCTCATGCACCCGGGCTTCGTCGATGCGATCATGCCCATGGGCGGCGTGACGGAGACGGACGCCCACCTGCGCTGGCTCTTCCGGCTCATGTCGGCGGCCATCGAGAGCGACCCGGCGTGGAGGGAGACGGGCGGCGCCTACTACCATCTGCCGAAGGAAAAGCATCCGTACCGGGGCGTCATGTTCGGCTGGTCCATCCTGTTCCACTCGGCCATGAGCTTCGACCACCGGATCGATACCGGCTGGGAGGTGGTCCAGCAGGAGGTCTTCTCCTGGGAGATGCGCGGCAGGGAGGGGGCCCTTCTCATCCCCTACGGCCGCAATTACGACGCCGTCGACCTCCTGTACCGCAACCGGGCGGGCGAAGGCCTCAACGTCACGGACCGGCTGCACCGCATCCGGGCGAAAACGCTCATCCTGCACGTGGCCAACGACCACTGGGTCCGGCTGGGCATGGCCCGCAGGGCCCGGGAGCGCATCCCCGGTGCTCAGCTGTGCGCCTTCGAGCACCCGCTGGGCCACTACGCCCTGTTCAGGGCCCCGAGCGTCTTCCGCGACACGATCCGCCCGTTCCTGGAAGAGACGGCGACGGCCGGGGAGGAAAAACGGACATGAACCAGGACGCCATCGATATTTTCCGGGAGGCCCTCCGCGCCGTCGACCCCGGAGCGGCCGTCGCCGCGCATGCGGGACGGCTCCGCACGATCTGCCGCGACGAGGGTCTGAAGGACATCGTCGTCGTCGGCCTCGGCAAGGCCGCCTGCCCCATGACCCGAGCCCTGCTCGACGAGCTTGGGGAAACCGTCCGGCGGGGCGTCGTCGTGACCAAGTACGGCCACTGCGGGGACGGGCCTCCCGCGGGGGCCGTCGAGGTGATCGAGGCGGGACACCCCGTGCCCGACGAACGAGGCGTGGCAGGCACCGTGAAGGCCGTCGATCTCGTCCGCGGGGCCGGCCGCGAGACCCTCGTCGTCTGCCTGATCTCGGGGGGAGGGTCGGCCCTCTTCGTCGCCCCGGCACAGGGCCTCTCGCTCGACGACAAGCAGACGGTGACCCGCATCCTCCTGCAGGGCGGCGCCGACATCATGGCGCTCAACACGGTGCGCAAGCACCTCTCCCGCGTCAAGGCCGGGAGGCTCGCCGAGGCGGCCCGGCCGGCCCGGGTGGTGTCGCTCATCCTCTCCGACGTGATCGGCGACCCCGTCGATTTCATCGCCTCCGGCCCGACGGCGCCCGACACGACGACCTGGGCCGAGGCGCTCGACATCGTGACCCGTTACGACCGGGCCGGCGAGATGCCGCAGCGAGTCCTTCGCATCCTCCGGGACGGCGCGGCGGGGAAGATTCCCGACACCCCGAAACCGGGTGACCCCCTGTTCGACCGCGTGGAGAACATCATCATCGGCAGCAACCGCATCGCCGCGGAGGCCGCCCGCCGGAAGGCCCTGGCGCTGGGGTACGAGACGGTCGTTCTCACCACGGAGCTGCAGGGGGAGGCGCGCGAGGCCGCCCGGCGGCTCTACCGGCAGGTCCTGGAGTCGCAGTCCTGCCTCGCCTCGGGGCGCAGAAGGGTCTGCCTCATTGCCGGGGGCGAGACCACGGTGACGGTCCGGGGCAAGGGTCTCGGGGGCCGCAACACGGAGATGGCCCTGGCCTTCGCCCTCTGCATCGAGGGGGCGCCGGGCATCACGTTCCTCTCGGCGGGCACTGACGGAACCGACGGCCCCACGGACGCCGCGGGCGCCGTCGTGGACGGGCAGACGGTCCCGGGGGCCCGCTCGCTCGGCCTCGACCCGCAGGCCTTCCTCGACGACAACGACTCCTACCGCTTCTTCGAGCAGGCCGGTGGCCTCTTCAAGACGGGCCCGACGGGCACCAACGTGATGGACCTCCAGATCATCCTGGTCGAGTGAACCGTCCGGACCCCGTTCCACGCGGTCCCGACATCCCGAAATTCCCGTGCGTGACGCGGCGAACGCGCTTCCCAACGTCCTCCGCGCCCTGCGGCAGGCCGGACAGTTTTCCCTTGACAAGACGCATGGGGGACATGTTATCTGTTTTGCATACAATATTCAATTCAGACCCGCTTGCGTTACGGGGGAGAGACCATGAGAAAACTGGGGACGCGGCACGAGAACCTCGACTTCAAGGTATACCGCGAGCTCAAGGCGATGATCGTCGACCGCCGGCTCAAGCCCGGGGACAAGATCCTCCAGGAGAAGATCGCCCGCGAATTCGGCGTGAGCCGCACCCCCCTGATGTGCGCCCTCAAGAAGCTCGAGCAGGAGAAACTCGTCCAGGCCGTCCCGCGCAGGGGCTTTTTCGTCCGCCGCTTCACCAAGGAGGAAGTCCTCGAGGCCTTCGAACTGCGCGAAATCCTCGAGGGCCTCGCGGCCCGGCGCGCGGCCGATGTCATCACGCCGGCGCAGGCCGAAAAGCTCCGCGGCTTCTTCCGCGACGCCGATCTCTCAGACAGCCCGCAGGGCATCAAGCGCTACGCCGAGGAAGACCGGCGCTTTCACCAGTTTCTCATCGAGCTGGGGGGGTTCGGCCTGCTCAACGACATCCTCGAGAACTACAACATCATCACCGTGAGCTACCGCATCGACGTCATGGAGGGTCTCGTCCGGCATCCGCGGGAGACGCTGCCCGAGCACCATGCCCTCATCGAGGCCATCGCGTCGGGCCGCCCGGAGCAGGCGGAAAAGCTGGCGCGCCAGCATTTCAACCGCTCGAGGCAGCAGCTCCTGAAGGAGATGCGGCAGGAAACCGCGATACGGGCCCTCGGCGGGCGGCCGGCGCGGGCGGCCTCCGGGGCGGCGACGACGAAGGCGGGAGATCACCCGTGACGGCAGACATGGACCATCGGAAGCGCACCCTCGACGGGCGGGCGGCCTTTCTCGCCGAAAAGGCCCGGGAAGTCCGCTCCCGCATCCTCGACATGATCTACAAGGCCAAGTCCGGTCACCCCGGCGGGGCCCTCTCGGCCGCCGACATCGTGACGGCCCTCTACTTCGACATCCTGCGGATCGACCCGGGCAACCCGCGATGGCCCGACCGGGACCGTTTTCTCCTGTCGAAGGGGCACGCCTGTCCCGTCCTCTACGCCTGCCTCGCCATGCGGGGCTACTTCGGGCTCGAGCACCTGGACACCCTGCGGCAGTTCGAGAGCATCCTCCAGGGACACCCGATCCGGAAAACCCCCGGCGTCGACATGACCACGGGGTCCCTCGGGCACGGGCTCAGCATCGGCCTCGGGATGGCCCTCGAGGGGCAGCTTCGCAACGGGGACTACCACGTCTTCGTGCTGCTGGGCGACGGCGAAATCAACGAGGGGCTCGTCTGGGAGGCCGCCATGGCGGCCGTGAAGTACAAGATGGACCGCCTGATCGCCATCGTCGACCGCAACCGCCTGCAGATGGACGGCTGCTGCGACGAGATCATGCCCATGGGCGACATCGCGGCGAAGTTCAAGGCCTTCGGCTGGAAGACATTCGAAATCGACGGCCACGACATGGCCCAGATTCTCCGGACCGTCGAAAGGGCCCGCAGGGTCCGCGGCAGGCCCACCTGCATCGTCGCCAACACGGTGAAGGGCAAGGGGGTGAGCTACATGGAGGACCGCTTCGAGTGGCACGGCAAGTGCCCGAACGCCGACGAGCTCGCCTGCGCCATGCGGGAGATCTGGGGGGAGGATTCATGAGACCCGACGCCCTGACACCGGCCGCCGTGCCCACCCGCCGGGCCTTCTCCGAGAGAATGGCCGAGTACGGCGCCATCGACGGCGACTTCGTCGTCTTCGAGGCCGACATCGGCTACTCGACGTTCTCCCACCTCTTCGGCGACCGCTACCCGCGGCGCTACTTCAACATGGGCATCGCCGAGGGCAACATGGTGAGCGCCGCGGCGGGCATGGCCGCCGACGGCCGCACCGTCGTCGCCTCGAGCTACGGCGTGTTCATCACGATGCGGGCCCTGGAATCGGTGCGGACCTTCGTCTGCTACCCCGGCCTCGACGTCAAGTTCCTCTCCTCGCACGGCGGGTTCACCCCGGCCATCGACGGGGTGACGCACCAGGCCACGGAAGACATCGCCAACATGACGACGCTGCCCAACATGAAGGTCCTCGTGCCCGCCGACACGTGGGCGGCGAAGAAGCTCTTCGATGTCGCCATGCAGACGCCCGGCCCCGTCTTCGTCCGGCTCATGCGCGACCCGATCCTCGACCTCTACGAGGAAAGCGATGTGTTCCGGATGGGCGGAAGCCACGTGGTCATCGAGGGATCGGACGTCACGATCGCAACCTACGGCGACATCGTCTTCGAGGCGATCGGGGCCTCGGCCATCCTCGCCAAGGAGGGCATCCGCGCCGAGGTGATCGACCTGTACTCGGTGAAGCCCTTCGACGCGGACACCCTGGTGAAGTCCCTCGACAAGACGGGCGCCCTCGTGGTCGCCGAGAACCACCAGAAGCGAAACGGCCTGGGCTACGAGCTGTCGAACTTCTGCCTCAAGCGCAAGGTGGTGCCCTTCGAGAACCTCGGCCTGGAAGACACCTTCGCCGAGAGCGGGAGCTACGCAAAGCTCCTCGAAAAATACGGGCTGTCGAGGGGACACATCGCCGCGGCGGCAAGGCGCCTGCTGGGGAGGGCATGAGATGGTCAAGATGGCGGTCATCACAGGCTTTCTCGGCCAGACGAAAGACCGGTTTCACCACTACAACGAGCCGAAGACCCTGGAGCAGAAATTCGCGCTCCTCTCCACCATCAGGGGCTACGACGGCGTCGAGATCGTCTACCCCTACGAGGCGAGCGACGCGGCCGCCACGCGTGCGCTGCTGAAGAAATACCGGCTGAAGGTCGCGGCGGTGAACGTGAACGTCAAGGCCGAGCCGGAGTTCCTCAACGGCGGCCTCACCTCGACGAAGAAGGCGGTGCGCGACAAGGCGGTCCGGTTCATCCGGGAGTCCAAGGACTTCGCCGCGGCGATCGGCGCCGACAAGGTGACCTGCTGCCCCCTGGGCGACGGCTTCGAGTTCGCCTTCCAGTGCGACTACCGGAAGATGTGGGGATACCTGGTCGACGCCTTCGGCGAGTGCGGCGCCCACCGCCCGGAGATCCCCCTCTATGTCGAGTACAAGCCGAGCGAGACGCGCGGGAAGTGCTTCATCGACTCGGCGGCCAAGACGCTGTGCCTGCTGCACGACATCGGCCTCGAGAGCATGGGGGTCACCCTCGATTTCGGCCATGCCCTCTACGGCGGGGAGCAGCCCGCCGAGGCCGCGGCCCTCGTGGCGTCGAGCCCCTACCGGCTCTACGTGCACATCAACGACAACGACGGCCGCTGGGACTGGGACTATTTCTGCGGCACGAGGCATTTCCTGGAGTACGTCGAGTTCCTGTACTGGCTCAGGAGGATCGGCTACGCGGACTACCTGACCTCCGACACGTCCCCCACGCGCTGGGACATCCGGGGGACCTTCGAGGCCAACAGCCGGATCACGAACCGCATCTGGTCGCTGCTCGACCGCATCGACGACAGGGCCTTCTCGAGGCTCATCGCGGGCGGCGACTATCTGAAGACCTGGCGGTTCATCGAGAGGGAGATTCTCTCCCTAAAATAGCGTCTCGACAACACTGTGGAAAAGAAACGGCATGCAAGGCAACGCCGGGTAATCACGAAGTAAGGAAGTTACGAAGCGAAGAAGCTCGGGAAAGCCATGACGTTCGGATACCTCATGAGCAACTCCACGTTTCACAACTTCTAAGCTTCACAACTTCTCTTCACCGCGGCGGCTCCGCCCGCCGCAGCCTCGCAGAAGGAGGAACCCATGGCCAAGTTCAACGTCTACGTCACGCGCCTGATCCCCGTGGAGGGCCTGACCCTCCTGCGGGAGGTCTGCAACGTGGAGATCAACCCCGAGGACCGCCCCCTCACCCGCGAGGAGCTTCTGCGGAACGTCAAGGGCCGCGACGGCGTGATCACCCTGCTGACAGACCGCATCGACGGGGAGGTCATGGACGCCGCGAAGGGGATCAAGGGCTTCGCCAACTACGCGGTCGGGTTCGACAACCTGGACGTCAAGGCCGCCACGGAGCGGAAGATCCCGCTGTCGAACACGCCCGGCGTGCTCACGCTCGCCACGGCGGAGATGGCCTGGGCGCTGCTGTTCGCCGTCGCCCGGCGGCTCATCGAGTCGGAAAAGGTCATGCGCTCGGGCACATGGCCCGGCTGGGGCCCCATGCAGTTCATCGGCGGCGACGTCACGGGGAAGACCCTCGGCATCGTCGGGGCGGGGAGGATCGGCACGGCCATGGCCCTCATGTCGAAGGGCTTCGCCATGAGGGTCCTCTACACCGACGAGGTTGCCAACCCCGTACTCGAAAAGGAATTGGGTGCACAAAAGGTCCCCTTCGAGGAGCTGCTGCGGGAATCGGATTTCGTGAGCGTCCACGTGCCCCTGATGCCCTCCACGCGGCACCTCTTCAACGCGAGGACCCTCGCCATGATGAAGCCTACGGCCTACCTGATCAACACGTCCCGCGGGGCCGTCATCAACGAGGCCGAGCTCGTGGAGGCGCTTCGCCGAAACGTCATCGCCGGGGCCGCCCTCGACGTCTACGAGTTCGAGCCGAAGATGGTGCCCGGCCTGGCGGAGCTCACGAACGTGGTCCTTGCCCCCCACACCGCCTCGGCCACGCGGTCGTCGCGCTCGGGCATGTCCGTCAAGGCTGCAACCAACCTGCTGGCGATGCTGAGAGGCGAGCGGCCCCCCGACTGCCTCAACCCCGAGATCTACGGCTGACGGGCCGACAAGGTAGCGCGAAAAAGAGGGCTTCCCGCCTCGGGCAGCCCTCTTCGTTTTCCCACCCGCCTTGCGAAGGGCCGCCGTCCCCCTGCCCCCGAAACCCCTACATGCCGGGGTTCTTCGCCCGGAGCCGCCCCTTGAGCCATCGGAAGAGACCCATCTGGCTCAGAATGGTCAGCAGGATGACCGTGAGCAGGATCAGGCAGACGGGCCGGGTGAACATGGGCAGAAAGCTGCCGTGCGAGATCATGAGCGCCCGCCGCAGGTTCTCGTCGGCCATGGGCCCGAGGATGTAGCCGATGACGAGCGGCGCGATGGGGTATTTCATCTCCGTCATGAAGTAGGCGACGATCCCGACGGGGAGCATGACGTAGAGGTTGAAGAGGTTGAGGCCGAGGCCGTAGGAGCCGATGATGCACAGCACGGCCACGACGGGCATGAAGACCTGCGGGGGGAAGCGCAGCACCTTGACCACCTGGCGGGCCAGGACGATCCCGATGACCCACATGGCGATGGAAGCCAGGAACAGGATGGCCGTCACCTGCAGGATGAAATTCGGGTGCTCGATGGAGAGCATGGGACCGGGGGTGACCCCGTGGAGCATGAGGGCCCCCAGCAGCATCGCCGCCGGCGGGCTGCCCGGGATCCCGAGGCTCAGCAGGGGGATGATGGCCCCGCCGATGCAGGAGTTGTTGGCCGTCTCCGTGGCGATCACGCCCTCGTAGACGCCGGTGCCGAATTTCCCGGGCTCCTTCGAGGCGTTCTTCGCCGCCCCGTAGGCCATCCACGCCGCCACGTCCTCGCCGATGCCGGGCACGGCCCCGATGCCCACGCCGATGAGGGCCGACCGGATGATGTTGCCCGTGTTCCTCGCCATCAGCCCGAAGGACGGCATGACCCGGGTCATCTGCCGGGCCTCGCCGGCGCGGAAGGTCCCGCCGAGCACCTGGATGATCTGGGGGATCCCGAAGGCGCCGATGATGACGGCGACCACGTCGAGCCCGCTCTCGAGCTGCGGGAAGCCGAAGGTGAACCGGGGGAAGGCCTGGAGGGGGTCGCGGCCCATGCAGGCCAGGAAGAGGCCGAGAAACCCGGAGATCCAACCCTTGATGGCGAGATCGGGGCTGGCCAGCGTCCCGCTGATGATGATCCCGAAGAAGGCCAGCAGGAAGAATTCGAAGGAGGTGAACTGCAGGGCGAAGGCCGACACGATGGGCGTCATGGTGACCATGAAGAGCATCCCGATCAGGGTGCCGATGCAGGAGGCCGTCGTCGTGGCGCCGATCGCCCGCCCGGCCTCCCCCTTGCAGGCAAGCGGGTAGCCCTCCAGGGCCGTGGCCGCCGCCGCAGGCGTGCCGGGGATGTTGATCAGGATCGAGGCGTAGGAGCCCCCGTAGACGCCGCCCACGTAGATCCCGAGCAGGGCCACCATGGCCGGGGCGGGCCCCATGCCGTAGGTGAGCGTCGTCAGCAGCGCGATGCCCAGCGTGGCCGTCAGGCCCGGCAGGGCCCCGAAGATGATCCCGAGGAGCGTCGCGCCGAAGAGAAGAAGCAGGTTCGCCGGCTGGGTGCCCATGCCGACGAGAATCGCGAAGAACGTGTCCAGCCTCTCGATGCCGATCATCCGGTGCCTCTCAGAACAGGCCGAAATAGACTGCATCCAACACGGCCACCACGAGACCCTCCCTGGGCAGCGGGACCAGGAGGAAGTACTTGAACATCCCCCCGATCAGAAGGGGGGCCGCGACGGCCATCGACAGGGCAAGCCGGAGTTTTCTCGTCCGCTCCCCGCTGCCGCGGGCTTGGCCCCATGCGCAGGCGGCCACGGCGGCCGTGAACAGGAGGGCCAGCCAGTCCGGCGCATGGGGCAGGCCGCCGCCGATCCGGCCGTCGAGCCCCAGGGCGAAGACGGCGATGAGCAGGGCGGAACCCGCGACATAGAACGCGAAGATCCGCCGTTGGGCCTGCGCCTCGTCCAGGTAAAAGACGGGGATGATGACGGCGAGAAAGAGGGTGCTGTTCAGGAAGAAGTCGATGCGGGACATGTACAGGTAGATGTAGAAGACGAGGATGACGACGACGGCCAGGAACCGGAAGACCGGCTCCGGGATGTCCCGTATTTCCGCCAGGGCGCTTACACGGGCGCGCGCGGCCTCGCGGATGGCGGCGCCGCCGAGATGCCTCGCGGCGATGCCGGTCAGGACGCAGCCGAACAGGAACAGCACGGACCCGATGAAGATCGGGAACAGCCCCGGCGAGACGTACCAGACGTTCATGACCCCGCCCCAGCTTCCCTTCATGGGCACCCGGGCAACCGTCTCGGTGACGACCCATGCCCCGAACAGCATCAGAACGATGCCGGAGGCGAAATCCTTTCTCCGCATCCGGTCTTTGTCGGTCGTCATAGGGTCGCCTCCTGCAGATGTGCGGCCGTCCTCGCGGCGGGCGGCACGCCGCGCTTCCCTTCGATCACGGGGCAAGGCTCCACCCCGCCCCTGCCCGTTACAAAAGGAAGGGAGTCCGGGCGGCCCGGGCTCCCTTCCCGCTGAACGCCCGTGGTCACGGCCTGGGGATGCCCAGCTTGGCCGGGTCGACCGTCGCGGCGTTGAGTTCCCACAGGGTCCAGGAGAAGAGCGACTCGAGGCGGTTGAACTCGTCCCTCGCCGCCTTGCCCGTCTTGCCGGACAGGACGTAGAAATTCTCCTTTGCCCACGTCTTGATCTTCTCGGACTGCATGGCCTTTTTGAAGGCCGCCTCGATGATCACCTTGCGATCCGCCGGCACGTCCGCCGCGACGGCGAAGCCGATGGCCTGGTAGATCGGCAGATGCTTGGAGAGCGCGGGGTAGGGCTTGAAGCCCGAGGGGATCGTCCCGAACCCGTCGATCGTGAAGGGCTCGGGGATCAGCATGGCCAACGGCCTGAGCTGCTTGGCGCGGATGAGCTGCTGCTGCTCCGCCACGGAGGTGACGACCACGTTGACCTCCCCCGTCATGGCCGCGGTCTGGCAGGGCGCCGACCCCTTGTAGGGGATGAACTGGAATTTCGCATCCGCGCCCTTCTCGAGCGCCAGCAGGTTGAGGTGATGGATGGAGCCGGCACCGCTGGCGCAGGCCTTGATCGTGCCGGGGCTCTTCCTGGCCGCCTCGACGAGTTCCTTGAGGTCCTTCCAGGGGGTCCCCGGGGTGACGGAAATCACGTCGGGCGAGCCGCCGACGATGAAGAAATCCCACACGTTCATCCGCTTGTCCCAGCCGCCCTGTACCGCCGCGGTGACGCAGGACTCGGAGACGCCGGCCAGCGTGTACCCGTCGTGGGGCTGCGCGAACGCGTAACTCATCCCGAGGGAGCCGGACACGCCTCCGGGCTTGTTGATCACGTTGATGTTGACGCCGAGAATCGGGGCCATCTCGGCCGAGATGACGCGGTTGCAGACGTCCGTCCCGCCGCCGGCGCCCCACACGACGACATTCGTGATGTCCCGCCGGGGGAAATCCCTCTTCTGCGCCATCGCAACGCCGCCCGTCACGAGGAGCAGAACCAGTGCCAGTGCCACGATCTTCTTCATGCCCTCTTCCTCCTTTCTCCTGCCGTGCATCTCCCGCTCGACCCTGTCTCCGGTTTGTCCGTCGAAGGCCGCCCGCCCCGCGGCGGGCGGCGCCTGCCGCCGCATGAATTGTATTTTGTATGCAAAACCACTTATCGCCATCGGCCACCGTTGTCAAGCAATTTCGGCCGGCCGCGGTCCCCCCCTTCCGCGGGGTTCGCCTGTCCCGGCGCATCCGACCCGCCGAAGGGGCCGCGGCTTCAAGCGTCGAAGAGGTGCTCGTGCTCCCGGAGCCAGCGCCGCCTCTCGCGGTGATCCGGGAGGATGCGGGCAACGCAGGCCCAGAAGCGCCGGGAGTGGTTCATCTCGGCGAGGTGTGCCAGCTCGTGGACGACGACGTAGTCGATGATGCCCGGCGGGGCCATGACGAGGCGCCACGAGAAATTCAGGGTCCCCGAGGCGCTGCAGGAGCCCCACCGCTCCTTCGCGTCGGTGATGCGCACCCCGCGCACCGCGAGCCCCATCCGCCGGGAGAGCTCGCCCACCCGTTCCTCGAGAACCTCCCGGGCCCTCGCCCGGTACCAGGTCCTGAACAGGACGTCCGCCCTGCGGGCCAGATCGGAACCCAGGAGAAACTCACCGTTTTCCCTTCGCAGGTACCCGCCGCCCCCGATGAACCGCAGTCGATGCGGCTCGCCCAGATAGTAGAAGGTCTCCCCCTGCACGAAGCGTCGGGGCCCCCGGCATCGCTCGCGCGCACCGGCCTGGGCGATCTTCCGGGCCGCCCAGTCGCGATGACGGTCCACGAAGGCGATCACCTCGCGGTGCGCAAGCCGAAGGGGCGCGCGGACGAGGACCTTCCCCTCCCTCGTGACCTCGATGGCGATCGTTTTCCTTCGCGAGCGGATGACGGTGTAGTCCATGGGTGCAACGCAGGGTACAGGGTTCAGGGTACAGGGTCCAGCGAAAAATCGAAAAAAAAGACCGGGGAACCGCTCCCCGGTCTTTTTCCTTGTCCTTGCCTGTGCCCTGAGCCGTCCTCGTGAAGCACGGCTTCACATTTTCTTCCTCGGACCGTTTTTCGGCGTTTCCTGCGCGAGGACTCTCTCGAAGTTCTCCCGGAAATCCTTCGCCGTCCCCCTGGGGACTTTCAGGCTGTAGCGGCCGGGAGGCAGGGACGAGTTGCGGATCTCGGGGTTGAGCTCGCGGATGGTCTTGTAGTTCGTCCCGCAGGCCCGGGCAATGACGTTGACGTGCACCTCGCGGTGGGAGTGCAGCTCGATGCGGTCCGTCTCGATGACGGGATAGACCCGGATTGCGGAGGTCCGGTAGCCGTAGCGCTCGGGGTTCGTCAGGATCACCTTCGCCGAGAGAATGCGGAAGATGTACCGCTCGGTCTCCAGGGGCAGGTCCAGGTCGTAGTAGCCTTCCGCCTGCTGCATCTCGAGGCTCTTCGCCACCCGGTCCTCGCCGCAGTTGTATGCCGCCAGGGCGAGCCCCCAGCTTCCGAACTGCCGGTAGAGAACCTCCAGGTAGTCGAGCGCCGCCTCGGTGGCCTTCTCGAAGTTGAGCCGCTCGTCGATCGCACCGTCCACGCGCAGCCCGTAGCGCTTGGCGGTTTTTTCCATGAACTGCCAGGGCCCCGTGGCCTTTGCCGACGAGACGGCATAGGTCCTCAAGGAGCTCTCGACGACAGCCACGTACTTGAGGTCGTCGGGCATCTTCCGCTCGCGCAGCCGCCGCTCGATGTGGGGGAAATACCGGTTGGCGCGCTTGATCCAGAGGATGACCTGATCGTGGTTGTAGACGGACAGGACGAAGGCCTGGTCCATCATCTCCCAGACGTCCTGCCTCTCGAGGGGGACCCTCTCCCCGCAGAGCAGAAGCGGCGAGGGGAACTCGTGGACGGGGACGGGCATGCTCGCCCGGGCAGGGGCCGCAGACAGGTGCTGGCCGAGGAACAACAGGCTGCCCGCCAGGAGGATGCTCCCAAGGGAAGAAAGAAACAGGCGGGTTGTCGCATTTCTCAGCAAGCGCAGACCCTCCGGGCTCAGGAGTCGGGGGCCTTGCCGATCCTGGGCCGCTTCACAACGCCATGGGACAAGACCTGTCCCGCTCAACGGACCGGTCAGCAACCGGCCAGGGCGAGACTGACCGACAGCAGGATCAGCCAGAGCAAGATACCGCGCACCATTGAACCCGTCTCCTCGCGGACATTCTCGACGGACACACCCTCACTTGGCAAGCAAAAAATGTTCCCTGCCCCTATTTTTCAATGATGGCAACGGCGTCGATCTCGATCAGCGCCTCCGGGTTCACCAGGGCCTTCACGACCACGCCCGTGGCGGCGGGATAGCCGTTTTTGAAATATTTTCTCCTGACGGCGGCCGTCTCGCGGTAGCGCTCGAGGCTCGTGATGTAGTCCGTGGTCTTCACGATGTCGTCGAAGGTGCCGCCCGCCGCCTCCAGGATCCTCCCCATCTGGCGGAAGATGACCTCGGCCTGCTCGACGATGTCGCCCCTGCCTGCAATCCTGCCCGTCTCGGGGTCGCGGGCGATCAGCCCGGAGATGAAGAGAAAGGGGCCCCTGCGGACCGCCGGGGAATACGTGGTGCGGCCTTCGAGATGCCAGGGGTCGATGACGTCGAACTTTCGCATGGGACTCCTCTCTTGCGCCCCGCATCGCCGGAAGCAGGCGGCCGCCCCGCCCGTCAGGTCTCCTTCTTCTTCGGCCCCCTGGGCTTTTCCGCCGGGGCCTTGGGAAACATGTCGAAGACGCCCAGGAAGGGATTGAAGGGGGGCGCCACCTGCGGGGCCTGCTGGGAGAGCTGCGCCCCGAGGTCCAGCCACTTGGCGAATTGCGCATCGACAGAGGTCTTGTAGGCCAGGTAGTTTCGGACGACCTGCTGCAGGTACTTCTCGAAGAACTCCGCCAGCACGGTCTCGCCGAACTGGATCATGAGGTGCAGCAGCGGGACGGGCAGCAGGAACTGCTTGCTCTTCGCCTCCTCCAGGATGATCTGCGTGAGGGTGAAGGCCGTCACGTCTTCCTTGGTCTGGGCGTCGATCACCTCGATCTGGCGGCCCTCCTTGATCATCTCCGCGAGCGAGGCCAGGGTCACGTAGGCGTTCCTCTCGGTGTCGTAGAGTCGCCGGTTGTTGTACTTCTTGATGACCACCCGATCGGCCATAGTCTCCATGTCCTCCCGCAATGCCGTAAAATGCGATGTAACGGTGCAACAAACAGGCGCAGCAGGGATGGGTCAACTGCCTTGTATCAGATAATTCGTTGAAAATCAAAAATTTAAAATGAGCCGGACCCAAATCACAGGTGTACGCCGATGTTGCACCGCAACACCGGACTTGACAAATTTCTGTGTACAGTTTACAACCGTCCCCCAAACAGCGATGATTCGCATAACCCTGGAGGCTCCCGACATGGAAAGAAACCCCGTAGCAAAGCAGACCCTGCAGTTCTATTACGCAGCCCTGACGCGGACGCTCGATGCGTCGCTTGCCGTCCAGTCGCAGTCGCAGAAAGCCCTGGAGATGCTGCTGGAAAGGTCCCCCGTCGTGCCCTACGAGGGCAGGCGGGCGATCGCCGACTGGTTCGAGGCCGTCCGCCAGCAGACGGCGGCCATGAAAGGCGTCGTTGACGAGGGGTTTCGGCCCTTCCGGGAATACTACGAGGAATAGACCCCTGCCGGTTCCCCCGAACCGGTGAGAAAGTAAGAATGTGAACCGAACCCAGGAGTGAACATGCCCAACTCCCTCAACACCCTCGCCCCCGCAGTCGCCGGGTCCCTGCGAACCGTCCGGTCGACGCTCGATCTGTCCGCCGAAATGGTCAGCCTCGGCAACCGATGGTCACTGCTCTGGCTCGACTCGCTCACCGCGGCAAGCAGCATCGGTCTCGAGATGTGGCGTTTTTTCATCACCGGCACGGTCGTGGAACAGCCCGCCGGTCTTTTGGCCGACAGCCTCGACGGCATGGAGCGGGAGATGGCCAAGGCGTTGGCGGACGTTCTCTCCATGCCCGCCCGCCGCTATGAACGGAAGCGACACGGCGAGGCCGAATTTCTGAAGCTCTTCTGCGAGGCGCCGCCCTGCCAGTGCTTCAGCGAATCGGGAACGGTGCTGCTCGACCTCCCGGGCATGCGGCTGATCGACGTCTCGAAAGAGCAGAGGCACGAAATCGGGAATTACACGGTCGTCTTCGCACCCCGGGCCGGTCACCACTCCAACATCGCCGAGCGTGTCGCGCTCTTCATGCGGGACGGCGGCCTGACGCGGATGGCGATCGTGGAGCAGAAATGCGCCCAGGAGATCCCCCTCTACGTGGAGGGAAAGAGGCATCACGAGGATTTCGAGGGCCAGGTGGAGCAGTACCGGGTCATCCTCGAGACCCTGAAGGAAAAGACGGGACACCCCGCGCACCTCGTGGCCGTCTGCCAGCCGGGACCGCTGCTGATGACGACCCTCATCCTCTTCCCGCATCTCGGGAAAACCTTCGGCTCGGCGGGTGCACCCATGAACACCGATGCCGAGAGAGGGTTCCTCTCCGATTTCGCGAGGGCGATGGGTGAACCCTACATCGACATCCTGACCACGGCCCTGGGCAGCCGTGTCCCGCCGGGTCTGCCCGGCGAGGGCCGCACGGTCTACGACGGCCGCCTGCAGGTGCTGGGGTTCTACATCCTGGGCATGCCGCAGCACTTCGAGAACCTGAAAAAGCTCCTCCGGGACCTCCGTGACGGCAATGAGGAAACGGCCAGCCGCCAGATGGCCTTCTACCAATGGTACAACTACAGCCACGACTTCCCGGCGAGCTTTCTCCGGGACACGTACAAAAAGGTCTTCGTCCGCAATGCGCTGATCCGCGGCACCCTCGACATCCGGGGACGGCGAATCGGCGTCAAGGACTACCCCCCGTCGGTGCCCATCTGGGCCCTGGGCGGCACGAAAGACAACATCGCCCCCTGCGGCCAGGCCGTGGGCCACGTGGATCACATCGAGGGGGTCGCCCCGTCGGACAGGCTCGTTCTTCGGTGCGACGCGGGCCACATGGGGCTTTTCCGCTCCCGCACGATTCTCGACCGTTACTACAGCCGGATCATCCGCTTCCTGCTCGAACGCAGCGACCGCTGAGGCCTTTTTTCCCGTTGCCAGGATACGATTCTTTCTAGTAGTATATTTCACAGGTTCATAGATGAGATGATGCACCGCACCTGCGTTCAGACCGATGCGTTGAGAATGCCCCCCGGCCGCCCCTCTCAACCGGGGCCGCCGCAAACGCGGCATCGCAGGCAGCGCGCGGCCGCGGAAGGCGGGGCAGTGCGGGCACCCTTGATGTTACGCTGCGACATGAAACCATGATAAAATTTCGCTTACAGGGGGACTTAATCATCATATCTATCTTGAAATAATAGGAAAATAAGCATATTGCACTGCAAAAACTTTTTGATGTTGCATTGCAACATTTTTCTTGACAAGCCGCCTCGGGCAGATTATATTTCCTCTACAAAAAACACCCGAGGAGGATTTATCCATGGACCCGAAGAAAGTCATCAAGCAGACCTTCGATTTCTACAAGTCGACCTTTGAGAACACCTACAACGCGATGATCATGCTCCAGGAACAGAGCCAGAAGATGTTCGAGATGTACCTGGACCAGACGCAGGGCTTCCCCGAAGAGGGCAAGAAGGCCGTCCAGGAGTGGATCAAGGCCTACAAGAAGGGCGGCGAGGACTTCAAGGCCGCCGTGGACGAGAGCTTCAAGAAGGTCGAGGACTTCTTCACCGAGGCGGCGAAGACCGCGAAGTAAAAACAAGCGACAGCATCAAGGAGGGATGATATGATGCAGCCCAAGGAACTGCTCAAGCAGATGATCGAATTCAACAAGTCGGCATACGAAAACGCATTCAAGAACCTCAACATGCTCCAGGAGCAAATGGAGAAGGTCTTCAACATCTACATCGACCAGGCCTCGGGCATGTCCGAGGAAGGCAAGAAGGCCGCCAAGGAGTGGGCTTCGATGTACAAGAAGGGCTACGAGGACTACAAGAAGCTCGTGGACGACAACTTCAAGAAGATTGAGGCCTTCTTCCAGGAGACGAAGTAGCAAACCGTTCCCGGGCACGAATCGACCGGGAGGAAGGCGTAGGTCAACGATGTATCCGTTTCTCCGCGTGCCGTCGAGGGACCTGATGGGAACCCTCCTCAACCTGCCGCTGAAACCCGCCGAGGTCGGCTTCAAGATGGTCCTGTCCTCGGCGGAGCTGCTCAAGGCCTCGCAGACGTATCTCAACGGGGTGACGAGCTACTATTTCGACTTCATGGCCCCGTACTGGGTGGCGCTCAACTCCTTCCAGCGGACCGAGAAGAAGAAAATCATCGAGCACCAGCCGCAGGAGACGGCCCGGGACTATCTCGAACTGCTGCACTTCAACATGGAGATCGCCAGGAAGGGCCTTCTCAGCTCGCTGCGGTCGATGAACCAGTTTCACGCCAGCGAAATGCGCAGACGGCACTCGGCCTGGCTCAACACGCTGTTTGACCGCGAGGGAGAGGACATCGCGCAGCACGCGGAGCGCCTCTCCCACCTGCTCAAACTCCTCACGAACGAATACCCCAAGGCCATCCGGGACATCGAGCCCCACTTCGGCTTCCACTTCGACGACGGCGGCTACGTGAAGGCGGCCGAGACGGACCGCTTCATCCTCTACCAGGTGCTGCCCTGGAAGGGCTGCGCCGAGGTCCGGCCGGGCGGAAAGCCCGTTCTCATCATCCCGCCCTACGTTCTGGGGGCCTCGATCCTCGCCTTCCTGCCGGGCGAGAACAAGAGCTACACGCACTGCTTTGCCAACCAGGGGATCCCGACCTACATCCGCATCATGAAGGACATCAACGCCACCCCGGCGGTACAGACGATGACCGGGGAGGACGACTGCCTCGACATGAAGCGCTTCTGCGAGGTCATCCGCGAGCGCCACGGCAAGCCGGTCACCCTCAACGGCTTCTGCCAGGGGGGGTTCGTCGCGGCCCTCAACCTGATGTCCGGTGAGCTCGACGGGCTCGTGGACGCCTTCATCACCTGTGTCGCCCCCATGGACGGCACGCGCAGCAAGGCCCTCGTGGAGTACCTCGAACACATCCCCCCCCGTTTCCGGGACTTGGGATACGCGGAAAAGACACTGCCGAACGGCAACCTGATCGTGGACGGCAAGGTCATGAGCTGGGTCTACAAGCTCAAGAGCATGGAGCGCGAGGCGCCGATCTTCACCTACTACCGGGACCTGTCCATGTTCAACCGCGAGAACCTCGAGCACATCCGCATCACCCCCACGGCCGCGGCCCTGAACTACTGGCTCATCTACGAGCGCAACGACCTCCCGATCGGGATCACCCAGTTGAGCTTCGACTCCTTCACCAAGCCGGTGTCGAAGGACGGCACCCTGCCGGTCAGGCTCTTCGGGCGGCCCCTGAACTTCAGGCGCCTGCAGGAAAAGGGCATCAAGTGGCTGCTCTGCTACGCCGAGGAAGACGATCTCGTCGACCGGGAGGCGGCGGTCGCACCGGCCGATTTCATTGACGTGGAGATCAGCGTGTTCCCCAAGGGGCACGGCGCCATCGCCACGTCGTGGTCCCTGCCCACCTCGGAGTGCGCCCTGCACCGGCGGTTCCGTGAGCGCTACCGCGGGCCGGTCCGCTACCAGCTCGACCTGGACGGCATCAGCGACGAGTTGCACTGCATCGGCGACTGCGCGTCGTAGCACCGGCCTCATCGCCGGCGCGGTCCCCACCGACCCGCCGCACACCGACCAAGGAGGGACAGTGCCGTGGACAGGAAATTCCTCGAATTCTGGGGCCACTTTCTGCTCAGCGCCGCCAAGGGGCAGGAACAGGTCGAAACCCTGGGCCGCCTGGCAAGCGAAGGGTTCAAGGCCTTCGAGCAGCAGCTTGCCCTCTTCCAGAAATTCTACGGCCTCGACCGGAAACCCGACCCCGCCACCCCCTATGCCGAGATGTGGACGAAGGCCGCCGCGGATTTCATGCATTCCTACCAGGAATTCATCGGTCTCATGGGCATGGTCCCCCGCGAGGACTACGAGGCGCTCGCCAGGGAAAACGAGAGCCTGAAGAAGAAGATCGAGGAGCTCGAGGAATCCCTGAAAAAGACGAAGAGACGGCCGGGCGGCAAGGAATCGGACCCCTCCGAGATCGTCAAGGGCTTCGAGGGGCTCATGAAGAAGCAGGCCGAGCAGTTCCAGGCCCTCATGGCCTCCTACGGGAAGCTCTACGAGGCGCAGAAGCCGGGCCGGAAAGCATCGGAACACCACACAGCCGAGGCGTCGAAAAAGAGAGGGTAGGCCATGACCGAGAAAGAAAAGGCAGCGGAGAGCGCACAGAGCGTCGTTTTCACGGACTGGATCAAGAGCCAGGCCGACGCCTGGGAAGAAGCCCTGAAGCGCACGGCCCAGGCCTGGCAGGCCCCTCTCGGCGCCGGGCCGGGAGCCGAGGAGGGAAAGGCGCCGGGCCCCGACGAGATCGCCAAAAGCCTGCTGGAGTTCTTCCAGGCGCTCGCCTCGGTTGCGGGGTTGCCCGAGCCCAGGGAGATCCAGACCGCGAAGTCCCTCCCGGACCTGATGCTGAAGGTGCTGCAGCCCTTCTGGATGTACGCCGTCAAGCTCGAAAAGCAGTGGGCGGAGATGACGGGCGCAACGGCCACGGGCGAGCCCGAAAACATGGCCGAGGTCATCAAGCAGATGACCAAGACCTTCTACGAGGCCCAGGCGGAGGATTTCCGGAAGATCCTCCACATCCCCCAGCTGGGCATCAACCGGTACTACCAGGAGCGGTTCAACAAGGCCGTCGAGAAGGCGTCGGACTACCAGTCGGCCCTGACGGAGTTCATCCAGCTGCTCATGATCCCCGTCGAGAAGGCCTACTACGCCGTCCAGGAAGAGATCGCCAAGATGGAGAAGGAGGGCAAGGCCGCGATCAAGGATTCCAAGGCCCTCTACCAGCTCTGGATCCAGAAGCTCGAGGACCACTACATGGCCCTGCTTCGCTCCGACGACTACATGAACACCCTGAGGGAGACCCTCAACTGCCTGCACGATTACCGCGCGGCCCGCGCGGAGTTTTTCATGGACCTGCTGCAGAACCTGCCCATCCCCACCAACCGCGACATGGACGAGCTGTACCGGGACCTGCACATCCTGAAGAAGAGGGTGAAAGAGCTCGAGAGGAAGGTGAAGCACAATGGGAAGTGAAAAAAAGGCCCGACTCTCCGACATGATGGCCCCCTACGCCATGGCGGCCGACCTGATCATGGCCCGGGTGGCCGGCGACACGGCGAAGTTCCACGAGCAGCTCCGGAAGGCCCGGGAGGTGCTCATGAGCCCGCTGGATACGGAAATCGCCCAGACCCCCTACGACGTCGTCTGGCAGGAGGACCGCGTCAAGCTGAAGCACTACCACGCCAGGAGGGAGCCCCTGCTCAAGACCCCGCTCTTCATCGTCTACGCCCAGGTCAACCGGGAGACGATGCTCGACCTGCAGCCCGGCCGCAGCGTCGTGGAGACCTTCCTCAACGCAGGCCTCGACATCTACATGCTCGACTGGGGCTACCCGACCCGCAAGGACCGCTTCCTCAACCTCGACGATCACATCAACGGCTACATCGACGGCGCCGTGGACTTCATCCTGGAGACGCACGGCCTGGATCAGCTCAACATCATGGCGATCTGCCAGGGCGGGACGATGAGCGTCATCTACGCCGCGCTGCACCCGGAGAAGGTCAAGAACCTGGTGCTCACGGTCACGCCGACGAACTTCGACCACGACGCGGGGCTGCTCAACGTGTGGGCCCGCTCGCTTGACCCGGACAAGCTGGTGGCCTCCTACGGCAACATCCCCGGCGACATCATGAACCTGGGGTTTCTCCTCCTGAACCCGGCGCGGCTCATGATCGACAAGTACGTGGGGTTCCTGGAGAACATCCACAACAAGGACTTCGTGGAGAACTTCGTCCGCATGGAACGCTGGATCTTCGACAGCCCCGATCTCCCGGGCGAGGCCTTCCGCGAGTTCATCCAGTGGATGTTCCGGGAGAACCGGCTCATCAAGAACGAGCTGGTTATCGGGGGGAAGAAGGTGGACCTGAAGAACATCACCATGCCCGTGCTCAACATCTACGGCAAGTACGACCACCTCGTGCCGCCTGCTGCATGCGATCAGCTCACGAGCAAGATCGGCAGCACGGACAAGGAGGATGTCTGCCTCGACACGGGCCACATCGGCATCTACGTGAGCTCCAAGACGCAGAGGCAGTTCGGCCCGAAGATCATCCACTGGCTGACGGAGCGAGACGAGGCACCCGGGCCGGCGGACGGCGAAACGAAGAAGTCCGCCTCCAGGAAGAAAAAGGCCGGGGCAACGGCCGAAGGGGAATAATTCCGGAAAGGAAGAGAGACACCATGGACTACATCAAGGCAATCAGCAAAGTCGGCCGCGCCCTCGGCACGACGATCGAACGGGACAAGCTCCTGGAGATGATCGTGCATTCCGCCGTCGACACGATGAAGGCCAAGGCGGCCTGCCTGTTCCTCGCCAGCGACGAGGCGCAAGACCAGTACATCGCCGTGGCCCAGACGGGGCTCTCCAAGGGCTACATGCACGCCGCCCCGAGCCGGATGGCGCCCACGATGAAACTGCTCGAGAAAGAGGGGTTCATCCACTACCGTGAGGCCCAGAAGGACGACCGGGTCCAGAACAGGGAATCCAAGGTCAAGGAGGGGATCGGATCCATCCTGGTCGTCCCCGTCCGGTCCGAGGATGCCCTGATCGGATGCCTGGCGCTCTACACGGCCGAGATCCGCGACTTCTCCGAGATGGAGATCGAGTTCCTCACGGTGCTCGCCGAGCAGGGCGGCATGGCCATCCAGAAGGCCTGCCTCATCGAGAAGCTGCGAAAGACCACGCGCATCTTCCTCGAGATGGCGTCCAGCATCGCGGCCAGCACGGACATCAAGACGATCCTCCAGACCCTCACGGAGGACGTGGCCAAGACCCTGAACGTCAAGGCGGCCTCGATCCGCCTCCTGGACGAGAACCGCGTGACCCTGCGGCTCGCGGCAAGCTACGGCCTTTCGGAGAAGTACCTCAAGAAGGGCCCCGTCTCGGCGGAGAAGAGCATCGCCCAGGCCCTGCAGGGAAAGCCCGTGGTCGTCAAGGATGCCGCCACCGATGCCGGCGTACAGTACCGCAAGGAGAAGAAGGAGGAAGGCATCGTCACGATCCTCAGCGTACCCATCAAGAGCCGCGAGGAGGTCATCGGCGTGCTGCGGCTCTACAGCGCCGTGCCCCGGGACTTCACGGAGGACGAGATCCAGTTCGTCAACGCCCTGGCCTACATGGGCGGCGTGGCGATCCAGAACATGCAGCTGATGGCAATGCTGAAGGACGACGTGAAGGATCTGCGCGAGAACGTCTGGATCTTCAAATCGTGGTTTTAGAAAGCGTCCCCGCGGGAAGCGGGTGTTCGGACGGGATTCTTCCCGCGGACAGACGGTTTTCGACCGCTCTGACGCTCGCGCCGCTGCAGACGCAAAAACTCGCCCTGCGGGCTCAAACCGTTTGCGCTGCGGGCGTGGAGTTTACCCCGAGCAAAGCGTGGGGGCCCCGCAGATCGGTTACCGAAAACGCGCCTGACTTCGCGGTCCCGAATCCCGTCCGAACGCGAACCGGAAGCGCGTTCGTTCAATCTTCAGGGAAACAAATTCAAGGGGGAACCAATGATCGGCAAGACGATTGACGAGATGAACGTCGGTGATGCGGCGGAGATGGCCAAGACCGTCACAGAGACGGATGTCTACCTCTTCGCGGGGATCACAGGGGACTTCAACCCGGCCCACGTCAACGAGGCCTACGCAAAGAACACCTTCTTCAAGGGCCGGATCGCCCACGGGATGCTTTCGGCGGGATTCATCTCGGCCGTGCTTGCCATGAAGCTGCCCGGCCCGGGATCCATTTACATCAGCCAGAGCCTGGAGTTCAAGGCCCCCGTCCGGATCGGCGACACCGTCACGGCGCGCGTGGAGGTCAAGGAAAAGGTGCCCGAGAAAAACCGCGTCACGTTCCGGACGACCTGCACGAACCAGGACGGCACCCTGCTGGTGGACGGGGAGGCCGTGATCATGGCACCGAAGCCGCCGAAGAAGTAATCTCTCCCGCGTTTCGTCTCACTGCCGCCCCAGCCGGCCCCCCGGGCCGTTCCCGGGGGGCCTCGCATCATGCGGAGCCCCGCAATACCTTGCCGAAAACAGAAAATCGTGTTACATAAAGAGCGGTTACTCGTCACTCTCCTGCAGACGTCTCTCTGGCCGGCTCTTCGACCTGCGGCGAAACGCAACGACACGGGGCCCATGCCCCGGGTGCGGCTGAGGCAAGTCCGACGATCGGACCCGTTCAACGGTCAACACCCCTGAAACCCGTCTCCGAGCACACCGGGACCGAACGCCATGAAGACGGCTGTCCTTCACCGGCTGTGGAAAGAGCCCGTGCGGCTCACCGGGGTCTGCGAGACCCTGCTGATCCCCCTCTGGGCCCGGGCCGTCGAGACCCGGCGTCCCGACGCGATCATCCGGGACCCGATCGCCCTGGAGATCTACGAGAATCTCGATTACGACTTCTCCAAGTTCGAGGGGGCCTGGATGACCCAGACGGGGATCGCCGTCCGCACGAAACTGCTCGACGAGGCGACGGCGGCCTTCATCGAGGACAGCCCCCGGGGCACGGTGATCAACCTCGGGGCCGGCCTCAGCACCCGGTTCTCGCGCCTCGACAACGGGAGAATCCGCTGGTACGAAGTCGACCTGCCGGAGGTCATCGCCCTGCGCCGGGCTTTCTTCCGGGAAACGAGGCGTTACCGCTGCATCGCCGGCTCGGTGACGGACCCCGCCACGTTCGATCGCATCGAGGCGGCCAGGCAGCCCGTCCTGATCCTCGCCGAGGGGCTCTTCATGTACTTTGCCGAGGAAGAGGTCCGGTCCGTCTTCGGGCATCTCTCGACCCGTTTCCCGGGGGCGCAGATGCTGCTCGAGATGCTCGCCCCCTGCGCCCTCGGCATGGGCCGGTACGACCCCTGCCTGTCCCGGATCGCGAAGGGCAGCCTCGAGTTCCGCTGGGCCCTGAGCGACTGCCGGGAGATGGAGTCCTGGGGCTGCGGCCTGCGGATCCTGGGTGAGAGCAACGTCCTGGAGCACCACCGGGAGCGCTGGGGATGGCTGAACTTCTTCCCCCCCCAGGCAATGTCCGTCCTGGGCAACAGGATCGTTCACCTCTGTTTTTCCCGGGAATGATCCGTGACGCCCGCTCCCTTCCGCCCGCCCGATCGCAAGGCCGCCGCCGTCGGCCCAGGTTGGTCGGGCGTTTGCATGACGAGGGTAAGGGCCGTCCGTCTTGCGTCCCGGATCCCGGGGCGAGTCCCGGCCCGTGCAAGGGCCCCCGCTGACCTGCAAGGAGCAGTCCCATGAAGAAAAAGAGCGCCGAGAGGATAACGTCCCGCGAGCTTCTGTCCCTGGTCGGCCGGACACCGGCAGACAACGTGGAGGGGTACAAGTCGGCCATGCCCTGGAAGAGCAAGCTCGCCGGGGGCCAGATCCGGTCCCTTTTCCTGTACCGGGAGCTGCTGAGGGCCATGGCGGGGCAGCCGCTCCTGTTCGGGCCCCTGGCCGCCGTGGCGGGCTGGCAGGCCAATCTCATCGAAGCCACCCTGACGGGCCCCATCAAGACGCAGGCCCGCATCGCCACGAGGGCGGGGCGCAACCCCGACGCCTTCGCCGAGATGAACAGCTGGATCTACCAGACCTACGCCAGGCTCCTGTACAACCTGTGCGGCTGCTTCATGCGCAACGGGAAATTCGATCGGCGCGTCGCGCTGGAGGTCTCCACATCGGAAGAGGGCAAGCAGCTCCTGCGCAACTGCATGAGGGAGTTTAGGTGGCTCGAGCTCTCCTACAACTCGATGGGGCTCACGCGCCTCAAGGCCATGAAGGACCTCCTGAAATCGCTCGTGGTGCTCATCACGGAGCAGCCCGTCGACGACATGCCCTTCATGAAGAAAAACCCCGACGGCAGCGACGGGATGTCCTTCGGGACCTGGCTCGAGGAGGGACGCGCCCGCATCGAGGCCCTGTGGAAGTACAACGCCTTCGACATCCGGGATTTCTCCGACCGCTTCATGGGCGGCAAGATCGGCTACATGCCCTACGAGGTGGTCAAGGGCTCCCGCCTGCACTCGGTGACGCTGCGCCATTACCCCCTGCCGAAGGGGACGGAACCGAACGGCAAGGTCGTCTACCTCGCCACCCCGATGATCAACAAGCCCGAGATCTTCGACCTGGCCCCGGGGAAATCCGTGGTCGAGGGGATGCTCCGGGAAGGCTACGAGGTCTACATGGTCGATCACGGCGACCCGGGCCCCGGGGAGGCGAACCTCGGTCTGGACTTCTACGGCAAGACCGTCCCCGACGCCTACCTCGACATCATCCAGAAGCGCCACCCCGGGGCCGCCGTCTACATCATGGCCTACTGCATGGCGGGCACCCTCATGCTGCCCTACCTCGCGCGGCGGGCCGAGGAGTGCATGGCCCGCGGCGAGCCCATGGACATCTGGAAGATCGCCGTCATGGCCACCCCCGTCAAATTCGACGACGGCGAAAGCGGGCATGCCGCCATGCGCAAGGTAATCCGGGAGGAGTACGACCCCCTGCTCATGGAGGAGCTCTACGGGGAAGTGAACATCCCGCCCCACGTCATCGAGGCGGGGATGAACGAGATCCAGCCCGGCGTCCAGTACACCGTTTCGATGGGCTTCTACGGGCGCGCCTACTGGCCCGGCGCCATCGAGGACTCGGCTCCCTTTCTCTACTGGCTCACCCACGGCACCAAGTTCCCCGCCCGGGCCCACCGGGAGTGGATCGGCCGGTTCTTCCTCGGCAACGCGCTCATCGAGGGCACCTACACCCTGCCCTCCTCGATCCCCTCGCTGGACGGAAAACCCGTCCGCATGGAAGCCCTGGACGAGGCCGGCGTCCTCATCTTCTGCTACCGCGGCACCCGGGACCCCATCGCGCCGCCGAATTCCTGCATCTCCTGCGAGCTCTGGGGCGAGGTGGGGAAGAACGTCGGCGTCTCCCGCGGGGGACTGAACCGCCTCATCGAGAAGAACGTGGGCCACATCTTCGTCGTGAGCAAGGTCCTGCTGGCGGAATACCTCGAGCTGGTGAACGACTTCTTCAAGTCGCACTGACGCGATTCGCGCCGCCTGCAGCCTTCAAGAAAAATCCCCCTCGGTCCCCCTTTTTATAAAGGGGGAAGGAAGGGGGATTTTTTGCCTCTTCACGCAGTTATTCCTTGAGGCGCCGGTGCGCCTCGTCCTTGGACTCGTAGAGGTGCGGCGCCACCTCGCGCTTGGCGAGCTCGTCGCCGAGCTTCATCCGCAGGAAGGTGCTCGTCGTGTAGCGGGTGACCTTCTCGTAGAACTGCATCACGTACTTGACCATCTCGGCTTCATGACGCGGCGTCGCCTGTGTCACGTGCGGTTGAATTGTCTTTTCCTTTGACAAACGCGGGCCGATTCATTACCTTGAAAGTGCCTGATTCTGCAAAGGAATAAGCGCGCATCCCATGGAGACACCGGCGAGGGAAATACACGGGGGTGTCAAGTTCAAGACGGAGTTTGTCTCCGCGGCAATCCCCACCGATACACGGCTGGAGGAACTCAAGGCCTGGTGCGCCGAGTTTCACCGGCGCAAGTTCGCCCCGCCCTACGGCGAGTTCCCCCAGGGGAACCTGAGCTTCCGTCTCCGGCCCGGCGAGGACGCCTTCATCATCACGGGCTCCCAGGTGGGCTGGAAGGATCTCCTTGCCGACGACCGGTTCGTCACCGTGCACGGCTGCGACATGGACAGGGGCATCGTCTACGCGAGCGGCAATCGGGACCCCTCCTCGGAGAGCATGCTCCATTTTGCCGTCTACCGGGCCCGGAAAGACGTGCAGGCGGTCTTCCACGGGCACAGCCGGGAGATTCTCCGGTGCGCCGACCGGCCGCCGGACATCCCGGAGACGAGGGAGCCACACCCTTACGGGAGCCTGGAACTGGCAAGAGGCGTTCTCGACGTGCTCGGCAACGCCGATTTCGTGATCATGAAGCGGCACGGGTTCATCTCCCTGGGCCGTTCGATGGACGAGGCGGGCAGGCGGGCCATTGACGTGCATCAGCGGTGCCTGCGGCAGGCGGAAGGGGGGAATGCGCCATGAAGGACTTCTTCAACCTCTACAGCCACGGCTTCATCCGGGCCGCCGTCTGCGTCCCCGAGGTCCGCGTCGCCGACGTGACGTTCAACACGGAACAGACGATCGCGCTGGCCAAGCAAGCCGCGGCCAAGAAGGCCCTCTTCGCCCTGTTCCCCGAACTCGGGCTCTCGGCCTACACCAACGAGGACCTCTTCCACCAGGAAGCCCTGCTGAAGCGGGTCCGGGAGGCCCTGGGCCTCCTCCTCGAGAGGACGAAGGGCCTCGGCACGATCCTCGTCGTGGGGGCGCCCCTGCGGGTCGACTCGTTCCTCTTCAATTGCGGCATCGTGATGCACCGGGGCCGGATCCTGGGTGCGGCTCTCAAATCCTACCTGCCCAACTACCGCGAGTTCTACGAGGGCCGCCAGTTCCGCCCCGCCGAGGACGCCCTGTCGAAGACGGTGAGCCTCTGCGGCCAGCGGGACGTCCCCTTCGGGGCGGATCTGATCTTCGAGGCGGAGAACGTCCCGGGGTTTGCCTTCCACATCGAGATCTGCGAGGACCTCTGGGTCCCCGTGCCGCCGTCGAGCTTCGCGGCGCTGGCGGGCGCCACGGTCCTGGCAAACCTGTCGGCCTCGAACATCACCATCGGCAAGTCGGAGTACCGGCACAGCCTGGCGGCCAACCAGTCGGCCCGCTGCGTGGCGGCTTACCTCTACGCGGCGGCGGGACCCGGCGAGTCGACGACGGACCTGGCCTGGGACGGCCAGGCCATGGCCTACGAGAACGGGACGCTGCTCTGCGAGTCGGAGCGCTTCTCCGGAAAGACGCAGATGATCCTCGCCGACATCGACCTGGACCGACTCGTCCAGGACCGGATGCGCCTGACGAGCTTCAGCCAGAATGCACGGCACCTCCGGGACCGGGCGGAGCGGTTCCGCAGGATTCCCTTCGCCGTGGAGATCCCGAGGGGCCGCATCCTGCTTTCCCGGCAGTACGCCCGGTTCCCCTACGTGCCGGCCGACCCCGCGAAGCGCGACGAGCGGTGCTACGAGGCCTACAACATCCAGGTCCAGGGTCTCGCCACGCGGCTGAAGGCCTCGGGGATTCCCAACGTCGTCATCGGGGTCTCCGGCGGCCTCGACTCCACCCACGCGCTCATCGTGGCGGCACGGGCGATGGACCTGCTGGGCCGGCCCCGGTCCTGCGTGAAGGCCTACACGATGCCGGGCTTTGCCACGTCGGACAAGACCTACCGTAACGCCAACCGCCTGATGAAGGCCCTGGGCGTGGAGGCCAACGAGATCGACATCCGCCCGAGCTGCATGCAGATGTTCCGCGACATCGGACACCCCTTCGCGAAGGGCAAAAAGGTCTACGACATCACCTTCGAGAACGTCCAGGCCGGCGAGCGGACGAGCCACCTTTTCCGCCTCGCCAACCTGCGAAACGCCATCGTCCTGGGGACGGGCGATCTCAGCGAGCTGGCCCTGGGCTGGTGCACCTACGGCGTGGGCGACCACATGTCGCACTACAACGTCAACGTGAGCGTCCCGAAGACCCTCATCCAGTACCTGATCCGCTGGGTCGCCTCGACGAACCAGTTCGACCGGACGACCTCGGAAACGCTGCTGGACATCCTGGCCACGGAGATCAGCCCCGAGCTGGTGCCCGGGGTGAGCGGCGGCCAGCCGGCGCAGCGGACGGAGGACACGATCGGGCCCTACGAGCTGCAGGATTTCAACAACTTCTACACGACCCGCTTCGGCTACCTGCCCACGAAGACCGCCTTCATCGCCTGGCACGCCTGGCGGGACAGGACGGCGGGCACATGGCCCGAGGTGCCCGAGGAGAGGCGCAACGAGTACACGATCGGCCAGATCAAGCGCTGGCTCACGGTCTACCTCGAGCGGTTCTTCCGGACGAGCCAGTTCAAGCGCTCCTGCATCCCCAACGGGCCGAAGGTGGGCTCCGGCGGATCGCTCTCGCCGCGGGGCGACTGGCGGGCGCCCAGCGACAGCGAGGCCGCCGCGTGGCTGGAGAACGCGAAGGAAATCCCGGACCGTTGAACCGCTTCAACCCAACCCTCCTCTCCCCCGGCGGGAGAGGATTGAGGCAAGGGAGGGGAAATGTGCGAGCCATGATGAAACGAGAATCGTACAGGGACTTCGACGCCACGGAACTCTACTGCCCCCGGTGCAGGCGCGCCGTGCGGGTGCGCAAGCGCCTCCTGCTCGTTCTGCCTCAGGGCGAGAAGTACGACTACTCCTGCTCCTTCTGCGGCACCTCGGTGGGCGACAAGCTCGTCACCAGCAGGGACAACGCCCGCATCATCCTGAAGTGATGCGGGGAAGGGTGTCCGAAAAAATGCTTGCCGGAACATGCCGGGAACGCTAGAATCGCCGAACCCCAACAGGAGGAGAGATCATGAAACGTGCTGCAGTCCTGACGGCGCTGATATTCGGCCTGACCCTCGTGCTGGCCTGCGGGGGCAGCGAGGCCCCCAAACCCGCCGCGAAGAAAGGGGACAAGACGGAGTCCGACTGGTCCGCCGCCTCGCAAGTGAAGGAAATCGAGGAGATGGGAAAGGCCGGTCAGAAGCCCGCCCCGACCCCCGAAAAGGGCGTGTCCGCGCCGGCCCCGGTTCCCGCCCCGGCGGCGCCCAAGAAATAGGAAAAACCGCTTTGGGTATCATCCGAAGCTCGACCCGTCGGGGTGAAGCACGGCCGCGCCGTCCTTCACCCTTTTCTTTTCCGGCACCGGGATGCGCCGCCTGATCACCGAGGATCAAAAAAGGGGCCGTGGCACTGAGGTGCCATGGCCCCTTCCGATGAGAACGCTTACCGCCGGCGCTATCTTCCTATAACGTAGCGGTAAGGATCAATCTGGTCACGCAGGATGCTGAGCTCCTGCTTCGTGGGCGGCTTGTTCTCGACGATTTTCTTCGCCTTCAGAAGCTCGAAGCCGCAGTTGTCCTGGACGTCCTTCTCCGAGTAGCCCGGGTTGATCGCGATGATCCGCATGCGCTTGCTCTCGGGCTCGAAGTCCATGACGGCCATGTTCGTGATGATCTTGTAGGGGCCCGCCCCGAGGGGAAGACCGCTCTTGGCCCGGGAGTCGCCGCCCTGGAGCCATCCCGGCGTCGTGATGTAGCTGACCTTCTCGACGAAGCGCTTGGGGTCCTGGGGCGTCATGACCATCATCCGCCAGCAGAAGGAGGCGAAGTCGTTGGCGCCGCCGCTGCCCGGGAAGCGGACCTTGGGCTTCTGGTGGTCCGGCCCGATGCGGGTCGAGTTGAGGTTGCCGTACATGTCGATCTGGGCCCCGCCGAGGAAGGTGTAGTCCAGCATGCCGCGGCAGGCCGTCTCCATGATCTCGCACATGCCGCTGGCCATGACGGCCTTCCAGGTGGTCCGGGAATCGCCGACGGAAATCGGCATCTCGGGGATCAGGGGGGCCGCGCCGCCCGCCTCGAACAGGATCACGAGGTTCGGGGAGTGGGCCTTCTGCGCGAGCATCGCCGCCGCGCAGGGGGCGCCGGTGCCCACGCCGACGCACGCGCCGTCTTCCAGTTCCCGTGCGGCGGTGCAGATCATCAGTTCCATCGTATTATAGTCAGCCATACGCTCGTTGCCCTCCTTTCTAGTCTCTCGCCTTCGAGAACATGAATTCCTTCTCCCGGAGCTTCAGGAGCTTGTGCATCCCGCCGTTCCGCTCGATGTAGTCGAAGTGGTCCTTGCAGCTGTAGATGTTCTTGTCGAGGAACTTCTTGAACTCCTCGGGGTTCTCCTCCACCTTGAGCCACTCCCTGAGGTGTTCCTCGTCGGAGAAGTACTCACCGTACATGTTGCCCGGGTAGCTGCCGTAGGGCACTTCGCAGACGGCATCGACGCACCAGTAGGGGATCGACGTGAAGCTGGGGTCCCTGCGGATCTCGTCGTTCTGGATCAGCCTTTCGCAGGTGATGATGAGATGCTTGGAGGCGCGGGCCACGTCGAGGTCGGAAACGGTGATGCCGCGGATGCGGCAGTTGCCGTAAATGTCCGCCTCGTGGACGTGAATGGCCGACACGTCGGGCCAGATGGCGGGCATGGCCGCGTACTTGGTCCCCGTGAAGGGGCACTGGATGATCTTCGCACCGCTGTAGTGGAAGGTGTCGGTGCCCATGATGTTGCGGGAGGGGTAGAAGGAGACGCCTGCGGCGGCGGCCTTGAACCGTACCGACAGGGAGTAGTTCGTCCACTCCGAGACCTTCACCTTCCCGCTTTCCATGTACCGGCGGGCATTGGGGGAAAGACCGCGGGCCTCGAGGCCGACGATGTAGGCCACGTCGAGCTTGTCGAACACCTCGCCCGCGCAGAGAATCTGGAAATCGTGGGTCGACGTGTGGCCGGCAAAGCCCATGTTCTTGCGGCCCTGCCTGACAATCTCGTGGCAGACCGCCGTGGGGATCCTGTTCGCGCCGAAACCGCCGATGCAGAGGTAATCGCCGTCATGAACGTACTTCTCGACCGCCTCCTTGACGGACATCACCTTGGGCTTCAGAGCGCGGCTCTTCTTCCTGAAAAACTCCCTTGCCTTGTCGGCATCCGGATCTGTAAAGATCGCGCCAATTCCCTGTGCTAAGACTTCCACTGAAATCTACCTCCTCTCTTTGTATTGAAACCCCTTGCGCCCTGTCGAAACGACTCGGGGGACTGCATCGAATCGGGATGCAGGGTGAAGGGGTCTGGCAACTGGCCTGCAACACGCCTTGAAAACCGGGCCGGTCTATATCACACGGATTCCTGAAAATCAAGGGATTTCAAAGCACTTTGCCCCGGCGGGATAAGTGTTCGACGGCCTTCAGCTATTTGCGTTTTTTTCCCTTCTCCTCGAGGGCCTTCTGCAGTTTCGCCCCCAGGCCCGAGAGACCGGCACCCGCGTCCCCCGGTGCGCCGCTCGAGTGGACGAGGTGCTTTTCCCGCTCCCCGCGGCCGCCGTAGTAGTCACCGAGAAGCCCGCGGCTGTGGACGTCATCGTGGCAGTACACGCAGAGGTTCTCCCAGTTGCTGCCGTCGGGGGGGTTGTTGTGGTGGTTTCCGTCCCTGTGATGGACCGTGAGCAGGTGACGGTTCGAGGCGTCGAACTCGCGGGCGCAGCGCGCGCAGATGAGGCCGTGGATGGCGAGCGAGCGCTCCCGGTAGTCCTCGCCGGGCGGGCGCTGCATGCCTTCCTTCATCTCCCGGACGACCTCTTCGACGGGCCGCTCGCCCGCCGGCCTGGGAACCGAGACGGTCGTGCGGACACGGTTCCCTTTCTTGCCGAATGACATCTTGGCCATGGTCTTCTCTCCCGGTGATCACATCCATGACCCCGACCGGAATTCTTCCCGCAAACAGACGGTTTCCGACCGCTCTACCGCTCGCTCCACTGCAGACGCAAAAACTCGCCCTTCGGGCTCAAACAGTTTGCGCTGCAGACGTTCCGCTTCGCGAAGAGCGGTTACCGGAAACGCGCCTGACTTTGCGGTCCAGAATCCCGCTCGAGGATCAACTGACATTCGAAAACGTGCAGTTACTGCTTGTCCTCCTTCAGCAGTACCGCCGCATACTCCAGGGCGCTTTCCCGGTCGTGAAGGCGCCCCTCCAGCCTCGCGTCCTCGACCTCGCGCAGGATGTCGCCGATCAGGGGCCCCTCGCGCAGGCCGAAGCGCTCCACCAGGTCCCGCCCGGTAACCAGCGGAGGCTCCCTGAAGCGCGGCTGCAGCTCCGTCTCGAAGACACGGAGCATCCCCGCCACGGCCTCCCGAATGCCGCGGAGCCTCCCGGGGGTCATCTTCGGGCCGACGGTTGCCCGCGTGTCGGCCGCAAACAGCATGAACAGGGCCCGGTAATCTTCGCCGTATTTCCTGAAAAAGTGCAAGACCGCCTTTTTCGTCCGCGCGGGCTGGGCCGTCAGGTGCACAAGGTGCATGTGGCTCGACACGAGAAGGCACAGGTAATCCCGCTCGGTCCTCGCAAGCCGCAGCCTCTGCGCCACGGCATCGGCCACGGTCCCGCCGGCCGCGGCATGGCCGTAGAAGTGCGTCTCGCCCCCTGCGCCGCGGCTCGCCTTCTGCGGCTTGCCGGCATCGTGCAGGAGGGCCGCCAGCTTCAAAAGAGCCCCCCGGCTGCGGCCCCGGACGAACCCGCCGGACAGGTAACCCGGGAAATCGGCCCCGGCATCGCCGAACTCCTCCCGGGGATTAGACATCACGGCCTCGAGTTCCCTGAGGCTGAGCATCGAATGGGACCACACGTCGAGGGCGTGGTAGCCGTTCTGCTCGACGCCCTTCATAGCCTCCGTTTCTGGAAAGACCACGCCGAGGAGGCCCACCCGGTCCATCGCCTCGATGAAGGGATGGCAGGGAGTGACCTCGAGGATGCGAAAGATCTCGTCTCGGACCCGCTCGCCCGCAACCCCGGCAAGGAGCGGCGCGTCATTCCGGATTCCCGCCAGGGTCGCCGCGTGGATGGTGAACCCCCGTTCGGCCGAGAGGCGGAAGGCCCGCAGGAGCCTCAGCGGATCCCTGCGGAAGGCCTCGCCGGAGACGGCCCGGATCACCCCGTCCCGGAGGTCCGACTGCCCCCCCAGCGGGTCGACGAGCCTCGAGAGATCCCCCGCCAGAAACGCGTCGAGGGGAAGGGCCATGGCCGTCACCGTGAAATCCCGCAGCGCGAGGTCCTCCTCGATGGAGGCGCCGCGCCGCACGGTGAAATCGAAGATCAGGGTGTCCTCCCCCGACGGGATTGCGACCCGCTCCGTCGTGCGGTCCGGATCGCCTTCCCGGAAGGCGATCCTAGTGCCCCCCGTCTGCCCGGCGAAACGGGAGGCAAGGCCGGCCGACCCGGGCGGGACGACGATGTCCACGTCGGCGACCGGAGTGCCCAGGAGGCAATCCAGCACGGCCCCGCCGGCCACGTGGAGGTCGGGTGCAAGGTCGAAAAGCGTCTGGAGGAAGGGCCGGTACCGCGAGAGCATGAACCCTTACGATTGCGTGTCGTTCGGCACCTTATATCGCAGAACGGACCCGTTGAAAAGGCGAAGGATGATTTGACGGGGTCACCCGGCATATGCTATGGGTTGGCAAAAGGCGCAAGGCAGAAGGCTAAGGGCACAAGGCCTTTGGCCTTTCCTTTTTTTATGTTCTTTCGCCTTGAGCCCGAAGCCATTCGCCCTGGGCCAAAGGAGATTCCATGATTCTCGGCATAGACGTCGGGGGCACCCACACGGACGCCGTCCTTCTCGACAACTTCCAGGTCAAGAAGAAAACCAAGGTCCCCACGAACCAGCGGCATCTCGTCTCGTCGCTCATCGGCGTGATGGACGATATCCTGCGCGACGAGGACCTCTCCGCGCTCGAGCGCGTCGTCTTCAGCACCACCCTCTCCACCAACGCCATCGTGCAGGGGAAGACCGACCGCGTCGGCATGATCGTCGCGAGCGGGCCGGGCCTCGCCCCGGAAGACCTGCGGATCAGCGAGGACATGCGCTTCGTCTCCGGCTACGTGAGCAACCGGGGCATCGAGGTCGCCCCGATCAAGAAAGGCGAGGTCGAGGAGGCGGCAGCGGGCCTGAAGGCATCGGGCATCGCGCACCTCGGCGTCGTGTGCAAGTTCAGCACGCGAAACCCCGCGCACGAAAACCAGATCGGCGAGCTGGTCCGGAGCGGCTTCCGTCACGTCTCCCTCGGCCACCGCATGTCGGGCAATCTCAATTTCCGCCGCCGCATCGCCACGACCTACCTGAACGCCTCGGTCCACGACCTCTACAGCCGATTCGTGGACGAGATCCTCGAGTTCGCGGCGCGCGCAGGCATCAAGGCCCCCCTGTACATCCTCAAGGCCGACGGCGGGACCTTCGAGATCCGCCGGTCCGCCGAGCAGCCTGTGCAGACGATTCTCTCGGGACCGGCGGCAAGTGTCATGGGCATCCTGAGCCTCGCGGACTGCGCCGGCGCCGACGCCGTCGCCGTCGACATGGGCGGCACGACGACGGACATCGCCCTGCTGGCCGACGGGGTGCCCCTGCTCGAACCGCTGGGCGTGACCATCGAGGGGCACCGGACGCTCATCCGCGGCCTCAAGACGCGGTCCCTCGGTCTCGGCGGCGACAGCCGGGTCCGCGTGGACGACGGCCGGCTGGTCATCGGGCCCCGGCGCGAGGGGCCCGCGGCGGCCTTCGGCGGCCCCTGGCCCACCCCGACGGACGCGATGATCGTCCTCGGGCTCACGCGGATCGGCGATGCGGCCAAGGCACAGACGGCCGTGGCGGAAATCGCCGGCAAGCTGAACCTTCCCGTGGCCGAGGCGGCCCGGGCGATCTTCGAGAAGACCTGCCGGGACATTGCCTCGGCGGTGGACGCCATGGTCGAGGAGGTCAACAACAAGCCCGTCTACACGATCCACGAGCTGCTGGAGGGGAAAACGCTCCGGCCGAAGCGGCTCTTCATCGTGGGCGGGCCCGCGGGCGCCGTGGCGTCAAGGCTGGGGGAACTGCTGGGCTGCGAGGCCGTGATCCCGCGCGACGCCGAGGTGGCCAACGCCTATGGGGCGGCCCTGGCGCGGACGACGGCGGAGATCACGCTGCTGGCCGAGACGGAGCGCGGCAGCCTCACCATCGCCGAGGAGGGGCTCGAGGTGAAGATCCCGGCCCACTTCACCCGCAGGGACATCCTCCGGATCGGCATGGAGAGGCTCCGGGAGCGGGCCCGCAGGCTCGGCGCCGTCGAGCCGGACATCGAGACGGAGATCGTCGAGGACCAGGAGTTCAACATGGTGCGGGGCTTCTACGCGACCGGCAAGAACATCCGCCTCAAGGCCCAGGTCAAGCCGGGCCTCATCGCGGGGTTCGGGAAGGGGGGGCCGAGATCATGACGCAACGCAGGAAAACGGGGCTCGTCTTCTTTCCCGCCTTCGACTGGGCCATCTCGCCCACGCACCCCGAGCGGGAGGAGCGCCTGCTCTACACGCAGGACCAGGTCTTCGAGGAAGGGCTGCTGGACTTCGAGAACATCGTGGAGTACAAGCCGGGCCTCGCCACGATCGAGGACATCAACCGCATCCACATCTGCGTCCCCGACGCGAGGAGCGTCATCACCGAGAGCCACCTCATCTCGGCGGGCGGCGCGATCACGGCGGCCGAAAAGGTGCTCGAGGGCGCCGTGGACAACGCCTTCGCCCTCGTGCGGCCCCCGGGGCACCACGCCATGCGCGTCGTGCACGGCGCCCGCGGCTTCTGCAACATCAACATCGAGGCCGTGATGATCGAGCACATCCGCCGCAAGTACGGCCACCGGCGCGTGGCCGTCATCGACACGGACTGCCACCACGGCGACGGCACCCAGGACATCTACTGGCACGACCCCGACACGCTCTGCATCTCGATCCACCAGGACGGCAGGACCCTCTACCCCGGCTCGGGCTTCCCCGACGAGTTCGGCGGGCCCAACGCCCTGGGGACGACGATCAACATCCCCCTGCCGCCGGAGACCTCCGACGAGGGCTTCCTCCACGTGCTGGAGGAGGTGATCCTGCCCATCGTGCAGGAGTTCAAGCCCGATCTCGTCATCAACTCGGCAGGCCAGGACAACCACTACACGGACCCCATCACGAACATGCGCTTCTCCGCGCAGGGATACGCCAGGCTCAACGAGCGGCTCAAGCCCGACATCGCCGTCCTCGAGGGCGGCTACTCCATCGAGGGCGCCCTGCCCTACGTCAACGTGGGCATCATCCTGGCCATGGCGGGGCTCGACTACAGCCACGTCCGCGAGCCGGACTACGACCCCGGCGCCCTCCGCCAGTCCGACGAGATCACCCGGTACATCCGGGAGATGTCGAAGGACGTCCTCGAGCTCTGGAAGAGGCGCCACACCTTCAAGGCCGAGATCGTCAAGGGCGCCAGGTACGCCCGCCGCAACCGCAACATCTACTACGACACCGACGGCATCCGGGAGCAGCAGGAGGAGACCGTGCGGATCTGCAACGACTGCGGGGGGTTCATCGCCGTCAACTCCATGGCGAGCACCGGCAACCGCGTCTACGCCGTCATCATCCCGAGCCGCAGCTGCGATCTGTGCCGCCTCGAGGGCGAGAGGCACTTCCACGGCGTCGACAAGGCCAAGCAGGGCGTGCACTACCTCGTGCTGCAGGACCGGGATCGGGACGTGTACGTCGTCAAATGACCGGACGGAATGGAGCATGGGAATACTGGGATCATGGAATGACGGGGGATACGGGAATGCTCCCTGTCCACAACCCCGTATCCCATCATTCCATCGCTCCATGATTCAGGCTTGACACCCTGCGCCGGTTCCATTAATAACGGCGCAGCGAAAGAGCCGAGGCGAACCGAAGAATCCAAAGGAGGAGGTAGGATCGTGAGCGACGACATCAACAAGAGGACACAGGAAACAGCAGCGAAACTCTTCGGGAAGGGCATCAAGATGGACCCGCCCTACCTGATGTGGCGCCAGTTCGACAAGGAGCTGGCCAACGACCTCTCCCGGCACATCACCGGCAACCTCTACTCCCGCACCGTGCTGACCCTGCAGGAGCGGCAGTATGCAGCCGTGGCCATGCTGGCGGCCCTGCGCGCCACGGAGGAGTTCAAGCTCCACGTCAACGCGGCCCTCAACGTGGGCTGCGACCCCCGGAAGATCGCCGAGATCATCTTCCAGCTCTCGACCTACGCCGGCATGCCCGCCGTGAACGACGCCCTGCACGTCTACCGCGAGGTGCTGAAGGAGCGCGGCGAGTGGCCCTTGAAATGACGCGAAGCAACCCTAATCGTCCTCTCCCCCGGAGGGAGAGGATAAGCGGTGAGGGGGAAGAATCCACTTTCTGATGCAGCAGGCAGCAATTGCAAAAAAAGGGGCGGCCGCGATGGCCGCCCTTTTTTTGCGGCCGGCGGGCCGCGTTCCGGTCAGGCCGTCAAGAATCCCTTGACAATGCGGCCGGGCACCCTTAGTGGATAGAAGAGATTTCACACAACCGATGACGCGGCCCGCCGGGCCGGAGCGCGATGTCCGCGGCAGCAGCGGTTGAAACATCGGGGACCCCCCTCCCCGGATCCCCGGAGGTGCCCCATGGACCTGGTCTACCTGTACCTGCTGACCGTGCCCGTGTTCTTCGCCATCGACATGGTCTGGCTGGGCTTCGCGGCCCGGGCATTCTACCGCAGCCGCCTGGGCCCGCTGCTGAGGCCGAGCGTCAACTGGCCTGCCGCGATCCTGTTCTACCTGCTCTACATCCTCGGGATCCTGATCTTCGCGACCCTGCCGGCCCTGGAGAGCGGCTCACTGGCCGGGGCGGCACTCCTCGGGGGTCTCTTCGGGTTCTTCGCCTATGCCACCTACGACCTCACGAACCTGGCGACGCTGCGGGACTGGCCGGTCTCCGTCGTCGTGGTGGACATTCTCTGGGGCATCGTCCTGACGGCAAGCGTCTCGGCCGCGAGCTTTCTGATCGGCCGGTGGCTGATGCCCTGAGGGCGGATGACCGATTGACCGCGGCAGCCCGGCAGGCCGGCCCGCCGAGGACGCAAGCGAGGTGATTCGATGGCGCTGTGGAACACCCTTTCCGCCGCCGCGGCAATCCTCTTCGTGTACATGACGGCCCTGTTCCTGCTCGCCCTCGGGCGCCGGGACAACAGCATCGCCGACGTGGCCTGGGGCCCGGGGTTCATCCTTGCGGCCTGGGCCACGTTTCTTCTGTACGGGTCCTTCTCCGCCCGGCAGTGGGTCGCCAACCTGCTGGTGCTGTGCTGGGGGCTGCGGCTCGCCGTCCGGATCTACCTGCGCAACCGGGGCAAGGGCGAGGACGAGAGGTACCGGAAGTGGCGGGAGGAGTGGGGGTCGTCCTTCGTCGTGCGGAGCTACCTGCAGGTCTTCCTGCTGCAGGGCGCCATCCTCCTGCTCAACGTCACCCCGGTGCTGTTCATCAACACCTTCGCGGCGGGACCCCTGGGTTGGCTGGATGTGCTGGGCGTGGCGATCTGGCTGGCGGGGTTTTCCTTCGAGTCCCTCGCGGACCTTCAGCTGGACCGGTTCGTGAAGGATCCGGCCAACCGGGGGAAGATCATGGACAGGGGCCTCTGGCGCTACTCGAGGCACCCCAACTACTTCGGCGAGGTCACGATGTGGTGGGGCCTCTATCTCGTGGCCCTGTCGGTGCCCTGGGGATGGGCCTCCGTCATCGGGCCGCTGACCATCACGTACATCATCCTCTTCGTCTCCGGCGTCCCCATGACGGAGCGGTTCATGGAGAAGAACCCCGCCTTCGCGGACTACAAGCGCCGCACGAGCGCCTTTGTCCCCTGGTTTCCCCGGAAAGGCGCAGAGCAGCGTGGCCGTTCGGAACCCTAAAGAGGAAGCCGTGCCCTTTGCATGCCGGCGTGCATGATCACGGCAAGAACCTCTCGAGAAGCTGTTTCGGCGTGATGACCCTCACGCTGCCGTGCCGCTTGATTGCAAGGATGTGACGGTCTCCACTCACCAGAAATTCACACCTGCCGGCCAGGGCGCAAGAGAAGAACTTGTCGTCCTCTGGGTCCGCGCTTAGGCCGGTTTGTGCTTCCCTTGGTTCGACGACCTCGAAATAAGGCAGAACCTCTTTCTCGACAATCGCCCGGATGTCTTCGTCGGTCATTTTGAAACGGGGGTAGCGGAGCACCCTTCCGAACTCCTCGAAGGTCTCTCTCGACAGGACGGGGATGATCGCCCCCGCTTTCCAGAGGTCCACGATTGCCGCGAGCCGGCCCCCGAGAATCAGCGCCGAGACGAGGACATTCGTATCGAGAACTACTCTCGTGCCTTTTTGCCCCTTGCCCATGACACCGCCCTTCGGACATCCTCCTCCGTGATTCCCAGCGCCTTCATTTTCCTCCGCACCGTCTCGAGCGTTCCATCGGCGGGCTCGAGCCGAACGGGGGTCAGGACGATCCTGCGCTTCTCCACGACGGCGTCGAAGTACTCGATGCCCGGGAATTCCCTCACGATGTCCTTCGGCAGCGTCAGCTGGTTCTTGGCGGTTTTCTTGGTCAGCATGATTTCTTACCTCACGGAAGTAATGATTCCTTACTTCCTTACAAATGTCAAGGCGAGAGAGGAATCAGGCGCCGGGGTCCGGGGACGTCGATGTGCGGGTTCCCGTCCCCAACACCGCCCCGGCCTGCTTCACGGCGTCGACGATCCGCCTGGGCGAGGCGCCGGATTTCGTCTCCGGAAACCGTGGATACGGTGCAGGGGCGGTCACGGCGGACCGGACGCTGCGGCTCATTTGCTTGTCCGTGTCCGGTACTCCTCGATGGGGATGACCCGGTCGGCCGCCTCGTCGTAGACGGACACCTTCCCGCTGTACGCATCGATGATCAGGGTCATGACGCGCACCGTGTGGGTGTCGTGCCGCTCGCCGACATAGACCTCGTAGAAGGCGCCGGGTTTGCCCGGCTCGGCCTCCGGGTTCGGGTATGCCGTGATCATCGAGAAGGGGGCGGCCTTCGTCCCCTGCATGCGCTTGATCATGCCCTGCAACTCGGGCAGGGCCCAGACGATCTCGTCGGCTTCATCGTCACTGATCTGCCGCGGGAGATCCTTCTTCGCCGGGGCCGCGCAGGGGCCCAGCACGCGCAGGGAGGCCGACTCGGCGTAGAACAGGTCCCCGGGCAGGAGATGGCCCGCCACGGCAATCCTCTTGCCCTCGTGGGCGGTGAGGTCAAGCATCTCGCCCTTCGGCGTGCGCGGCTTGATGCGATACTTCCCCTCGCTGACATGGGTGCCGAAGTCCGTCTTCTCCGACATCAGCACGCCCCCCGTGACGCATCCCGTGATGGTCACCCTCACCGGGGCCGACGCATCGAGTCCGACCGCCCAGAGCAGCGCGAGACCCAATGCGGAACCGACGACGAGACGTTTCATGACCACGCCCCTCCTTCTGTGTTCACGCGAAGCGATGAAACCGCTTCCGCTCATTTCTTGTCCGTGCAGCGGATGTACGTAAAACCGACGCAATAGGACGCATCGCAGATCTTTCCGTCGCCCACGACGTACGTCGGCCGATGGGCGGCCGTCTTCCACTCCGCCGCCCCGGCATACCCGTTTTTCCGGCAGAACCGGTCGGCGGCGGCCTTGTCGCACTCGGCGCCGTATCTCCAGCACCGGTCGACGCGATGATTCTTGTATGCGGGGTTGTGATAGACGGGGCCGGTCTTGCCCGGCAGCAGGGTCTCCGGCTCCTTGGAGTCACAGGGACCGAGGACCCACAGGGTGGCGGGCGCCGCGTGGAACCGGTCGCCCGGCGACAGGTGGCCGCTGAGGGTGACCCGCTTTCCCTCGTAAGCGGCCAGATCAAGCGGGGACCCGTCCGGGCCGAGGGCCCGGATGCGGTGCTTCCCCTCGCCGACGTGGGTGCCGAAATCGGTTCTCTCCGACACCAGCACGCCCCCGGTCACGCACCCGCGGATGGTCACGCTCACCGGTGCCGAGGCTCCCAGGGGGGCCGTCGAAAGCAGCCATGAAACGAAGGCAAGCAGGGCGATCCACCTTCTCATCGTGTCACCTCCCGGATCGTCATTGCAATATTGCCGTGCATTCTAACGAAGTCCCGTCGTCACCGTCAACTTGTCAAAGGGGTTCGTGTCGTCGAAGACCACGACGGGAACCCGCGACGTGTCGCCGGCAATCCCGCGCCAGGTCTTCGTGGCCAAGACCTGACCGTTGCGTCCCGCCTTGAAGGTCACCGAGCCGTCGGGCTTCATCGTCACCGCCACCCTTCGCTTCTCCCCCGGCGCCAGCCGGTTGCCCGGCCCGAAGGTCTCGCCGTCGGTGAAGACGTGGGCATAGTCCCGGGAGCGGTTCGTGATCTCCGCCGCGACGGACCGTGACACCGTTTGCCCGGAGCTGACAGAGCCCCCCGAAGACGCTGCGGAGCCGCTGCGGCGGACCGTGTAGGTGTCGCTCGTGTCCTCACCGCGGACCAGGGCCGTAAAGAGGTTTCCCGATTGGGCCATGGTGAACTCGAACGACCCGGCAGGCTTCGTATCGCTGGATTCCCGGAAGGTCCCCGTCACGCGGCCGCCGGACACGGTCCCCTCGAGAGTGCCCCGGATCGTCTCTTTCTGCCGTGCCCCGGAGGCCGCTGTGTAGGGAACATCCACCCGGAAGGTCCCCGTGATGCGGCTGCCGCTCTGGGACAGGTCGAAGGTCACCACCTCGCCGTCGGGCCCGGGGTCGCTTCTCCAGGCGCCCGTCCATGAGCCTGTCGATGTCGCCTCCGTACCGGCGGAGGCGGTGCCGACGGGCGAGCCGACAAGGGTGATGCCCCGCAGGCAGAAGCCCGGGGCGGCATCGCCGTGGTAGTATTTCTTGTCGGTGTCCCGGTGATCGAAGCGAAGCCCCGTGACGATGCTGCCCGCAGGCAGGCTGAACACGGCCATCCAGCGGCTCCCCCCGATGTTGGTCTCCTTCGGCCAGGCGTGGGTCGCGCCGCCCGTCTCGCCCCGGTTCCATTCCGAGGAGTGCACGCCGGCCTTGATCTCGAAGACCCGGTCCCCGGAGGTCGTCTGCACGGTCAGCACGGTGGTCGTCATCTTGTCGGGCACGTTGTGCGCGTTGTCGAGGTTGCTCACCACCGCCACGGCGCTGGCCGCCACCCGCTGGGGCAGCGGGATGTCGAGCCGGAGCCTCTTCTCGTGAGTCGCCTTGAGACGGATCCATGAGCCGTCGTCCACCTCGATGTTCTTGACCTTGCGCGGGGCGCCTTTCTTTCCGCCGTAGGGAGTCAAGTCCACGAGGTAGAAGCCGGTATCGGCCGGTGCCGTCGATGACGGACCGGCGGGGGATGTCGATGTGCCCGTGGGCGCAGTCGGAGCCGTGGCGATGATTGCCTCGAGCTGACGGATGTGCTTATCCAACTGCGGGTCGGGCCAATGGGTCAGGCTCTCCCTGTATTTCGCGATCGCCTGGGGGACGCGGTTCTGATTCTGCAGTTTCGAGCCTTCCTGACGCAGGGCGGCGGCCTTCGCCCTCCGGGCCTCCAGGTCCGCCACGTACTTCTGCCGCGCGGTGTCGGGCCACAGCCCCGCGCTCTCCTTGAACTTCGTGAGGGCCTCGCTGGGCCGCCCCTGGTTGAAGAGCGCCGTGCCCTCCTGCCAGAGTCGGTCGGCGGCGGCCTTCTTCTGGCCCGCCTCGGCCTGCTTGCCCTCGAGCATCCGAACGTGCTCCTCCAGGGCCGGGTCCGGCAGGAGCTTCAGGCTCTGGCGGTAGCTGGCGATTGCCTCGGGGATCTTGCCCGCGTTCTGCTTCGCCTCGCCGTCTGCCCGCCAGTTCTTCGCCCCCGCGATCCGGTTGCGCAGTTCCTGGGCGTGGACAATGATCCACATCCGGTCCTTTTGCTCCACCGTGGGATGGAAGGAGGCGATGGCCTTGTCATAGGCGGCCAGGGCCGCGACGTACTTGGCCTCCTTTTCCAGGGACTGCCCGTCGGCCCAGTACTTCCGGACCCAGCGGTCGTGCTTGCCGGTTTCGAGGTTCCAGATCTGCCGCTCGATCGACTCGGCGTTGAAGGGCCTGTACAGCGAGAGGCTTTTGCGGTACTTCTCGATGGCCTGGTCGTACAGGGGCGCTGCGGTCTGGATGTCCGGGTCTTTCGTCGCCTGCTGGACGAGTGCGTCCGCCTCGTTCTTGAGCGTGATGGACAGCCTGTAATTCTCAAGGTACTTCTTCCGGCCCCCGAGCGTTGTCTCGAGTTCCTTGATCTTTTTCTCCACGGCGGCGTCTGGGATGTACTTGAGACTCTCCCGATAATTCTGGATCGCCGTCGTGAGGTAGATCTGCTGCTGCTCCTCGAGCTTCTCGCCCCACTGGAGCTGCCGCGCCTGGATGGAGGATTCGTTCGTCAGATAGCTTCTCTCGGCGTTGCCTGCCGCATCAAGGAGCTTTCTCCCGGCCGCGATGCGCTCGTTGTCCGCCTTCGTCTTCTCCGCACGCGCGACGATCATCGCCCGCCATTGCTTCAGCTGCTCGTTGTTGGGCTGCAGCGCGATGGCCTCATCGGCCGTCTTCAGCGTGTTCTGCAGCGCATCGACCGTCAGGTATTCCTTGTCCTCGGCCGCCTTGCGCACCCAGGGGATGAGTTCCTGGAGGCGCTTGTTCTTCGTGTAGGCCTGGCTCCTGAGCTCCACGGCCTCCTTGTACTCGGGCTCCGTTCCGTTGTAGATGCTCTGCCCGTTGGCGAACCCCTCGTCGTAGAGCTTCAGGGCCCCCGCGTAGTCGTAGGCCCGCACCTTCTCCCCCGCGGCCTTCAGGATCCCGATCTGCCGGTCCTTCTGCGCCTTCCACTGCCGCGCCCAGTCCTCCTGCTGCTTCAACTCCTTGTCGGCATAGGCATCGAGCTTGGTGGACGCCCGCCACGCCGCCGCAATCTCGAGGGCCTTGCCGAAGTCCTTCCGCTCGTTGGCCGAGCGCACCTCGTAGACCTTGTCGCGCACCTCGCCGTTGTACTTGTTCCAGCGCGTGCCGAGCTCCTGGTTGGCCTGCTGCACCGCCGGGTAATAGCTGTTGAGGTTCGAGGCGACGATCAGCTCCTTCTGGGCGTCGGCAAACCGGTTCTCGTCCATCAGCTTCTTCGCCTTGGCGATCTGCTGGTGGATCGTCTCCTTCTCCTGCCTGAGCTTCCGGGCCGTGTCGGCCGCCTCCCGGTTGGCCGGGTCGAGCTTCGCCGCCTCTTCGGCGTCCCGGATCGCCCCGTCATAGTCGCCCTTGCGGGCCTTGTCTTTCGCCGATTGCACCTTCGCCTTCGCGTCGGCGGCATCCTTGGCTTTCTGCTGTCCTTTCTGAATCGCCTCGCGCGTCACGGTCGCGCTGAAGCTCCCCGCGCCGATGCCGAGCTCCACGTCGTTGCGGTCGCGAGCCACGACGGAGAGTTCGCAGGTCCCCGCCTCCCCGGCGGTGACGCGCGCTTCCCGGGCGATCGGGTTGCTCACCCGGCAGGGCCCGCTCTTGACGCGCCACTCATACTTTACGGGGCCCGCCTGCGGCTGCGGCTGCACGTCGGCCGCAAACTCCACGATCTGGTCCACGGCGATGGCGTTCTCCACATCCACAAGCCCCACGCCCTCCTTCCAAATCTTCGGCTTGGGTCCCATGGCCTTGGGTCCCGAGACGTTCACGGCGTACTTCTTCGCCTTCACGGTTCCCTTCGCCTCGCCGAGGTCCTCGCCGCTCTTGGGCACCCGGGCCAGGACGTGGATCTCGGCCGGTTTGTCGTCCTTCAGGGTGAAGGTGATCTCCCTGCCGTCCTTGGACTCCATGGACTGCTTGACGTTTCCTGGCACGGGCATCCACCGGAAGTCGATATCCTTCACCTCCGGCTTCACCGTGAGCTTCGCCTTCACCTCCTGGCCCACGTAAGGTTCCTTCGGGGTAAAGGCCAGCTCCAGCTGGGGCTTGATCACCTCGATCTCAAGCTGATCCGACTCGGCCACGGTGGCCTCGCGGCCCTCGCGCTTCTCCAGCACCTGGACCCAGACCTTCACCCTCCCCGGCTTCGGGAAGGCGGCCTGAACGTCGGGAGCACTGGAATCGAGCTTGTCGAAGGTGACCTCCGGGTGCGGCTGCCAGCGGTAGATGAACGTGCCGCTCGCGGGCTTGCCGTCCACGGTGAGGGTCGCCTTGAGGCCCGTCTTCACGCCCACGGGGACGGGCTTCGTGTCGGCGGGTGCCCGCTCGATCTTCACCCTGTAGTCGGCCACCTCGTACTGCAGGGAGGCCCCGCCCATGCCGAACCGCTTGCCGTCTACGGAAACGGAGAGGTCGTATTTCCCGGGTTTTTGCGGCTTGATCGTGATCGTGGCCTTCTTCTTCGAGTCTTCGGGCTTGTCGTCGAAGGTGCCGCCCCAGTTGTAGGTGAAGGGGCTGTCTTCGGGCTTGTCGTTGTGAACCTCGGCGGTCACCTGCACCGTGTCGCCCACCCGAAGCTTTTCCAGTTTCGGGGGCGACAGGGTCACCTTCGGCAGGTCCGAGCCGTCGTACTTGGGGCCCTTGTAGGGCTCCTGCTTGATCTCCCCGTCGGGACCGACGCGCAGGCTCGCCAGGATCGCCCGGGCCTCCTCCTGCGCGGCCACGCCCTGCGTGACGAGGTAGGCGCGGTCGCTGTTGTCCCAGCAGCCGCCGCCCCAGACGCCGTAGCCGAAACGGAGGAGCATGTTCCCTTTCACGGCGCTGCCGCTTCCATTGGCCCCGAAGTAGGAGCCCGTGTAACCGCTCCAGGGACTGCCGCTGCCGCGGCGCATCCAGAGGGCGAAGTCGGCCATGGCCCCCTGGAAATCGCCCAGGGAGAAGCCGTTTGCGCCCTCGACGCCTCCGGCCATGAAGAGACCGACGGCCATGTCGTTGGGGGTGTTTCCCTGCCGCCGGGCCTTGAAGGACTTTTCGGCCGCCGCCAGGCAGTCCGCGGCTGATTTCGGGTCATCCTTGCCGGAGGCTGCAACGGGGAACTCGGCCCAGAGCTTCGCCGTCACGGAGGATTCCCCGCAGGGGAATTTGTTTTTCGCCGGCTTGCGCTCCATGACGAGGCCCTTTTCATTGTAGCTGGCCGTCCAGTTGCCGGGGCTTGTGCCGGAGAACTTCCACTTGCCCGGGACGACGGGCGGCACGACGCCGTCTTTCCCGTCGTCCTTCTTGTCGTCTTTCTTGTCGTCCTTGGGCTTCCTGACGGTCAGCCGGTGGGTCGCGCTTCCGAGGACCACCTTCTTGCCTGCGATCTCCGTTGTGGCCGTGACCGTGATGTTCATCACCGTTTCTTCCAGGGGAGAAAAGCGCCAGGTGATGCCGCTGTTCTGGACTGCCTGTCCGACGGACCACTCGACCCGGGCGTTCTTCAGAGCGTCGTCCGCCGGCTTGCCCGCCTTCGTCGCGGAAACACGCAGGGAGACTTCCGATGCGGCTTCCGCCTCCGTCGGGCCGGTCACGGCCAGGACCACCGTGCCCCGGTAGTGCTCCCGGACCTCCTCGAGAACCTGCCCCACCTCCTTTTCGAGAGCGGCAAGCCTCGCCGGCGTCGTCTTCTGGAACTCCCCGAGGAACAGGCGCATCCGAAGGCTGAGAAGGCGCTTCCAGGCATCGGCATCAAAGGGGTCTTTCGGATCGGGGTTGCCGCCCTTCGCACCCCGGTATTCCTGGTAGGCCTTGTCGAAGGCGGTCTGAAAAGACTGGTACACCGCGTCGATCTTCGGTCTATCCGTCGACTCGACACCCGACAAACCGAAAAGATCCGCCGCCGTGGGGGGCGGAAGGTCCGCAGACTCGAAGATCTTCGTGACCCGCCCGTGGACGGCGAGCGCTTCCCTGTACGTCTTCAGGTATCGCTTCCAGATCCCCGAGATCTGCTCGAGACGCGTGACACTGCTGGTGGCAGCATCCCACAGCCAGCCGGTGAAGCTGTCCTGCTCGGCCTGGGCGTTGGGGACGATCTTCTTCTCCATGTCCAGCAACTTTTCGACGGCCTCGAGCTCCTTTTTCGATGCCTCGACGGTCTTGAGGGCCGTCTGCATCTCGAAGAGCCGCCCCCGGATGTGACGCAGGGCCGATTCCGTCAACAGGTCGCGGTGATTGATGTAGCGCCGCACCAAATGCGCCCCGACCCGGAACTCGTTCTTTTCCACCGTCGCCGCCTGTTCGGTCAGCTCGCCGAGATTCCAGGACTCAACCCGGTCGAGATCGATCGCGGGGAAATACTTCTTGACGGCCGCGGCCATGATCTTGAGATCCTCATTCGTGTCCCACACGTAGCGCTTCGCGAAGTCGCGGATGGCCACGTTGACCTTCCGGTCGTAGGGCTTGCGGCCCTCGCCCGTGTCGAGAAGGGCGTCGCCGCGCGCCGTGTAGAGATCCTGGAAGGCAGCGGAGTGAAGGATGTGCGGCAGTTTCGTGGTCGGATCGACGGAAACCTGCACCCCGGAGGTGTCGAAGCTCCGTGTGCCGCCCTTCACCTTCAGGGTGTTGCCGTCCAAGGCCCGGTAGAGGGCCGTGACAAACTGACGGTCCTCCTCGGCTTGGAGCACGAAGGAGCTCACCTGGTAGGTTGCATAGCCCGCCAGCAGGGCACCCGCCCAAACCGGATGGACGAGCCCCAGGATTTCGAGCCCGGCGAAGGCCACTCCCTCTCCAAGACTCTTGGCGTCGACCTCGCCGCCCTCGGTGTACTGGATATACGCCATGGGCAGGCCGTCGAGAACGAGACCGGCCGTGGGGAAGGCGGTGTAGATCGCCTCGCCGAAACGCTTGCGCTGTTCCTCTTCCGGGATGGAGGGATCCAGGGCCACCCGGTACACGCCCCACAGGGCAAAGGTTCCCTGGAAGGCCAGGGAGGAGGGAGCCGCCTTCTTCGCCTCCTCGACGAACCCCTTGAGGATCGTCCGGTAGTTCTTCGGGGCCGTCTTCTTCAGGGCCTCTCCGATGGCTGAAAGCCTCGCACCCTGGGCCCGGGCGGCATTCAATTCGCGCAACAGGGCGATCTCGCTGTTCTTGAAACCGAGCTGGAGCAGCTCGATATTGCTGAGCCTTGAAATCTCCTCGATCATGGCCTCGAGCTCCGGGGTCAGGGTGAGCTGGCCCTTGCTGAAGAGGGACGACGTCCGAAGGCAGTCGGCCAGGCTGTCCGTCGCCGGCGAAACGGCCCGGATGCTGGCCGCGTCGGCGAGGTCCTTGCGAAGCACGGCGAGGACGTCTTCCACGTCGGCAGGGACCCCTTTGCCCGCGCGGATGGCCTTGATGGCCTCCTCGGTCGCCTCCGCGGAGAGCCGCTTCTGCTGGTAGGCAAGCTTCACGAGCCTCTTGGCCATCGCCGCGGCGCTGCGGGCCCCCTTGTCGGAGCCCTCGGCCATGAACTCGAGAAGGGCGGCCATCTCCTCCCGGAAGGCCATGTCTGCAGGCAGTTCGTCCGCGAGTTTCAGCAGCTGCTCGGGTTTCAGCTTGCTGTAGCCCGCGAGCTGCTCGTTGCTCATCAGATAGTCTTTGATGCGCCGGTATTGGGCCTCGACCTGCTTGCCCGCCTTCGCGGCCTCAACCGCCGCCTTCTGGTTTTCGACGATGACGCGCATGGCCTCGTTGTTGCTGGCCTTGGTCAGGTTCCAGAGCATCTCCTCTCCGGCCTTCGAGAACGCCTGTTCCGTCGCGAACCCGTGGGCCCGGAGGGCCTGCCGGATGTAGGCCTGGTTCTCGCGGGGCGTTTTGGCCAGGATGCGCGCGGCCTCGAGGACCCTCTTCTCCTCCTCGGTCAGCAGTCCGAAATAGCCCCCCGGCCGGGCCTCGTAGGCCCGCACGAGTCCCTTGGCCTGCTCCCGTGCACCCAGCTTCGACCGCTCACCCCACTGCAACAACTCGTCGGCGATGACGGGAAACTTGAAGGCATGGGACATGCTGTCCACCGAGAGGCCGAGGTCCCGGATGAGGGTTTCGGTGAGCTGATCGGCGGTCAGCCCCGCATCCCACGAGGCATCCAAGGCGCCGTTGTCCCCCACCCTCCAGGTCCGCGACTTGCCCTGCTTGGCGAAGTAGTCCCGCACGAAATCCTGGCCCGAGGCGCCGGGGTAGTACTCCTTCTGCACGGCCGCAAACCGCTGGGCGCTGAGATTCCGCCGGATGATGGCGTCGGCCGCCTTGTTCAGGTGGGCGGCCCCGGCGGCCTGCCCCTCCCGGGCGGCGATCTCGAGGGCCTCGCGGAACGCCGTCCTGAGAGAGTCGTAGCCGAAGTCCTCCAGGGTGGAGACGAAGATCTCGAATGTCTCCACGGTGAACCGGGCCCCTTTCGAAAAGACCGCCCGGCAGACGTCGTCACCCTCCTGCTGCAGGATTTTCTCGATCTCCTCGTGCAGCAGCTGGTTGAGGCGCTTCGCCGCCTCCCGGCCGCCCCGGACGACGATGTCCATGTCCCCCGCGTTCAGTTCCGTCGCCCAGGACCCGAGGGCGATGACCGCCTGCACCGTACCGCCGCCCTCCCCGGCCGTGAGCCTCGCGAGCGCCCGCTGAAAGACGGTCCGCCGGATGGCCAGGGCCTGCTGCTCGAGCCCCGGCGCCGCGGCCTTCAAGGCCTGCTGGTAGCGCAGGAACTCCTTGGGCTGGGACATCAGCAGCAGAAGATCCCTCTCGCTGGCCGTTCCGGTGGCGAGATAGCGGTTTACCACCAGCTCCGCCACGGAAGGCTGCTGGGCCGGGGCTGGGGATGTGAATGCGATCAGGATCAGGACACTGGCGATGGTAGCCGAAAGGATACGACGCATGGAGAACCTCCGATAGCCTTTGCGCACTGCGGTTGCGCTTCTCTTTTCGATCCAATGATGAAAACGGCCCTGGCGGCCAATCGGTTTCGCATTTCACGGCTCCGGCAGCCGGACCATCTCCAGGCCCATGCTGCGCAATTCCCTGACCTCGTCCACTGCCCGGACGCCCGCCCCCTTCAGCGCCCCGACGATCCTGTCGGCGCCCAGCGTGTCCGTCCCGAGCTGGTCGGTGATGCTGAGAAACAGATCCTTGCCGTTCTTCAGGCGGACGGCGAGGCACCCCCACTGCGATGAGTTCAGGATCATCGCCCTCCCGGTGGCCCCGATCCGTGAGGAGCCCTTGCCGGAAAGCGCCGCGAGCCAGGACAGGGCGATGAGCCACTTCGGCGGCCGGACCACGACAGGCTGGTAGAAGTCCATGTCGGCGAAGGGGAAGTCCCGCTCGCCCCGGGGGCCCCAGATGCGCAGCCGGTCCGGCAGGGGAAGCAGGGCGAAGGAGGAATACCACACGGCCAGCCGCACGAGGAGAAGGCCGATGAAGGCGATGGGCCAGAAGAAGAAAAAGAGGGGCCAGCCCTCTGTGATGGCCTGCACGGTCCCCCCGGTGATCAGGAAGGGGAAGGCGAAAAAGGGAACGGTGAGGATCAGGGCCGCCACATCGCACAGCACGACGCGCCAGCGTTTGTAGGCAAGCGCCTCGGGGGGGCGTTTGGGCCAGGGAAGCACGATGTAGAGGACAAGCCCGGCCGCAGCGACCCAGGGGCTCCATTTCCGGCCGGGGAAGAGGAAATCCGTCGGGGGTGTGGGGGTGTTCGTGAACCCGCCGCCGAGGCGGAAATCCCCGTTGGAGTAGGTGCGGTACTCCGCCTTCAGGAAACGGGGCGTGCCGTTCATTTCGATGCGCAGGGTGACCGGCTCACGGGACCCGGCAAACAGCGAGGCGAGCCCGTCGACGGGCGGCTCGCCGGGCTTGAAGAAAAGCACGCCCATGGGGTACTTGTCGGAGGGAAGCCTCCTCTGCCAGTCCTTCGCAAGCGGCCTGTTCTTCATTGCCGCCAGGGCGTTCTCCGCCACCGCCGCCCAGGCCGGCCCCTCGACAATGAAGAGACGCCCCTTCGTCGCCTCGGCGATGTAGTCCTCAAGCGGCAGCGCGGCGAGGCGCTTGGTTCTCTCCGTCATGAGCCGCACGCCCAGGTAGGAGCCCTCGCCTTTCTGTTTTTCGGCAAAATCGACATGCCTTACGAGGACGAGGGGGGAGAGACTCGCAAAGAGCGCCACGAGGATGGCCGCAAAGGCGGAGCCCAGCAGGATGACCCGGCGCCACAATTCCATGGATGAGCGATTTCCTCCCCGTGGGTTACGGGCGGCCGCAGACCGCCTGGTAGTCGATGACCGTCGCCTTCAGGCGCCCCACGACGCGCCCCAGCGGCACGATGGACACCCAGCCGGGACCCTCGACGAGCTTGACATGCGTGGCGTCGACGCCGACCTGGCCGAAGGTCGGGTCCACGGAGACCCAGCCCCCCGCGTCGCTCTCCGCCCAGGCGTGGTACAGGAAGCCCACGCCCTCCATGTAGACGATCCCGCCCGCAATCCGGGTGGGGATCCCGGCGGCCCGGGCCAGCGCCGTGTAGAGCATGGTGTGGGCTTGGCACTCGCCCTTTTTCGTCTGCAGGACCTCGAGGGCGGAGAAGCTGTCCACGGTCTCGTCCTTCACCTCGTCGGCCACCCACTTCGCAAGCTTTCGCACCTTGGCCAGGGGGTCGGTGAGGCCCCTCGTCACCTCCCGCGCCGTGTTGACGATGGCCGGGTGATCGCTCTCGATCTGGCTTGCCGGAAGCACCCAGCGGTAGCCGTCGACGTCATAGTGGGGGCCCGAGATCTTCGCGGGGGCCGCGGGGTCGCGGCGTATGCGGTAGATCACGGACGAGGCGTCCCGGGGGTCCGGGAGCGCCTCCTGGCCGGGCCCCTGCAGCAGGGGCAGCTCACCCGCGATGCCCGCCAGGGAAATCTCCAGCAGCGTGGCCTCCCGGGGGCATGCCAGGGGCTTTTCGGTCCTGACGACGCTGAAGTCGAGGATGAGGTCCTTCTTGTTGAGGCTTGCCTCGGAGAGGTAGCGGCGGGCCTCGTTTTCCGTTTCCCGGTAGGTGATGAGAACACCCCGCATCCCCAACTCGAAAACGGGCTCGCCCCTGGGGTTGATCCAGGTCTCCACGTCCTGGCCCAGCATGGAGGTCTTCACCTTCCAGGAGGGTTCGATGCCGAGTTCCCGGCTTCGCTCGAAGGCGGCGACGGTCTGCGACACGGCCGTGATGCTCTGGGTCTGCGGGTCGTAGACATCGTACCGGTATTTCAGGCCGACGGCCAGGCCCCGGAGGACGGGATAGAGGTTGACCGCCGCGGCGGGGTAGAGGGGCTCCGTGCGCCTTGTTTCCACACGCTGGATTTCACCACCCGATTTCCGGACCGTGCGTAGGGAGCCGTCACGGACTTCGCCCTCGAGCAGCAGCACCTTGCCGTCCATGACCATCTCGTGCCGGAATGAGCGGGACGCGAGATCGCCGCCGACGAGGTCCTCGCTCTTCATGGCGATCCGCTTGTCGAGACCCAGGAACCGTATCCGCAGGTGCGCCTCCGACTCGAGGCGGAAGAGCCCCTCTGCGGGTACCGGGACGATCTTCAGGTGCGTGAAGCCGACCTTCTCGCCGTTGAAGACGATTCCCGCCCAGAACTCCCGCCAGGGAAGATCGTCGAGACTCCGGATGCGTGGGGGGTCCAGGGGGGTCTTGACGGGGTCGAAGTACGCGGGGGCGCAGGACCAAAAGGTAAAAAAACACAGGAAAAGCGAAAGGATAGGCCTGGTCCTCTGACGTGGATGCATGGTTTCTCCTGCCGGGTTCGCTCAGGCAAGTGGCATGCAAGCTTCGGTCCCGGCAGCCCTCTCTTGACGCCGGATTGTGAGACTGCGTCCAAACCGGACAGACTATAGGGAAGTCGGGGGTGGCTGTCAATCGGCAACAAGCATGAAAACGCGGTTCCCAAACCACGCAGTTCCTGCGGCGGACGAGGCGATGCTGGCATATTTCGTGGAAGTGCGGTAAGTAGGCAGACCAACACCGCAAAGAACCTGAGACCGGATGAAGCCGTTCCACATCCTCGGGATATCCGCATACTATCACGACAGTGCAGCCTGCCTCGTCCGCGACGGCGAGATCGTCGCGGCGGCCCAGGAGGAGCGCTTCACGCGCGTCAAGCACGATCCCTCCTTCCCTTCCCATGCCGTGGCCTACTGTCTTCGCGAAGGGGGCCTCGACGCCGGGGACCTCGACGCCGTGGCGTTCTACGAGAAGCCTTTCCTGAAGTTCGAGCGCCTGCTGCAGACCTACCTGGCCTTCGCCCCCAGGGGGCTTCGCTCCTTTGTCACGGCCATGCCCCTGTGGATCCGCCGCAAGCTCTGGATGCGGGACAACATCCGGAAGGAGCTCGGCTACGCGGGCAAGGTGGTCTTCCCCGAGCACCACGAGTCCCACGCCGCGTCGGCCTTCTTCCCCTCCCCGTTCCGCGAGGCGGCCTTCCTGACCATCGACGGCGTGGGCGAGTGGACGACCACGAGCTGGGGCACGGGCCGCGGCAACGGGCTGGAGATCCTCGCGGAGCTTCAGTTCCCGCACTCCCTGGGACTGCTCTACTCGGCCTTCACGTATTACACGGGGTTCAAGGTCAACTCGGGCGAGTACAAGGTCATGGGGCTTGCGCCCTACGGGGAGCCGAAGTACCGGGACCTGATCCTGTCGGAGCTCATGGACCTGAAGGAGGACGGCTCCTTCCGCCTCAACATGGCGTACTTCGACTACTGCACCGGCTTCACGATGACCAACGGCCGGTTCGAACGCCTCTTCGGCGGGCCGCCCCGCAAGCCCGAGTCCCCCCTGACGCAGCGGGACATGGACCTCGCCCGGTCCGTACAGGACGTCACGGAGGAGGTCATGCTCCGCATGGCCCGGACCATCCACCGGGAGACGGGGATGAAGAATCTCTGCCTGGCCGGAGGGGTGGCCCTGAACTGCGTGGGCAACGGCAGGATTTTGAGGGAGGGGCCCTTCGAGAACCTCTGGATCCAGCCCGCCGCGGGCGATGCCGGGGGCGCCGTGGGGGCGGCCCTCTTTGCATGGCACCAGGTCCTGGGCAACCCGCGGGAGGTGCAGGAGCCAGCGGACCGGATGCGGGGCGCATACCTCGGCCCCGCCTGGGACCGCGAAAGCCTCCTCGGGTATCTGCAGCGAAACGGGATCGCGTACACGGAGATGACGGAGGAGGAACTTCCCAGGGCCGTCGCCGACCTCATCGCATCGGGAAAGGTAATCGGCTGGTTCCAGGGCCGCATGGAGTTCGGCCCCCGGGCCCTAGGGAGCCGCTCGATCCTCGGTGACGCCCGCTCGCCGAGCATGCAGGAAGTGATGAATCTCAAGATCAAGTTCCGCGAGAGCTTCCGGCCCTTCGCCCCCACGGTTCTGCGGGAGAAGGTGTCGGAGTACTTCGAACTCGACCGGGAGAGCCCCTACATGCTTCTCGTGGCCCCCGTGCGGAGGGAGCTCTGCCGGGAGATGTCCGAAGAGGAACGCGCCCGTTTCGGCCTCGACAAGCTTCACGTGGTTCGCTCCTGCGTGCCGGCCGTCACCCACGTGGACTATTCGGCCCGTGTCCAGACGGTGGACCGGGACGTCAACCCCCTCTTTTACAGGACGATCGAGGCCCTGCACGAGCGGCACGGCTGTCCGCTGGTCATCAACACGTCCTTCAACGTCCGGGGCGAGCCCATCGTCTGCAGCCCCGATGACGCCTACCGGTGTTTCATGCGGACGGACATGGACTACCTCGTCATGGGGCCGTTCCTGCTGGACAAGGAAAAGCAGAAGCCGCTTGCGGATGACATCGACTGGAGAAAGCGATTCGAGTTGGACTGACAGACGGGCTGAAGCCCGTTCATTTCCTTGAAATGAGGAAGTTGCGAAGTTGAGAAGCTGAGAGGTTTGGACATGCCGGCGGCTCATCGCAGGCTTGCGGTGTCACCGAACTTCAAAACTTCCCAGCTTCTTCACTTCCGTTTTCACCGGTGCAACGGATGCTGCTCAAAGACGACATGAAAAAAATCCCCACGGACCGCCGGGCCCTGCGCAACTTCGGCCTCCTGATGGCCTGCGTCCTGCTTCTCGCCGGGGGCTGGCTGTGGTGGCAGGGGGCTGCATTCTGGCCTTGGACGGCGGGCGCATCAGCCCTGCTTGCCGTCATCGGCCTCGCCGCCCCGGCGGCCCTCAAGCCGTTCTACAAGGGCTGGATGATCCTCGCCCTGATTTTGGGCTGGATCATGACGCGGGTGATCCTCACGCTGGTTTACTACCTGGTCCTGACGCCGATTGCACTGCTGGGACGGGCCTTCGGGGAGCAGTTCCTGCCGTTGAAAACGTCGACAGGGGCAACGAGTTACTGGGTCAGGAGGGCCGGGCCGCCCCGGCCGAAAAGCGATTACGAAAGGCAGTTCTGAATGAGCATCTTTTCCACCCTCGCCGAGATCTGGGCGTTCCTCCGCGTCCGCAAGAAATGGTGGCTTGCGCCGATCATCCTGGTCCTCATGCTTCTCGGCGCCCTCATCGTCCTCACCGAGGGCTCGGCCATCGCCCCGTTCATCTACACGCTTTTTTGACGGTGTCGGGCGGCAGGTGCGTGAGCGACGCCGGAAACGTCTGGCCCATGACCGCCTCGAACCGGCGGCTCGAGTCGGCGAGCCGGTCGAGTTCAATGCCGGTCCGGATGCCCATCCCGTGCAGCATCCCGACGGTGTCCTCCGTGGCGATGTTGCCCCGGGCACCCGGTATGAAGGGACAGCCGCCCAGGCCCCCCAGGGACGTGTCGAAGATCGACACGCCCTGCCTGAGCGCCGCGTAGACGTTCGCAAGGCCCAGGCCGCGCGTGTTGTGCAGGTGAAGCGAGAGCCCCGGCGGGCTGACCTCTCCCCGCACACGAATCAGCGCCTTTTCCACCTGCTGCGGGTTTGCCATCCCCGAGGAATCGGCCAGGCAGATCTCGTCCGGACCGGTTCTCATGTACGCCCGCACAATCCTCAGCACCCTTCCCAGGGGCACGGCGCCCTCGTAGGCGCAGCCGAAGGCATTCATGACGCCGGCCCTGACTTTCATCCCCGCGTCCTGCGCCCTGCCGACGAGGCGGACGGCCTCCCGGAGGGCCTCGGCGACGGGCCTGTTGCTGTTCTTCCGGCTGTGGGTCTCGCTGGCCGAGATGAAAATGCCGACGTGGGGCACCCTGCAGCGGACAGCCCTCTCGAGGCCGCCCTTGCTGAGAATGAGCGCCGAGTAGAGGACGCCCCGCTTTCGGTCAATCCTCTCCCAGAGTTCTTCGGCATCGGCCATCTGCGGGACGAGTTTCGGGTTCACGAAGGACGACACCTCGATGCGCCGGATGCCGCAGGCGACGAGGTCGCCGATCAGCCTCAGTTTCTCTTCCGTCGGGACAATCCTGGTCTCGTTCTGAATGCCGTCGCGCAGGACGACCTCGTGGATCTCGACTTTTTTCGGCATCCCCTGACTCATGTTCCGTCCCATAAAAAATGGCGTTTCAGTCCGCCCGTTCATCAGTTGACAAGTCGAAGATTACAGTCAACTGAAGAATAATGAAAGGGAAATGTAGTAACATGTAACGCCTGTCCGTTTCATGTAACGGGGGTTTCCTCCGCTCCCATACCCTAAAGCTCTGAAAGGGTATTGAATTGACATAAAAAAATGCCGAACCGACCCGGCAAGTCAGTCCGGCATTTTTTCCCGGCTTCGGGCCGTTTTCTAGCCGAGAACCAAGAGAACCTGGTTCGTGTTGACCTTGTCGCCTTCGGCTACCTTGATCTCCTTCACGGTGCCGTTCGAGGGGGCCACGATGGGGTTTTCCATCTTCATGGCCTCGAGGATGATGAGCTCCTCGTCTTCCTTCACGGCATCGCCCACCTTCACGATGATCTCCTTGATCGTCCCGGGCATGGGGGCTACGACATCTGCCATTTCACAATCCTCCTCTTGTCTCTGTGGTAAAAAGTCGTCACGGTTCCGTGGAACCGTGAGGGGTTCTAGCAAAAAACGGGCGGCAGGGGAAGAGAAAATCTTCCCCTGCCGCGGACGTTCAGTCTACTTCTTCCAAACGGGCGCCGACGGGCCCCACTTCTCGGGCAGCTGCGCCTTCTCGGGCCAATCGGGCGGAACCCGC